>CAZQII010000017.1:0-27222 GCA_964593825.1 uncultured Ruminococcus sp.
CTTCGCGCGCGGTTCAAGCCGATCCTCCGCGATTTATGCAAATAATGCAATATTTTACATTCTCACCCTTGATTTATTCACAAAAATAATGTAAAATAAAATGGTGCACTTGCACAAAGTACATTTTTTCGGGTAAAATATAACACAATGAATAAGTTGTTTAAATTCATCAAGCGACTGTTCCTGCCGTCTGGAGTTACGATAGCCTTTCTGATCCCCTTCTCCACCGCGGGACTATTTTATATTTTTATTGCCGATGCGAATTTGCTTGAAAAGACCGTTGCGATCGCGGTCTCCGTATACACACTGACAGTGATCCTGATACGCATTCCCACGGTAATCGGCTTTTTGAAATCCGTTCAGCGCAACAATATTTTCGTGCACAAGTTTACGACGGATCCGTTTTTACGCGTCAAATTTTCGCTTCCGGCATCTATAATTTTCGATATCGTATATATCGTAATGCAGTGCGTGCTCGGTCTAATCAACATGTCGTTCTGGTTTTATGTTCTTGCGGGCTATTACACGGCGCTCCTCGTCATGAGGATATTTTTGTTCTACGACTTCAAGCCGGGCAGCACATCGACAAGAAACAGCACGCAGGTGCGCCTGTTTATAGGAATATCTCTGATCTTCATGAATCTTGCCCTAATATTCATGGTATTTTACATAGTCATATACGGACGTGGATTTACGACGGGCTGGCTCTGCTCTGTCGCGATGTTCTCGTATACCGTCGGCGCATTGATCACCGCGACCGTCGGCGTCATAAAATACAGAAAGCTGCACAGCCCCGCCCTGACGGCGTCGAAGGTAATAAACTTCACCGCGGCGGCGGTCTCCATGCTCATACTCGAAACCGTGCTGATCGACACGTTCGGAAGCGCGGAATCGTTTGAATTCAGGCGCAGAGTCACCGCGATCACGGGAACGGCGGTCTGCTCGTTCGTTTTTATACTGTCCCTTTTTCTGGTCTTCACTCCGTCGCTTTTGAAAAGGAGAGCTAAAAGAAGAGAGAAGAAAAAGCAGCCGTGCGAAACAAAGCACTGAAAAGATTTAAGGTCGGAGAACTCGAGCGTTCATCCGACCTTTGCTTTTCATAAAATACGGGAAAGTTATATTTTCTGCTCCGCGGTTGCTTCCGCAGGAGCATTTTTCTTTTCTGTCCTTCCTATACGAAGAAGATTTAAGCGCAGCGCGTTCATGACAACAATGAAGCTCGACAGGCTCATCGCCGCAGCACCGAACATCGGCGTCATCTTCCAGCCGAAGAGCGAGATAAACGCGCCTGCGGCGAGCGGGATCCCGACTATATTGTAGCAAAATGCCCAGAAGAGATTCTGCTTTATATTCCGCATTACAGCGCGTCCGAGCCGCACCGCGCCCACAACATCGGAAAGATGCGAGCCGGTGAGGACCACATCGGCGGAATCTATCGCGATGTCCGTTCCGCGACCTATCGCCACGCCGACATCCGCACGGACGAGCGCAGGTGCATCGTTGATACCGTCGCCGACCATCATGACGGCGCCCTCTCTCGAAAGCTCGCGAACGACGCGCTCCTTTCCGTCCGGCATCACTCCGGCAATCACCGCATCGACACCGCACTCCGCGGCAATTGCCGAGGCAGACATCTCGTTGTCGCCGGTGAGCATCGTGACCTTTATTCCGAGCCTCTTCATATCCTCGATCGCCTTGGGCGAATCGGGCTTCACTGCATCGCGGACCGCAATTATACCGATGAGTCTGTCGCCCTTGGAAAACAGCAGAGGTGTCTTGCCCTCCTTGGCGTAGCCCTCATACACGGCTCGCGCTTCGGCATCCACATTGACTCTTTCACCGACGAATTTAAGGCTGCCACCGATGACCGTCTCGCCATCGACCTCGGCGCAAACACCGCCGCCGGCATACGCGGTGAACGACTGCGAGCGCGGCACATCAACGCCGCAAAGGAGGGCGTGCTCCTTCACCGCAACGGAGAGCGGATGCTCGCTCCCCTCCTCTACCGCCGCCGCATAGCGCAAAAGCTCCTGCTCAGAAAGGGAAAATGCCGTCATTTCCGTCACACGGGGTCGACCTTCGGTTATGGTGCCGGTTTTGTCGAGCACGATGTTCCGCACCTTGCCGGACACCTCGAGCGCCGTTGCGTTTTTGAAAAGCATACCGTTTTTGGCGCCAACTCCGCTGCCCACCATTATGGCGACCGGAGTTGCAAGGCCGAGGGCACACGGGCAACTTACCACAAGGACGGAGATCGCCCGTGCCAGAGCGAATCCGACGCTCTCACCGACCGCGAGCCACACGGCGGCGCACACTGCCGCCGCAAGCATCACAAACGGCACGAATACTCCGGAGACCTTGTCGGCGATCTTTGCGATCGGGGCCTTGGTCGCCGATGCCTCGGACACCATCTTTATGATCCCGGCGATCGCCGTTCCCTCACCGACGGAGCTCGCCGAGCATTTTAAAAATCCCGATCTGTTCGAGGTCGACGCGAAAACGCGTGATCCGACGGCCTTTTCGGCGGGTATGCTCTCGCCGGTGAGGGCCGATTCGTCAACTGCGCTCTCCCCCTCTATCACCTCACCG
This sequence comes from uncultured Ruminococcus sp., assembly GCA_964593825.1. Taxonomy (GTDB): domain Bacteria; phylum Bacillota; class Clostridia; order Oscillospirales; family CAG-272; genus UBA1740. Next base: position 2,590 of record CAZQII010000017.1, read on the forward strand.
TCCACGGGGATGCTGTCGCCCGGGCGGATAATAAAAATATCTCCGACGCGGACCTCATCGGTCGGTATCACGGCTTCCTTACCGTTCCTTATGACCGTTGCGGTGGGAGGTGAAAGCTTCATCAAAGCGTTTATCGCATTCGTCGTCTTACCCTTTGCGAGCGCCTCAAGCGTCTTTCCGACCGTGATCAAAACGAGGATCATCGCCGCCGACTCAAAATAAAGCTCATGCAGATATTCTCCCGCCCTCTGCGGATGAAGGATCATGGAAAACAGTCCCCAAACGCTGTATATATACGATGCCGCGGAGCCGAGAGCAACGAGCGTGTCCATATTCGGCGCGCGCAAAAGCAACGCACGGGTGCCGCTTACGAAGAATTTTTGATTGATCACCAGCAAAGCCGTGGAGAGGAGAAGCTGGATCAGCCCCTGCGCCGCGGGATTTGCCTCCAGAGCATCGGGGAGCGGAAATCCGAGCATGTGCCCCATTGAAAAATACATGAGCACGAGCAAGAATCCGACCGATGCGGCAAGCCTTTTTATCAAGCGCGGAGTTTCCATATCGCGAAGCGCGTCGCCGTCGTCCTTGCGCTTTTCCGCGCCCTTCGGCCTTGCGGAATATCCGGCCTTTTTCACAGCGGCAACGATCACGTCATCGCTTACATCTCCCTCCACGCACATCGAAGCCGTCAGAAGATTAACAGAACAGCTTTCAACGCCGTCAAGCCCCTTGACTGTCTTTTCGACCCTCGCCGAGCACGCGGCACAGCTCATTCCGCCGACAGAAAATTGTTTCATCACTAAGCCTCCGTTCTTTTTGACACCGATATTCTACCATATTTGTAGACTTTTGTCAAGCATTTGTCCGATTCTTTTTATATTAGCACTCTTTGTGCGATATTTTTATCGGTCTCATCAAATTTATACATGTCATCGAAGCCTCTTCGGATTTTTACGGTAAGCAAAGGATCAGCCGCGGCGTGCGGCTGATCCTTTGCTTGCATTTTTTATGTCATTCCTCTTCCGCATTCTCTTCCTGCGGCTGAGGCTCTGCGTCCTCGGACAGTCCGACAACATCGTTGACCGGCAGGCAGAACGCAATTCCCTGCCCGGGGGTATTGAGTCCGACGGAGCGGTAAAGCGCGCTGAGTATATCGTCCTTTATATCCTCCTTGACGAGGATCATGACGATCTCCTTCTCCGGCTGTACCGTAATTTTATAAAGCTTTTCCGCCTCGCTGCTTGCGGTGCCTCTGCCGTGTATGACGGTGCCGCCGCGTGCGCCGAACTCCTTCGCGGTGGTCATAACAGCATCGGAAAAGCCGGCATTTACTATGCAAAATATTACTTCGTGATTATATTTCATAACGCATCTCCTTTACTTGGGCAAATTTGCGAGGAACTGATATATTGCAAGTCCCACGGTCTCTGTCATGGGGACGGTATAAGCAATTCCCTTGCCGTTTTTAATCGTTTTGAACCTTTCGTCAAGCGCGGCGAGAGCCTCCTTGGCTCTTTCCTCCTTTATCACGCTGATGATAACGCTCTTGTCGGAATTTGCGAGTCCGAGCAGCTCGAGCATCTCCGTCTTTGCCGTTCCGCCGGCGGAAAGCGCGATCTGCATATTGATCTCAAAGCTCTGCAAAAGGTCGATGTAAAATTCGGTCTTGCGTCTGTCGACCACGGTAAACAGCAGCAAAAGCTTGTGTGGGGCGAGAGATTCCTTTGTCTTACGTCTTGCCGCTCTTATTTCTTTTGTTATTTTCAGTGGCATAAGCCGAGAGCCTCCTTATCACATAAATCTGATGATCTGCTCATCATCCGCGTCAAGTATGCGCCGCATCGCGATCTTCTTCCTCATCTGTTCCGCGACAACGGCCCTGAAGCCGAGGATCTGTATCGTGATGAGCGGCGTCAGCGCAACCATCGCGACGATACCGAACGCGAGATTCAGAACCGAATCCTGCCCCTGAAGGGCACAGCACACACCTATCGAAAGCGGAAGAATAAATCCCGACGTCAAGGGGCCGCTCGCAACTCCGCCCGAGTCAAAGGCGATGGCGGTGTATATCTTCGGCACGAAAAACGAAAGGCCGAGAGAGATGAAATAGCCGGGGATTACGTAATAAAGTATACTGAAATCGCAGATTATGCGGATCATGGACAGTGCGATCGAGATTCCGACACCGACCGAGAGCGCGATCATGACGGATCTCTTGCTTACTGTTCCGTCGGTGACCTCCTCGACCTGCTTGTTAAGCACATGGACGGCGGGCTCCGCAAGGACCGTGAGAGCGCCGAGCAAAAGACCGAATATCACTATCACGACCGGCGACTTCTCCGCGAGATGCGTGCCTATCGTATAGCCGATCGGCATGAAGCCGACATTTACAGCTGTCAAAAACGTTACAAGTCCGAGGAACGTATAGATAAGACCCACTCCGATCTTCATGATACGCTTTTTCGGCAGCTTCAGGCAGAATATCTGAAGGATCGCAAAGAACGCAACGATGAGTCCGAGCGCCAAAAGCACCTCACGCGCAGTGTGGAGCAACGTCTTCAAGAGCGCCATGCCGTACGCCGACTCGATCGAATAAGACGGAGCCTCATATACTATCTCGCCCCTTATTCCTATTCCGAGGAGCATTACGGCGAGTATCGGTCCGACGGAGCACATCGCAATCATGCCGAAGCTGTTCTCGCTGGCATTCTTGCCGCCGAGGGTCATCGCAATGCCGACACCGAGCGCCATGATAAAGGGAACGGTGATGGGACCGGTGGTTACTCCGCCCGAGTCAAACGCAAGCGCGAGAAAATCCCCGTTTCCGTTTAAGATTACGAGCGACGAGACCGCAAAAAGGATCATGTAAAAGAAGAACAGCATCATCGAGAGCGGGATCTTGAAGAGCATCTTCAAAACGGAGAGGAGCAAAAATATTCCCACTCCTATGCCGACCGCCCAGATCAGCAGTTGCTTGTCGATCACATCCTTGACCTGCTCGCCTAGGACGGACAGATCCGGCTCCGCGACGGTAATGAGCACGCCCATGAGGAACGCAACGGAAAGCAAAATCTTTATGCTTTTTGATTTTGTGAGTCCGGCTCCGACTTGCTCACCCATCGGCGTCATCGCAAGATCTGCACCGAGGCTGAACATTCCTATGCCGAAAACGAGGAACAACGCGGAAATACCGAAAACAAGAAGCTCCGCCCCGCTAAGATCTACAAGACCGATAAGATTCAATATGTAAACAATGGCGGCGACCGGTAACACGGATATCAGGGCTTCTTTAATTTTGTTGAAAAGTGCAGCTCTCAAATCGTCTACCCTCCAAATTTTATTCAAAGAAAGTATACCATAAAATATCGGGGGTGTCAAGATTAAAAATGAAACGCGATGTAATAAAAATATGTAGGAAGTGTTAAAACCCTCTTGGACAACCTTCACAAGCGCGACTGGTGAATTTGCACAAAACTTTCTTTTTTTCTTAAATGTATTGAAAATCAAAGTATTTCATGATAAAATAAAACAAAAACAAAATAAAAGGAGAATATACATTATGGCAATAAAGCTCAGCGCCGCCGAATTCTTCACGGAAAAGCTCGACGAATCCTTCGACGGGCTCAAGGGCATTTCCCGCACCTTCACCGAAAGGGGAGAGGCTGCGGCGGAAAAGCAGTTCGCCGATTTTATAAGAAACGGTGCGCTTGACACGACCAAATTCTTCTCGGGAATAAAGGTGCCCGAGCTGACAGAGGATCTTTTGGCGAGCGGCGACAGGATCCTTGACGGGTGGGTCTCGTCCTGCGGCGTTCCCATGCAGTTCCCCGACCGCCATGTCGACTGGTACGCAAACCCGACATACAACAAGTACGCGGAATGGACATGGCAGCTCTCGAGGCATCCGGAGTGGGCCACGCTCGCGTCGCTCTTCCGCGCAACGGGCGACGAAAAATATGCCGCGGCATTCAACGACTATTTCATGAGCTGGGCGGAGCAGACGGAAAAGCCCGAGCACGGCACGAGCGGATTTGCGACCCTCGCATGGCGCACGCTCGAATGCGGAATAAGGCTCCAGACATCGTGGACAACGGCGATAATGGCATTTTGCAAGTCGAAGACGCTCTCCGACCATATGCTCACCTGCTTTTTCCGCTCCGTTTGGGAGAATGTCGACAGGATCCTGAACGCTCCGACGAGCCACAACTGGCTCATCACCGAGATGAGCGGTGTTGACGCCGCCGCACTGTGCTATCCCTTCTTCAAGGAGAGCGCGGAGTGGGAAAAATACGCGATGAGGAGGCTCACGGAGGAGTTCGGCGTGCAGATATACGATGACGGATTCCAGTTCGAGCTTACCACCGGATATCACAGAGTGGTCATCCATACATACAGAACTATCATCGACATCCACAACAGACTGGGCGTGCCGCTCGACGATGAATTCAAGCGCAATGTCGCAAATCTTTACCGCATATACATCAAGCTGATGATGCCGGACAAGAAGAGCCCCGACTTCAACGACGGAGGAAGGATCGACGTCCCCGGAGTGAGCCGCGAGGTCATCGAGCTCATGCCCGACTTCCGCTCCGAATTTGAATACATCGGCGAGGGCAAGGGCAGCGAGCCCCCCTTCAAGTCGATACTCATGGATTACAGCGGCTTTGCCATCATGAGGAGCGGCTGGGGCACAGACGACTCCTGCGCTATACTCGAGTCCGCACCCTTCGGCTTTGCACATCAGCACGAGGATAAGCTCCAGATACTTCTCCATGCCCACGGCAAAAGACTCCTCGACGATCCCGGAACATTCAGATACGACACCTCCGATATGCGTAAGTACATACTCTCGTCCTACTCGCACAACACCGCACTCGTGGACGGACTCGGACAGAGCCGCAGAGATATTTACAAATGGCAAAAGGAATTCATCAAGAAGAAGGCGGATATCAAGGCCTATTTCGGCGATGATGTCGAGATTGCGGAGGGCTTCTACGACGAGGGATACGGCAAGGAGCACATCGCCGTCCGCCACGAGCGCACGCTCATCTGGCACAAAAACGGCCTCGGCGACATCAAGATCCCCTTCTACACCGTTTACGACAAATTCATTCCGACGGACGGAGGCGAGCACAGTTATACCCTCCTCTGGCACCTCGGCGAGGTTGCCGAGCACGTAAGCGCTATGTCGGTCAGCGCGGATTGCGGCGACGGCGTAGGCTTCGATATAATAGGCATGACCGCCCCGAAGATAATCAAGGGACAGCATGAGCCCGTGTTCATGGGATGGAAGCCCAACCACAAGCCGGGCGACAACCCGCACTTCCCGACACCCACGGTGAACTTTGTTTACAGCGGTGCGCTTACCGCCGCCGCAACGGTGCTCGTTCCTTTTAAGGATGAGAAGAATCCGATCACGGCGGTCAGGTGCGACACGGACGGAAACATCACGCTCACCGCAAGCGGATGCGATTATACATTCAACAAAAACGAGCTTTTTAAATAATATGCGGGCGGCATATGTCCGAATTGCGGCCGACGGCCGCGCGGGCTTTATAAAAGCGTAAAAAAGCAATAAAAGGCAGAGCGAGGGCGCGGCGGGGTCATCCGTCGGTCTCCCCTTGCTCTGCTTTTTAACATTTTTCTTTTCAAATACAAGCTTTTCTCATCTACCGAACATTGCTGTTGACAAAAGCGATTTTATGTGATAAAATTTACACAAAGGGTACTTAAATCTTAAATCAGTTGGGGGGCGTGTCGATAATTTCGGCGGTGTTCGGTGCCGTCGTTAGCGTTGACAATATTTATGAAGATAGGACAGATCGTCGGATTCGGCAAGATCTCCGTGGGAGAAAAATGGTACGTGGGCGACGCGCTTTACAAGACCAACAGAATATATACCGTGCACAGCGGATACGCCGGTTGCTACGATAAAAACGGAAAAACGGTGATCTCCGAAGGGCGGATATACTTTGTCCCCGAGACGGTATATTTTGCCCCTGCGGTGATCGGAGATACGGAATTCTTACACAGCTACGCGGACTTTTCGCTCATCTCACCAGCGAAATGCGATCGTATAATCTCGATGGAGCCGGACGGCACAGAGGCGATGAAGCTCGCGCTTGATACCTTCACGCTCGCCTGTCGGAGAAGAAGCGCGGGCGTCGAAAGCGATGCCGCGGATGAAAGCGACTTCTTCGATATGTTCAGATCCTCAATCTCATACCTGGTCACGCGCATCGCGGACGCAAACGGCGTCGACTTCATCTCCGACAGCGCGGTCACGCAGGCCATATCGCTGATGAACAGACGCATGCACGAAAAGCTTACGGTATCCGACATGGCGGCATACGTCTACATGTGCGAGGACGGGTTCATAAGAAGATTTTCCCGCGTTATGGGATTGACGCCGTACGCCTATTTGAAAAGGCTACGTCTGACCACGGCCGAGGGACTGATAAACGACGGTGTTTCCGTTGCAGACGCCGCCTGCCGCGTCGGGTATTCCGACGCATCCGCACTGCTGCACGCATTCACAAAAGAGAAGCTCAAAATCATATATTAACATAAAAAGCCGCACCCCGTGTAAAGTTTTTTCGCATTGGGTGCAGCTTTTGTTTTTATATTTCTATCATGATCACCGCATTGTTTTCTATCTCATCCGCCCTGGGCGTCCACGAGAGCAGACGCTCCTGATCGAGCGTATAGAAATGCGCGCCGCTCAGATCGACACCGCTTATCTCAATGCTGTGCGTGCTTCCCGAAATGTTTGAGACGGCGATGACCGTCCGCTCGCCGTCCGAGGCGGCGACGGCATAGATACCGTCCGTGTCGCATTTGAGCCGGATCTGACCTCCGAGCCTGTACAAATGATTAAATACCGCGAGCGAATAATACGCATGCCACGGCTTATACGTGATAGGATTAAAGAGTCCGCCGTAGGGGCCGACGGACGGCATGCTTGCATCGTAGAACACAAGCAGATCGAGCGGCTCGTTCTGCATTGCAAGCATCATGGCGGCGATCTCCGCGGAATGATGCGCCGTGCCGCGCTCGAGCACAAAGGGATTCCATTCATTGAGATGGCTCTCCGTTTTTTCAAATCCGTAACGGTCGAGCTGTTCCCTCACCCATCTCGCCATCAGCACCGTCGATCGCGTGGGATCGTAGCTGTGCCAGGAGAAAAAGTCGAGCGGAGCGCCGCTTTTCCCGATGTATTCCATAAATCCGTGAAAGAACTTCACATAGTATTGACAGCGCGCGTCGTTGAGCGTTCCGACCGCGGCATAGAAGCCGCAGGCGGCATATCCGCCGACCTTTATCCTGTCGCCGAACACGCTCTTCAGATGCTTGGACGTTATGTCATAGAGCCTGTAATAATCCTCTGCGCTGCCCGTCCACATCTGAGATACGCGCAGTTCGTTTGAGTCGTCCGGCTCGTTCCATATTTCCCAATAAGTGATCTTGTATTTAAATCCGTCCGCCCATCCATCGATATAGTGAGCTATTATATGCTCGCAAATGCGCGCCCACTTCCGATAATCGCTCGGCGGGTCGATCCTGTACGATTTGATCTCCGCCTGATTTTCGATAGTGACACCGAGACGGTAGTAGGGCTCGACGCCCGCCTTGACCAAAGCACAAATCAACCCGTCCGTGAACGTGAAGTCATAAGATGCGGGATCGTTTTCATCCGCGTCGAAATTCCTGAAAATATTCGGTATGTCCACAAATATCCCGCGACCGTAAAGACCGCCGACATCGTGCAGGCGCGAGAACGGTGCACCGATGTCCTTAAGATATTTCACCTTGTCGAAGTGCTCGACACCCAGCCCCTGCAAGGGAGCCTGCCCGACTGCGTGCATGGGCTTTATACGCCCTATGCACTCTGATGTATCGACTGTTATTTTTGCCATTGAAGATTTCCTCCGAAAGTAATTTTGATATGTATATATCATACCATGCCTCCTCGCGTTTGTCAACGTTCGAAACCGGAGAAAAGTTGTTCAAAATCGACATATTAAGATATATCCGTCACCCGGCAAACAGAGAAAAAAACGCCGTGCGAAGTTCTACTCACGTGCAAAAGCGGTCACGGGTTCGGTCAAAATATAAATTTTCGCCGCAAGAGCTCTGATTTTCTATCATTTTTTTGATTTCCTATTTACAATTTTTATTATTTATGGTAAAATCGGAGTGAAATCATAATTATTTTCAAAGGAGAACATAAAAATGAAAATCGGAGTATCAAGCTACAGCTTCAGCAAATATTCAAAGGCGACGGGCTGTGACTACATCGAGATCTGCGACAAGGCCAAGGAGATGGGCTTCGACGGTATAGAATTCATCGACCTTGACAAAAGCCTCGCACCCGATCCGATAAAGACCGCAAACGAGATTAAGGAGCATTGCGCAGAAATCGGGCTCGATATCATCGCATACACCGTTGGTGCTGACTTTATGAAGGAGGACAAGGACGCGGTCGTGGACGAGGTGTGCCGCAAGATCGACATCGCCGCCGCGCTCGGCGCCCCGATCCTCAGACACGATGTCTGCTACGCTCTGCCGTCAAAGCACCTTTACTCTTGGCGCGAGGCACTCAACGAGATCGCACCGATCATCCGCCGCGTTACGGAATACGCAAGATCCAAGGGCATACGCACATGCACCGAAAACCACGGCTACATATTCCAGGCGCCCGAGAGAGTCGAGGCGCTCATAAGAGCGGTAAACTCGGACAATTACGGCTGGCTCGTCGATATGGGCAACTTCCTTTGCGCGGATGCGGAGCCCTCAGCCGCCGTCGACATCGCGGCGCGGTACGCATTCCATGTGCACGCAAAGGACTTTCTCTTCAAGACGGGTGAGGAGGGCAACCCCGGCGGCTTCTTCCCCACTAACGGCGGCAACTTCCTGCGCGGAACGGTGATCGGCCACGGCGTCGTTCCCGTTAAGAGATGCATAAGCATTCTTAAAAAAGCGGGCTACGACTCGTATATTTCCGTCGAATTCGAGGGCATGGAGGACGTCCTCCCCGCAATCAAGGCCGGACACGACTATTTACGCACGCTGATCTGACTCGAAAGTGCGTGAAATAATTAACAAATTTTACTTTCCCGCTTGACAGAAGGAGCGCTTTGTGCTATTATATAAAAGGTAAAATAATTTAATTTAAAAAGGAGTACAAAAAATGGCAGCTTACAACAAGAAGACCATTGAGGACATCGACGTTGCCGGCAAGACCGTGCTCGTGCGTTGCGACTTCAATGTTCCCATGAAGGACGGAGTTATCACCTCCGAGAAGAGGATCGTAGAGGCTCTCCCCACAATAAAGTATCTCATGAACAACGGCGCGAAGGTTATCCTTTGCTCTCACATGGGTAAGCCCCATAACATCTTTACAGAGGGCTTCGGACTTACAAAGAAAGAAAAGAAGGCTGTTGAAAAGCTCCCCGAGGCAGAGCGTGCTGCAGCAACCGCCGAGTATCTTGCAAAGGCGGCCACGTCCGATAAGAAGAAACTCACGCTTAAGCCCGTTTGCGATAAGATTAACGAGCTCCTCGGCGAAACGAAGGTCACCTTCGCAGAGGATATCATCGGTGCTGATGCAAAGGCTAAGATCGCCGCAATGAAGGCAGGCGAGGCCGTCCTCATTGAGAACACGAGATTTGACGCCCGCGAGGAAAAGAACGCTCCCGACTTTGCAAAGGAGCTCGCCTCCATGGCAGATATATTTGTTAACGACGCATTCGGTGCGGCACACAGAGCTCATGCCTCCACCGCCGGCGTTGCAGATTACATTCCCGCCGTTTGCGGATACCTCATCCAAAAGGAGATCGGCGTTATGGGTAAGGCTCTTTCGAACCCCGAGCGTCCCTTCGTTGCAATTCTCGGCGGTGCAAAGGTTGCCGACAAGCTCAATGTTATCGATAACCTCCTCACAAAGGTTGACACGCTTATTATCGGCGGCGGAATGGCATTCACATTCAATGCCGCAAAGGGATTCTGCGTAGGTAAGTCGCTCCTCGACGAGACGAAGATCGACTACTGCCGCGAAATGATGAAGAAGGCGGAGGAAAACGGTGTTAAGCTCCTCCTCCCCGTTGATACTGCCGTTGCAGACGCATTCCCCAACCCCATCGACGCTCCCGTTGACGTTGAGTACGTTGACGCAGACAAGATCCCCGAGGACAAGGAGGGACTCGACATCGGTCCCAAGTCCGCAAAGCTCTTTGCAGACGCCGTCCTCTCCGCGAAGACAGTTGTTTGGAACGGCCCCATGGGCGTTTTCGAGAACCCCGTGCTCGCTAAGGGAACGATCGCGGTCGCTCAGGCGCTTGCAGACAGCTCGGCCACAACGATCGTCGGCGGCGGCGATTCCGCAGCTGCATGCGAGCAGCTCGGCTTTGCTCCCAAGATCACGCACATCTCCACAGGCGGCGGTGCATCGCTTGAGTTCCTTGAGGGTAAGGATCTCCCCGGCATTTCCTGCCTGATGGATAAATAATCCGTCCGAAAAAGAAATAACCGACCGCCCGTCCGCGGGCGGTCAAAATTTATCAAATAAAATAAAAGGAAGATATAGATATGAGAAGAACTGTAATTGCAGGCAACTGGAAGATGAACATGACTCCGTCGGACACGAAGAAGTTCATAACGGAGCTCGCCCCCATGGTCGACGGTCTCAACGGCTGCGACATCGTGCTCTGCGTTCCGGCAATCGACATCCCCGCGGCAGTGGAAGCGGCAAAGGAAACGAACATCAAGATCGGCGCGGAGAATGTGCATTTTAAGGAGTCCGGAGCATACACCGGTGAGCTTTCGGCAAAAATGCTCGTTGACGCAGGCGTCGAGTACGTTGTAATAGGCCACTCGGAGAGAAGACAGTATTTTGCGGAAACCGATAAAACGGTCAACCTCCGCACTCTTGCTGCTGTAAACGCAGGGCTCAAGGCTATCGTTTGCGTCGGTGAGACTCTCGAGGAAAGAGAACTCGGCTATACCGAGAATCTCCTTAAGTTCCAGACCAAGATGGCGCTCACCAATGTTTCGAAGGATCAGCTCAAGAATATAATCGTTGCTTACGAGCCCGTCTGGGCGATCGGCACGGGTGTTACCGCAACGGCGGAGCAGGCCGACGAGGGCAACGGCTTTGTCCGTGCGGCAATAGCAGAGGCATACGGTGCGGATGCTGCGGAAGAGGTCACCGTTCAGTACGGCGGATCCATGAATGACGGAAACGCAAAGGAGCTGCTCTCCAAGGTGAACGTCGATGGCGGACTCATCGGCGGTGCTTCTCTCAAGACCGACAAATTCACCGCGATCGTCAAGGCCGCAAACTGACATAAAATATAATAAAACAAAGAATTTTGTCGATCATCGGCAAAATATCGGTGTTGCCTGATCTTATCGCATAAATACCGAACGAGCCGATGATTTAAACAGCTGACATAGCAATGCAATGAGCTATGTCAGCTGTTTTTATTTAATAACATAAAAAGATATTATGCCCTGCTCCGCTTTTTAAAGATCCGCAAAATCGTCAAATCGCACGAGACGTTAAACTTATCTTTTAAGCAGTCTTTCATTTCTATTGACAAAATGTTGAATATACTGTATAATAATTACAATATCAGAAAAATCATTTTAGGAGGAGATCATTTATGCTTTGCAAATTTTGCGGAAAAGAAATCCCCGCAGACGCGCGTTTTTGCGCCAATTGCGGCGCGTCGGTAAATGCTCAAAAAGAGACCGCTGAGGAGCAACCGCCGAAAGAAAGCTTCTGCCGCCACGATTTTGCTCCGCCACCCTGCCCGCCGTATATGCCCGCCAAGAAGAAGTCGAACGCATTTTGCATAACGGGCTTTGTTTTATCCTTAGGCAGCCTGTTTTTGTCGTTTTTCGGACTCGTCGCCATTGCCGGCCTCACCCTCTCCATCATAGGGGTGATCCAAGCGAGCAGACGCGGCGAGGGCTTGAAGGGGCTCGGAATAGCGGGCATTGCCGTTTCCGCTTGCTCCTTGGTCTTTACATATATTGCGATTTTCTCATTAGCTTTACTTTTAACGAGTCTAATGTGGTATTAAGAGGTGACAGCTTATATCTGCCCGTTGAAGAATCGAGGTCATTGCCGACCTCGATTCTTTTGTTTTTCAATGTCGCTCCATAACAATTTCGGCAATGTTAATTTTAAATTTATTCACAATGTGGTATTGACAAAGGAGGCAATAAGTGTTATAATGTTTTAGCACTCAAATGTTGCAAGTGCTAAAAATGCATTAATTTTTTTGGGGGTATATATTAAAATGAAGAAAAAACAGTTTAAAGCAGAATCACAAAAGCTGCTCGACATGATGATCAATTCGATATATACACACAAGGAGATCTTCTTGCGTGAGCTTATATCGAACGCGAGCGACGCGATCGACAAGCTGTATTTCCGCTCCCTGACCGACACGAGCATTCAGGTCGGACGCGACGAATACGCCATCAATCTCTCATTCAGTAAGGATGACAGGACAATCACGATAAGCGACAACGGCTGCGGTATGACGAGGGAGGAGCTCGAGAACAATCTCGGAACTATCGCAAAGAGCGGCTCCTTTGATTTCAAAAACAGCAACGGCAACGAAAGCGACGATGTGAGCATAATCGGTCAGTTCGGCGTCGGATTTTACTCAGCATTCATGATTGCGGACAAGATCACCGTCAAGTCTAAGCCCTACGGCACGGATGAGGCGACCATCTGGGAATCCGAGGGCGTCAGCGGCTACACAACGGAGCCCTGCGAGAAGGCGGATTTCGGCACTGAGATCGTCCTGCATGTTAAGGAGGACACCGAGGACGAAAAATACTCGGAATTCCTCGATGAATACAGGCTCCGCGGCCTCATCAAAAAGTACTCGGACTACATCCGCTATCCGATAAAAATGCTCGTTGAAAAGCGCCGCAAGAAGGAAGGCACCGAAAACGAATACGAGAGCTATTCCGAGCTTGAAACGCTCAACAGCATGGTTCCGATCTGGAAGCGCCCGAGCTCCGAGGTCACAGACGAGGAATACAAGAGCTTCTACACCGAGAAGTTCTACGATTACGAGGCACCCGCAAAAGTAATTACCCAAAAATCCGAGGGAACGGCGACCTACACCGCGCTCATGTTCATCCCCGCTCACGCACCCTTTAATTATTACACGAAGGATTACGAGAAGGGGCTCGAGCTCTACTCCTCCGGCGTTATGATAATGGAGAAGTGCTCCGACCTTTTGCCCGATTATTTCAGCTTTGTCAGAGGTCTTGTGGATTCATCCGACCTTTCGCTCAATATTTCCCGCGAAATGCTTCAGCATGACAGACAGCTTAAGATCATGGCGAAGGCAATCGAGAAAAAGATCAAGAGCGAGCTCGAAAAGATGATGGAAAGCGACAGAGAAAAGTACGAGAAATTTTTTGACGCATTCGGCATCCAGCTCAAATACGGAATCTATTCCGATTACGGAATGCACAAGGACACCCTGCAGGATCTGATCCTCTTCCGTTCGTCCAAGGACAGGAAGTACGTCTCCCTCAAGGAATACACCTCCTCGCTCGCAGAGGGGCAGAAGACGATCTATTACGCCGCGGGTGAAACCGTAGACAAGATAGAGCTCCTGCCGCAGGTGGATGCCGTAAAGAGCCGCGGATACGAAATACTCTACCTCACCGACGATGTCGATGAATTTGCACTTAAGGTTATCGGCAAATATGCCGATTGCGATTTCAAGAATGTTACCGCAGAGGCGCTCGACCTCACGACCGATGAAGAAAAGGAAAGCCTCAAGAAGGAGAACGAGGAGTCGGAGAAAATGCTTGAGGCAATGAAGGACGCAATCGGCAAGGTCTCCGCGGTTAAATTCACCTCCTCGCTCGGTAAGCACCCCGTCTGCCTGTCCAGCGAGGGCGAGCTGTCCGTCGAGATGGAGAAGATACTCAAGAAGATGCCCGGCGCAGATGAAAACGCACCGAAGGCAAGCGTCGTCCTCGAAATAAACACGGCGCACCCCATTGCGCAGAAGCTGAAGTCCCTGTACGAGAGCGATACGGAAAAGCTCAAGAAGTATGCAAAGATACTTTATGCCGAGGCATGCCTCATCGGCGGCGTTTCCTTAGATAATCCGACAGAGCTGACGGAACTCGTCTCCGAGCTTATGCTGTAAGATACAAAAAAAGACTGAGCGGTTCAAAGGGCCGTATCAGTCTTTTTTTATTGATTGGATCAGGAGAGCCTGCTCACCAAGAGCGCCCACGCAAGTCCGTAATATGTGACGACCGCGACAAGGTCGTTGATGGTCGTTATAAACGGGCCGGACGCAACAGCGGGATCAATCTTGAGCTTCTTGAAAATGATCGGTATCGCCGTTCCGAAGACGCTCGAGAGCAGCATAGAGATGAAAAGTGCCGCACCCGTGCAAAACGAGATAGAAAACGCCAGCGGCGCCGCCGTGCCCTTCACGCCAAACAAATATAATCCTATGAGGCCGAAGGAGAGCAAGCCGAGTATCAGTCCGTTGCAAACGCCGACTCTGACCTCCTTATAGACTAAGTAAAGCTTCTGCCTGCCCGTCAGATCGTCGTCAACGAGCGAGCGTATCGTCACCGCGAGCGACTGCGTTCCCACATTTCCCGCCATTCCCAGGATCAGCGATTGGAACGAAACGAGCAGCGGCAGGCTTGCGACAACGCCGTCAAACACGCCGACGATGCTTGACACGATGAGTCCGAGCCCGAAGAGTATCACGAGCCACGGCAAGCGCTTTCCTATACTTTTGATCAGCGGCTCCTCCGCATCCTCCTCACCGCTCAGACCTCCGAGCTTTGCATAATCGTCGCCGATCTTGTCCTCTATCATCTCCGCGAGATCCTGCGCGGTCAGAACGCCGCGCAATTTATTGTCCGAATCCAAGACGGGGATGGAATCCTCGGAATACCCCTTAAGGCGCTCGATGCAGTCATCCACGTCCTCATCCGCATAAACATAAGGATAGGACGTCATGATTATCTCCTCGAGCGGAAGACCGGCGCGCGCCCTTATCAGATCCTTCAGATCTATCGCACCGACGAAGGTGTTCTGCCCGTCTACGACATAAATTGTGGAGACATTGTCGTTGTCCGCCGCCTGTACGATCAGCTCGCTCATCGCGCCCCTGACGCCGAGCCCCTGCCTGATGGAGATATAATTCGTGGTCATCTTGCTACCTATCTCGTCCTTGTCAAAGGATTTAAGCAGCGAGATCTCCCTTCTTGCCTCCTCGGGCATCATGGCGACCAGCGAACCGTACTCGCCCTTGTCGAGCTCCTCAAGATATGAAACGGCCGTCGCCGTCTCGATGGACGAAAGGATCTGCACTCTTTTTTCCGTGCCGAGCTCATTCAGATATTCACCGATGTCGTCCGCATATTCGAATATGCTCGCGAGCGTTTCAACATCAAGAGCGTTGTAAAGCTTTGCGCGCTCACCGACATCAAGCTCTGCGAGTGCCGCGGCAATATCGTTTTCGTGATAGTCGAGAAGCGCCTCGAGCATGTCGCCCTCTGGCATCTCACCGCGAACTATATCGATAATTTCCGCTTTATAGTCACGCGGGGCGACTGTCGCCTCTATTTCATCTGACATAAACTATCCCTCCCGTCATCGAAGATAAACATACATAAGCATACTAAATATTATAATTAATTTAAGCAAAATTGTCAAGTAAATTCGGCCTTAAACGAAAAAAGAAAAAAATTACGCGCCTCTTCGAGCCGCCATCCTCCGAAAAAACGCTCTTGCAATCGCGGAAGCGCATATATCCCCCACATCATCCCACACCGCCGAAAGCACGCGACAAAAAAATACGGTGCCGCTCGCTTTTAAGTACAGTCACTGTTTTTAGCACTCCAACGACGCGTTTGATGATTTTACGTGTGAATATCAAACGGTCTTACCTATTATAAACGCGTTTTTATTAGCACTCTATATATTAGAGTGCTAATGTTTACATTATAAATACAGTTTGTTGATTATTTTTTAATATTTCAGGTGTATTATTATAAATGTAAAAGGAAGAGCGGAAATGCAAGGCGCCGATGTTCCGTATAAAACAATCACCTTTTGCAAAATATATTTACGAAAATATTATTTAAGGAGGATTCTGTTATGTTTGAACTTACACCCTTTGCCCGCGGCAATCACACCTTCGCCGCATACGATCCCTTCAAAGAAATGGAGGATTTTGAAAAGCACTTCTTCGGACGTCAGCTTCCTGCCTTCAAGACCGATATCCGTGAGACCGATAACGAATATATTCTGGAGGCAGACCTTCCCGGCTTTGCCAAAGAGGATATCCATGCCGAGATCAAAAACGGTTATCTCACCATACACGCCGAGAAGAGCTCCGAGGACGGCGAGAAAAACGGAAACGATCAGTATATAAGAAGAGAGCGCTCCTACGGCTCGATAACGAGGAGCTTCGACCTTGAGGGCATTAATACGGACGGCATAAGTGCCTCTTACAAGGACGGTGTTCTTTCCCTCACCCTTCCGAAGGCGGAAGCAAAAGAGGACAAAGGCAGACAGCTCGAGATCCAATAATAAGCGTGACAAAAAGCGCTCAATTAAATTTATCGGGCGGCACTCGGAGGAGGCATCTGCCGAGCGCCAAAGCAAAAGGAAATGCAACACGGGGCACCCGTGTTGCATTTTTTATACCTCCCTGCTCCCTCAAGGCGCTCGAGCGAGTTGAGCGTCATTTTAGTTAAAAAATTCAACACGGGTCTGCGCATTTAAAAAACATACACCTTCGGTAGCAAGAAATCCCGCGACGGCAAGTCCTTCGGCGGCAGCATCGGCTCAAAAAAGAAGCCGCCTCGGGGCGGCGGAGAGCCGATAAAGACTGTTACGCCATGCCGAGGCGACTGCTTTGCAGGACTGCTTTAAGCCGCAATCCGATGGGCATCCGAGTCCCACTTGCATCTGCGGTAGAAGAAATACGACATTGCCGTTGCGACCGTCCATCCGATCGGCCACGCGAGCCATATTCCGACAGAGCCGAAGGCGATGGACAAAAGCCAAGCGAGAACGACTCTGAGGATCAGGTCGGTGAAGGTTGCCGCCATGAAATAGCGCATCCTTCCCGCGCCGCGCAATATTCCGTCCGCCACGAGCTTAAACGCGGTTATGAAATAAAACGGCGACAGGATACGCAGGAAGATCACACCCGTGCCAAGTGCATCGGGGCTCGGAGAGTCGAGGAAAAGATATACGAGGTATTTCCCCGCCGTGACATAAAGGAGCACGATCGGGACGCATATTATCCACACGAGCTTCACACCCGCGCGGAAGCCCGGCTTGATCCTCTCCGTTTTGCCGGCGCCGATATTCTGCGATGTGTAATTTGAAATTCCGTTGCCGAGAGTCGTGAATGACGTGATCACAAGATTGTTCAGCTTGACCGATGCGGCATATCCCGCCATGACACCGGGGCCGAAGCCGTTGATTATTCCCTGTATAATAATATTGCCGACAGAGATAAAGCTCTGCTGCAGTATACTCGGCACCGCGACAAGAGCGATCTCCTTCAAAAGCGGAAACGAAAACGCCGCCGCTCTTCCGTCCGTTTTTATATGGAAAAAACGCCTGAATACAAACAGGAGTGCGAGCACACAGCTGACCCCCTGGCAAATGAACGTCGCCCATGCGACTCCCGCCACGCCCATGTCAAACGCCGTGACAAACAGGATATCCATCGCGATGTTCGCGCTTGAGGAAAAGGCGAGGAAGAAGAACGGCGTTTTCGAATCACCGAGCGCGGAAAATATGCCGTTCGCCACATTGTAAAAAATAACAAAGGGCAAGCCCCAAATATAGATCTCAAGATAGAGCCATGAATCCGCGAAGATGTCCTGCGGCGTTTTTATTAGGTTGAGCAACGGACGCCCGAGCATCAAGCCAAGGATCATCAGCACCGTGCAAAGGACCGCACCGCTTATCAATGTCGTGTACACGGCTGTCTTCAGCTCCTTGAACCGCTTTGCTCCGAAGAGGCGCGAGACGATGACAGAGCATCCGATATTGCATCCGAAGCCGAACGCTATGAAAATGAGCGTTATCTCGTAGCTGTTGCCCACCGCCGCGAGAGCATACTCACCTATAAATTTCCCGGCGACAAAGCTATCGGCGATGTTGTAGAGCTGTTGGAAAATGACGCTGGCAAACAGAGGCAGACAAAACCTCCACAGCACCGTTTGCGGCTTTCCGACCGTTAGATCCTTATTCACAAAGACCACCCCCAAAGATGTGATATTTTTATAAAATACAATGCAAAAAATTATATTTTTCGCGAGCAATTAAGAAAGCAGATTGACCCCAAGGATCACGACGCCGAGCGTCAAAAGGATGATTCCCGTGACACGGTTAAGGGTTTTCGCCGTTGCCCTGTTGGCAACATAGGCACCGACGCGCGCCCAGATGAGCGTAAAGACCGCGCAAAAAATTAATATTTTTATGTCGGGCATTCCGTCGATCGCAAAATGCGATACAGATCCGGTCAGGGCGGTAAATGTCATGATAAAAACGCTTGTTCCGACGGCGGTCTTCAGCTCGTAGCCGAGGACGCTCGTCAGTATCAAAAGCATCATCATTCCTCCGCCCGCGCCGATAAATCCGCAGACGAAGCCGATAAGACAGCCAAAAACTACGGACTGCACCGCGCGCTTTTTCTTTGACACGCCCTGCATCGCTTCCTTCGTCGTCATGACCGGCTTTACTATAAATTTAATTCCGAGCAGCGCCGTCATAACAACGGAAAATCCGTTCATCGTCGAATTCGGCAGAAGACTTGAAACATAGCTGCCGACCGTGGTAAGCACAAGCACGCTCACCATCATTATAAGACCGTTTCTTATATCGATATTCCCGCTTTTTCTATACGTATATGCGGACACGGCACTCGCCAGCACATCCGACGCCAGCGCGATCCCGACCGCCTGATATGCCGGGAT
The DNA here is from genome assembly GCA_964593825.1 of uncultured Ruminococcus sp. Lineage (GTDB taxonomy): Bacteria > Bacillota > Clostridia > Oscillospirales > CAG-272 > UBA1740. The sequence continues at coordinate 21,604 of CAZQII010000017.1, forward strand.
GTCCAAGAATGTCACGAGCATCGGCGTTATTACCGCCGCCGCGCTCATCCCCGCAAATCCGGTTCCGAGTCCGGCACCCGCACCGGCAATAAAGCACACAAGAATTTCCCAAAACAGCATTTTTATTCTCCTCATTAAAAAAACGAAAACGCTGTCAAAAGCAACGCCGTAAAAAAACAGCACTTGACAAAGCTTCCGTTATTTATTATAATATACTTGTAGGCATATGTAAAATGTATATTTAATATATTGAGTATATCAAATCCATATTATAAAATTATGAACATAAGTTACGATTATTATAAATTTTTCTACTATGTTGCCAAGTACGGCAGCTTTACAAGGGCGGCGCAAATGCTCCTCAGCAATCAGCCGAATGTGACGCGCGCGATAAAAGCGATGGAGGCGGAGCTCGGTTGCACGCTTTTCGAGAGGAATAACAGAGGCGCACGGCTAACCCCGGAGGGCGAGGCGCTTTATGCGCATATTTCCCTCGCGTTTGAGCACATCCAGGCTGCGGAGGAGGAATTCGCCCTCAACAGGAGTCTGCAAAGAGGGATAGTCACCATCGGAACGACGGAAACGGCGTTGCGCTGTTATCTTTTGCCGATACTGAACGAATACAGGCGCACATTCCCGAATATTAAGCTGAAGATCTCCAACCTCTCAACGCCGCAGGCCGTTTCAGCATTGCAGAACGGGCTTGTCGATTTTGCGGTCGTCACCACGCCCGTCGAGTGCGGCGCGGACATCTCAGTGCGGACCGTCGGCGAGTTCGGAGACGTTTGCATATGCGGGGAGGCATATCGCGCCGCCCTTACGGGCAGGCCCGTCAATCTGAAGACGCTCACCGAATATCCCCTGATCTCTTTATCCAAGGGGCGCTCGACTCACGCATTCTATTCCGACATATTCGCAAAGCTAAATTTGACCTTCTCCCCCGATGTCGAGGTGGCAACGGTGGATCAGATCATCCCGCTCGTAAAGCACGGACTCGGCATCGGATTTGTTCCGGCGCCCCTGCTTGAGGAGGAGCATGCCGGGATCTTTACGGTAGATGTCTCCGACAGCGTTCCGAGGCGCAGCATCTGCGTGGCAACGCTGAAGAGCCGCTCTCAGAGCCTGCCGGCCAAGGGCTTAAAGGAGATGCTCGTTTAAGGCGACCGCCATTTAACGTTCCCCACCTCCATCATGTGAGACGGAAAAATGCAAAATCCTTGTCGACCTGTAATTCCAACCTAAGCTATGTTGATTTTTTCGGTTTGTATCCAAAAACTATTGACGCAAACACCTATAAAGAGGGCGCGGACCTTTCGGTCTGCGCCCTCGTCAATTAATTTTCTTCCGTTTCTTCCTTGTCAAACACCGCTTTTTCTTCCATATAATTTACTATATACTCAGGGTTTACGAGGCCCTTGTTTTTCGATAAACACGTCAATGTATGCGGCATAATCCGACTTTATTCTCTCGAGATCCGCCGCGGACACGGTAGACGTGACTGTCACATTGTTTTTGCTCTCTATGTCCTCGGAAAGCGTAGAGTAATAGTCCTCCAGCACCATGAGCATGGGGACGGACGCCTCGATCTTAACATATTCATCGTTTTCTGCATCATATGTGTAGAAATAGCGGTTTTTCATCTTTATATAATAGCGTTGGGATGCGGTCAAAAGGCTGAAGCCTCCTACCTTCTTCGTTTCAAACGCAACGCGTGATCCGTTGATATAAAAGACAGGATCCTCCCCATCGGCCTCAACGACCTTAATGCTGTTGATTCCTGAAATCTTGCAAAGATCGAACCACAGTCTGTCATAAGATATCGAAGACATAAGATCTCCGGTTTCTTTCATCTCATAACCGACAAGACTACCGTCGGAAATATCGTAAACCTCGCTTATATAACCGGTAAATCCGACCAAGTCGTCCGTCTTATTTCCGACCGCGGTGAGATATCCGTCGCTTTTAATATAGAAATCCGCCGCACTCGACTTAAGCTCGGCTTCATTATACGAAAGATACTCGTATATATGACCTGTAACATTTCCCTCACTATCCTCCGACAGAGAGAAATATGCGCGGCGCACGCCCAAATACTTAATTGCAAACTCATAACCGCTGTCGGTAATTGTATATTTGAGTGCGTTTGCATCTCCAATCTGCACTCTTACCGTCTTTTCAAGCGTATCTATATCCATCTGCATGCAAATCTGCACCGACTGCTCGCCAAATTTGCCGATGCTCGCGGTGTAATCAATGGCATAATAAAGCACGCTGCCGTCGAAATAGATCGTTACATTGTATATGCCGCTGGCAAAGCTGTGATGAGCGGTGTCGCTCGCGTTTTTGTCAAGATAATTGTTGAATTCCGTAACAGATACGCTCGTCAGCCCCTCAACCACTGAAAGAGCGTTGAAGAAAAGCCTGCTCTGCTCGAGATTCTCAATGACCATATTCCACTGCTCACCGAAGCCGTTCGTTTTTATATTCGACACGGGCACAAAGCCGGAATAATCGCTTATTATGTCATCCGGATCGACGAGATTGCCCGCATAATCCGGGCGCATGCTCTCGGGTATCTTCGAATATGGATTCATCTTATATCCCGAAAGAAGCGACTCCAACACGGAAACGAGGTCGATCTTCATGTTGAATGCGGCATAAAATACCGTCGTGACCGTTATGGGCTTTGTAAAATCGGCGGCAACAGTGCAGTTCGAATCCGTGAACCAGCCGACAAACGAATGTCCGCCGAGAGTCGGCGCGGACGGCTGTGTTGCAAGTGCGCCGTACTCGACCGTCTGACTCGGGATCGCAGTCGCCGCTCCGACATCAAAGCTGACCGTGTATCTCTGCTTGACCTTGTTGACCTTCGCGTAGTAGCTTACATCGGCACTGACCGAAGGAAGGCTCGCAAGTGCGTTGCCTCCCTTCGTTGTGCTCCAACCGACGAAGGTGTAGTCCCACTCCGCGGTGTCCGTTACGGTGTATGTACGCGCGGGAACCGTGCCCTTTTCAAGCGTTTCTTTTGTGATAAGTGCGCCGTCTGAGTCATACCATGTGACGGTAAATGTCTCTTTTACTGAGGGAAGCGCCTTGAAGGAAGCATAGAATACGGTCGTTGCCGTTATGGGTTTTGTGAAATCGACGGCAACAGTACGGTTCGAATCCGTGAACCAACCGACAAATGAATATCCGCCGAGAGTCGGCGCGGACGGCTGTGTTGCAAGTGCGCCGTACTCGACCGTCTGACTCGGGATCGCAGTCGCCGCTCCGACATCAAAGCTGACCGTGTATCTCTGCTTGACCTTGTTGACCTTCGCGTAGTAGCTTACATCGGCACTGACCGAAGGAAGGCTCGCAAGTGCGTTGCCTCCCTTCGTTGTGCTCCAACCGACGAAGGTGTAGTCCCACTCCGCGGTGTCCGTTACGGTGTATGTACGCGCGGGAACCGTGCCCTTTTCAAGCGTTTCTTTTGTGATAAGTGCGCCGTCTGAGTCATACCATGTGACGGTAAATGTCTCCTCCTCGGGGGATTCGACAGGAATATCTGTGCCATCGTTGTTGCTCGGATCGTCCCCGCAGGCAAAGAGGGCGAGAGAGACCATAAGCGCCGACAGCAATAAAAACAGCTTTTTCATTGTTGTGTTTCTCCTTTACATATATTGGTGACTATTGCATACGGATATACAAACAAGGATACAAAAAGTCCGAGAATTATGGCAATGATCCCGCAAATTATCGAAAGGATCATCCCTATAATAAAGAACAGCAGTTTGACCGTCAGGAACCAGATTATTCCGTCGAGATCAAGAGTAAAGATCAGACCGGGGAAATTTACGAAGCCGAATTCAAACACCTCCGCTACCATCTCGCCAACGAAGTTGTTGTCAAGGATGAGGCACGACACAAGCGTGAATGCCGACAGTGCAATCACCGCTCCTACAATAAGCGCCAATGCGTCCTTTTCGCTTACGCAGACGGCGATTGCCAACGCCAAAACGACTGCGGCGGCAAGTCCGCCGAAGATAAACGAACGGGTACGCGCAGATAATTTAAACACACGAAGTCCTCTTTTTTTGGTTATTACACATCTATTATAGTAAATTTCTTTACTAAAGTCAATAGTAAATTTATTTACTTGCTATAATTGTTTTATCAAAAGGCTTCTCTTTGGAGGATCAATGAATTATATAAAAAGGATTCGCGACCTGCGCGAGGACCATGATAAAACACAGGCGGATATCGCCGAGGTTCTCGGCACATCTCAAACCATGTATGCACGGTATGAGCGCGGCGCAAACGAGTTACCGCTGCACCATATGATAACCCTGTGTAAATACTATGGCGTTAGTGCCGATTATATCCTCGGATTATCCGATAAATAAAAAAAGGGAGAACACGGCAGATCTTGCGATCTGTTTTGTCCTCTCTTTTTTTATTTACCTTTTATGGTCATTTAAGGATGGAGACTGCATCTCCGATCGTCTTTTCCAGTGCCTCGCGGCCGTACTTGTCCACCTCGGCTCTGTTCTTGTCTCCGTGTGTGAGACATCCGGCACCGCCGATGCAACCGCCGACGCAGGCCATGCCCTCTATGAAGTTGCCGTCAAGCACGCCCTTTCCGAGCTTAAGGAGTGCAATGCGGCACGCCTCTATTCCGTCGCAGACGACGGGCTTTATTTCAAAGTCGATGTTCTGCTCCTTCATCGCCTGAGCCGCAGCATCGGCGAGTCCGCCGCTCCTTGCAAAGATGCGTCCGAAATAAGAAGCATTGTCAAGCACGCCCTCCTCGAGCGAGGCGATGTCTATATCGCGGCTGTCAAACAGGGCCTGCAGCTCCTCAAAGGTCAGGACCGTGTCAACATACTGACGCACGCTCTCAAGCTGAGCCTCAGCCTTCTTCGCCGTGCACGGGCCTATAAATATGACCTTTGCATTCGGAGTTGTTTCCTTTATATACTTTGCAAGCACCGCCATGGGCGACATGTTGTGCGAAATATGATCCACGAGATTGGGGAACGCGGACTTTATGTATTTCACGAATGCGGGACAGCAGGAGCTGGTGAGCAAGCCCTTCTCGGACAGCTCACGTGCCTCGGACAGCGCGACCATATCGGCGCCGAGCGCCGCCTCGATAACATCGTTGAATCCGAGGAGCTTCAAGCCGGTGACGACCTGGCCGAGCTTCGCATAAGAGAACTGGCTCGATATTGACGGAGCGACAATGGCATATGACTTATACTTTCCGCCCTCTGAATTGCGCTCGCTCTTCTTAAGGATATCTATGGCGTTTAAAATAAACGACTTGTCGGTTATTGCGCCGAAGGGGCACTGATATACGCAGGCACCGCACTGGATGCACTTGCTGTTGTCGATCTTTGCCGCCTTCTCCTCATTCATGGAGATCGCCTTCACCTTGCAGGCATTCTGGCACGGGCGCTTGCGTCCCACTATCGCCGTGTAGGGGCAGACCTTCGAGCATGCGCCGCATTCCTTGCATTTCGACTTATCGATATGCGCGACGTGATTACTGTCGAATGAGATGGCGCCGAACTTGCAAACGTCCTCGCACCTGTGCGCCAGACATCCGCGGCACGCGTTGGTCACCTCATAGCCGCC
>CAZQII010000018.1:0-25969 GCA_964593825.1 uncultured Ruminococcus sp.
CTCTTGACCTCAAGGCCGGCGATCTTGCCCGCGTCCTTCGTTGCCTGACGCTGTGCGTCGGTAAAATATGCGGGAACGGTGATGACCGCCTCGGTGACGGTCGTTCCGAGATATGCCTCCGCGTCTGCCTTAAGCTTCTGCAGGATCATCGCGGAGATTTCCTGAGGAGTGTACTTCTTGTCATCGACTGTGACCTTTGTGTCCGTACCCATCTCTCTTTTAATGGAAGAGATAGTTCTGTCGGGGTTGGTGATGGCCTGACGCTTTGCGACCTGGCCGACAAGGCGCTCGCCTGTTTTTGTGAATGCAACGACGGAAGGTGTTGTTCTCGCTCCCTCCGGGTTTGTGATAACGATGGGCTCGCCGCCCTCAAATACTGCGACACAGGAGTTGGTTGTTCCAAGGTCGATTCCGATAATTTTTCCCATAATAAATTCCTCCGTAAAGTTATATGTTTTTTATTTTAATTAGCTGTTTTAACTGTGGCAAAGCGTATTATGTGCTTGCCCTTTTTGTATCCCTTTTGGAATACCTCGACTATCTCGCCCTCACCGAACGAGTCGTCCTCAATGTGCATGACTGCGCTGTGCAGATTCGGATCGAATTCCTCGCCAGATTTTCCGATCTCCTCGACGCCGAGCGCGGAGAATGCCGCGGACACGGACTTCGCGATCATGACGAGTCCCTCCTTGACCTTTTCGCCGTCGTCGTACATTGCCGCACGCTCGAGATTATCGACGATGGGGAGGAGCTGCGCCACCGTGTCGGAGAGCGCGTTCTCATATGTTGCTTCTTTTTCTTCTCTGGAGCGGCGCCTGAAATTGTCGTATTCCGCCGCCATGCGCAGGTATTTGTCGTTAAGCTCGGCGAGTTCCTTCTTTTTAGCCTCAAGCTCCGTCCTCAGGCTCTGCGCCCCGTCCTGCTCCTCGGGCGCGGCATCCTTATTTAATGTCTCTTCGTTTACCGTTTCTTCTGTTGCGTTTATTTCCCCGTCGGGAATTTTGGTTTCTTCAGCCAAGACTTGAACCTCCTGAATATATCTTAATTTTTTAACACGGGTAGCGGGTAATGCGGGAATGCCGTGCTACTTCCCGTCGCTCTCGCCGAGGAGCCTCCCGTCACCGAACATGCGGTCAAGACCCGAGGCCAGCTGGTTTATCATCCCTATTACCTTTGAATAATTCATTCTCTTCGGACCGATGACACCGACCGAGAGCTGATTGCCGCCGATGCTTATCGTCTTGAATATCATCGACGTGTCGCCCATGACTCCGCCGGCATCGTCGCCGCCGATGTAAATGTGCAGGTCGTCGTCGCTTGACGTGTTCGACGATATGACGTCGAGCAGCTTATCCTTCTCCTCGAAAACGCCGAGCAGCTCGCGCACCTTCGAAACATCGGAATATTCCGGGTACTGCAAAAGCTTCGTGATGCCCTCGAGCTTTATGTCCGCGCTGTCGATCTCGTTCATCGTCTCGTAGATGACCTTGATCGCGGGGTGGACCATCGCGCCGACCGAGCCCATGACGGATTCTATGCGCACGATTATCGGCATTGTTATCTCATCGCTCGTAAGATTTATGAGATAGACGTTGAGCGCCTCCGTAAATCTGTGCAATTCGTCCTCGCCGAGCGAGAAGGAGAGGTGTATCGTCTTCGCCTTCACCGTATCGTCGGAGAACATCATGACGAGAAGAAAATCTCGCTGTGACAGATAAACACTGTCGAACTTGTTGATCCTGACCTTGCCGACATTCGATTTGAATGCGATGCCGGTGTAGTCGGTGAACGAGGATGCAAGGCGCGACGCCTCGCTCAGTATCTCATCCATCTCAGTGAGCTTATACCGCAGCTTTTCGTTTATCTCGTCGATCTCGGTCTTCGTTTCGCTGTACTGACGCACGAGCGACTCGACGTAGAATCTGTATCCGAGCTTGGACGGTATTCTGCCCGCCGACGTGTGCGGCTGAACAAGATAGCCCATTTGCTCGAGCTCTGCCATCTCGTTTCTGATCGTGGCGGAGGAGCAGTTGATCCTTGCGTCGTCGGCGAGATATTTGGAGCCGACCGGCTCGCCTTGATTTATGTGAGCATCGACTATCGCCTTTAAGATCTGCTTTTTTCTTTGTGACAGTCTGGAGTCGTCCAATTTTTTCACCTCTTTCACCAAGGAATTAGCACTTTGCACTTGAGAGTGCTAAACTTGCTATTAATAATATATACTTTTTTTTCAACCGTGTCAAGAGCTTAGACAAATTTTTATGTGAATAAATTGTTAATAATTGCTCCTCGCGCGCCGTGAGTGCCAAGTATGCGGTCTGTTGCGTCGCGGGCTTCCCGATCGACATTATATTATTTGCGCAATCGTCTATCTTATGCATGCCCGCTTAGCGCGCGTATTTAATACTAATGGAAGGCATTGCGGGCGAAGAGGAGCACCGTTATGTCGGCGCTTTGTGCCGCAGAGGCATAAAAAAGAGCGGGGAATGCCGCCGCGGCCTGCCGCGAGTCGCCGACTATCCCCCGCTATTCCGTTTTTTGATTTATGATTCCGCGTCGGCTCATCCTATAATTTCCGAAAAGCGGTCAAAGATGAAGTCCGCGGAGATCTTCGCACTCTTCGGCGTGAAGTGTGTTGCGTCGGGTCCGCCGCCGAGCCAATCGCCGTGCCCGAAGTTGTCCGCCGAGGGATCGAAATGTGCGTTCCAAAGCGAGTTAAGATCGATGAGCGGAAGGCCGAGCTCGCGAGCCACCGATACCGTCTGCCCGACATGCGCGTCGATGCACTGGTCGTTGGTCGATGCGGTGATGAGGATGATCTGCGCCTGCGGCTCGCTTTCTCCGAGTCGGTGCAGGAGCTCTTTGTAATGCTGTGCAAAGACATCGGGCGTGACGTATTTGCGCGGATCCTTATAGAGCGCGTCGTTGACGCCGAAGAGGGTGAATATGAAATCCGAGCGAGTGCCCGACGGAAGGATGCACGTGTAATCGCCGAATCTGTTCATCGCACGCAGGACGGTGTTGCCGCCGACGCCGGAGCGCAGAACGTGAATTTTTCCGCACGCCCCCGCACGCATCTGTACTTTTTCGTATTTTGCAAGCGGATCGAGCTCGCCTGCCGGGATGCCGTCGTAGCGGTAGAGCGCCGCGGAGGGAAGCATTTCTCCGACACGCTCCGCAAAGCGCGCGACATAGGTCTCGTCGGGCGTGCAGTGATTCAATCCGTAAGTCAAGCTGTCTCCGACAAAGGTAAATGTCAGATCACTGTTTGATGTCAATATTTGTTTACATTTTTCACGGTTCATATATGAGTGCTCCCATCTTTTATTTTTAATCAAAGTATACCATGCGTCCCCGCACTTGTCAAGACGGATTATCCGCAAAAGCGAGATAATTTCGAAAAATACAACAAATATACGGGCTCCGCCGTATATAAAACCGCGAAAAGGCGCATTTTTATTCAAAACGGACTTGACTTTAATTAAAAAATAATATATAATATAGGCGTATGACTGTTTGTCCGCGAGGGGTAAAATGCGGATAATATCCGTCTGTGGGCAAAAAATCATATTAAAATTTATCTTTATTTACATAGATTACGAAAAAGTAATCGAAGGAGGTGTAAAACATGGAATGGCTTCTCCCGGCTATAATGGCATTTTCCGGGGTCGTTGTCGGTGCAACGGCCGGAATAATTTTTTATAAGCAAAGCGCAAAAAGAAAGCTCGGCTCTGCAGAGCTGCAGGCGAAGCATATACTCGAGGAGGCAATCAAAAACTCCGAGAACGCGAAGAAGGAGTCGCTCCTCGCCGCAAAGGATGAGATATTCAGACTGAAGAGCGAGGCCGATCAGGAGATCAAGGAGCGTCGCAAGGAGGTCTCTCGCCTCGAGCGCCGCGTTACTCAAAAGGAGGAAACTCTTGACGCAAAGCTCGACGGCCTTGAAAAGAAGGAGCTCGTGATGCAGGAAAAGAATGCGGAGCTCGACAGGATCAAGGAGGAGGTCAGACGTACTCTCGACGGTCAGGTTGCAATGCTCGAAAAGATCGCGGGTCTGACCAAAGAGGCGGCAAAGGCGGAGCTCGTTGCAAGGCTTGATTCGGAGATGAAGCACGAGACCGCTCTCAAGATCGCCGAATACGAGGAGCGCTTCCGCGACGAGGCGGACGCAAAGGCGAAGGACATTCTCTCACTCGCGATCCAGCGCTGTGCCGCAGATCACGTGAGCGAAATTGCCATCTCCGTCGTCCAGATCCCCAGCGATGAGATGAAGGGCAGGATCATCGGACGCGAGGGAAGAAACATAAGAACCATCGAAAATCTCACAGGGGTAGAGCTTATCATAGACGACACACCCGATGTGATCACGGTTTCCGGCTTCGATCCGATAAGGAGAGAAATCGCGCGCATAGCTCTTGAAAAGCTTGTCAGCGACGGAAGAATACATCCTGCAAGAATTGAGGAAATGGTTGAGAAGGCGAAGAAGGAGGTCGACGGAGCGATCAAGCAGGCAGGTGAGCGTGCCGTATTCGAAACGGGCGTCCACGGTTTGAATCCCGAGCTCATCAAGCTCCTCGGACGTATGAAGTACCGTACTTCCTACGGACAGAACGCGCTTCGCCACTCTATAGAGGTCTCCATGCTCGCGGGCGTTATCGCCGATGAAATCGGCGCGGATGTAACGCTGGCAAAGCGTGCGGGACTGCTCCACGATATAGGAAAAGCGGTGACGAGCGAGGCAGAGGGCTCGCATATTCAGCTCGGTGTCGAGATCGCGACGAAGTACCGCGAGAACAAGGATGTTATCCATGCGATAGAGGCGCACCACGGCGACGTCGATCCCGAGTCGCTCCTTGATTTCATCATCCAGGCCGCGGATGCGATAAGCGCGGCGAGACCTGGCGCACGCCGCGAGGATGTCGAAAATTACATCAAGCGCCTGCAGAAGCTCGAGGAGGTTGCCGGAAGCTTCGAGGGTATAGAAAAGACATTTGCGATCCAGGCGGGCCGAGAGGTCAGGATCATGGTCAAGCCCGAGGTCGTCACCGACGACTCGATGAAGCTCCTCGCACGCGATATAGCGAAGAAGATCGAAAACGAGCTCGACTATCCCGGACAGATCAAGGTCAGCGTCATCCGCGAGTCAAGGCATGTGGATTACGCAAAATAATATACTTGCGATTTAAGAGCAATTACTTAAAACAGCCTCCTCTTCTTAAAAAAGGGGAGGTTGGTTTTTAAATACGGCACAGCGGCGCGATCCCGCCTCGGAGGAGCGAGACGCTCGGCAATATGCGGAGCACCGCACGCCGATTGATATTTATAAAGCTCAACCCATCAAATTTCACACGGGATACACCCGACGGGAAGAAAATATATGAGAATTCTTGCGATAGGCGATGTAACGAGCCCGGGCGGACTCGAGCATCTGAAAAAACGGCTCTGGCAGGTCAGAGAAAAAAACAGGATCGATTTCTGTATAGTGAACGGTGAGAACGCATCGCTCATAACGGGCATCTCCGCCGACGCGGCGCGCGAGCTCTTGCGCTTCGGTGCCGATGTCATCAGCGGGGGGAATCATACGCTGAAGAACAAGTCGGTCTATTCCTTCCTCGATGAGGAGCGCGCGATCCTGCGCCCCGTCAATTTCGGCGACGGCGCACCCGGCGGCGGCTACGGCATCTTCGATGCGGCGGGCTACAGGCTGCTTGTTATAAACGCGATGGGCACGGTGTATATGGAGCCGTGTCTCGATTCTCCGTTTTCTTATATCGATAAGGTGCTCGACACCCTGCAGGGCAGGTACGATCTCGCTGTCCTCGATATCCATGCAGAGGCCACTGGCGAGAAGCTCGCCGTCGCGTTTGCGTATGACGGACGCATAAGCGCCGTGTTCGGAACTCACACCCACGTGCCGACCGCGGACGCACGCATCCTCCCCGGCGGGACGGGATATATAAGCGATCTCGGCATGTGCGGCGAGAGCGGCGGCATCCTCGGAATGGAGCCTGCGAGTGTTGTCGAAAGGATGAGGACACACCTGCCGAAGAAGTTCACCCCCGCCGCGGGGGTGCCGGTCGCGGACGGAGTTATCTTCGAGATAGACACGGCCACGGGCAGGACCGTCGGCATCGAGCGCATAAGCTTCTGACGGTCGTTCATATTAAAGACGGCTTTTCGCAGTTAACTTTTTTTAATTAAAAAGAAGGAATGAAAAATGATTGATCTTTCTACACGGGTCGCCGTTATCGGTGCGGGGCATGCCGGAATAGAGGCGGCGCTCGCCTCGGCGAGAATGGGAGTTGACACCGTTTTGTTCACCACGAATCTCGACGCCGTCGGCAACATGCCGTGCAATCCGTCAATCGGCGGAAGCGCGAAGGGGCATCTCGTCTTCGAGATCGACGCCCTGGGCGGCGAGATGGGCTATGCCGCGGATCTGACCACGGTGCAGTCACGCACCCTGAACCTCGGCAAGGGCGCCGCGGTGCATTCGAAGCGTGTCCAGTCGGACAGAGCCGAGTATAAGCGCCATATGAAAATGACGCTCGAATCCGAAAAAAATCTGCGCCTCGTCCAGTCGGAGATCGTCGATATCGAGGTGGAGGAGCGGGACGGCACGGTGCGGGTCACCGCACTTATGACCGCGCTCGGTGAGCGATGGAGCTGTGAGAAGGCGGTGATCGCGGCGGGCACGTTCCTCGACAGCAAAATATTCGTCGGCGACAAGGTCTATGCCGCAGGTCCAGACGGAATGACCGCGGCAGTCGGGCTCTCCGACTCACTGCGCAGGCTCGGCGTCGAGCTCATGCGCTTCAAGACAGGAACCCCGGTGCGGGTGCACCGCCGCTCTGTCGATCTCGACGCTCTTGAGGTGCAAAGCGGCGAGGATGAGCCTGTTCCGTTTTCCTCGCGCACGGCGGACTACACCGCAGAGGAAAAGAACAGGGTCGCTTGCCATATAGTGTACACGAACAAGCGGACGCATGAAATAATAAAGGACAATATGGACCGCTCCGCCATGTATTCGGGCAATATCACCGGCACGGGTCCGCGCTACTGTCCGTCGATAGAAACAAAGCTCATGCGCTTCGCCGACAAGGAGAGGCATCAGCTGTTTGTCGAGCCCTGTGGGCTTGACACGGAGGAGCTTTATATTCAGGGCTTCTCGAGCTCTATGCCCTGCGATGTTCAGCACGAGATGCTTCGCTCACTCGCCGGATTTGAAAAAGCGGAGATAATGCGCTATGCTTACGCGATAGAATACGATTGCATAGATCCCACCCAGCTGCTTCCGACTCTTGAGTTTAAGCGAATATCCGGTCTTTACGGAGCGGGTCAGTTCAACGGAACCTCGGGATATGAGGAGGCTGCGGCGCAGGGGCTCGTCGCCGGAATAAACGCGGCGCTCTCAGCGCTCGGTCGCGCGCCGATGGTGCTCGAGCGGTTTACGTCATATATCGGAACGCTCATCGACGACCTTGTGACTAAGGGGACGTCCGAGCCCTACAGGATCATGACCTCGCGCAGCGAATACCGTCTCTTGCTCAGGCAGGACAATGCCGACATGCGCCTGACCGAGATAGGTCACAGGGTCGGGCTGGTCGGAGATGCGGCGTATGCCCGCTTCCTCGAGAAGAAGGAGCTCATAGAGCGGGAGACGCGCCGCGTCTGCTCCCTGACCGTTGCACCGACGGAGGAGGTAAACGCATATCTTGCCGCGAAGGGCTCCGCACCGATAAGCACGGGGATAAAGCTCGCGGAGCTTATGCGCCGCCCCGAGCTCGATTACGAGGGGCTCGCGGCCATCGATGCGGACAGACCCGCACTGCCGCTCGCGGTGCGCACCGCCGTTTCCGTCGGCGTGAAGTACGACGGATATATAAAGCGCGAGCTCGCCGAGGCGGAGCGCCAGAAGCGCTTGGAGGAAAAGCGCCTGCCGCCCGATATTGATTATTCGAAAATAACGGGCCTGCGCCTTGAATCGGCGGAAAAGCTCGCAAGGATACGCCCCTTGAGCATAGGACAGGCGTCGCGCATCAGCGGAGTCAACCCCGCGGACATCAGCGTGCTTCTGATATATCTCGCCTCGGGCGGAACTAAATAAAATAAAAAAACAATGCCGCGATATCTGCGGGTCCCCTCGGCGGGAGCTTGGATCTGATCCGAGCCTCCGCCACCGGGTGCATCCCGAGCCTCGCGGCATTGTTTTTTCTGAAAAATGTATTTACTGTTTTAAGTATTCCTTTTTCATGACGTCCACCGTTTTCCCGAGGTGGAGGGAGAATACCTCCGCCGCGCTCGGCGCCCTTGCGAATATGCGCTCCGCGGCGAGGCAGTAGTAGTACAGCTGATCTCCGTGCGCCGCACGGAGCCTTTTTTCCGCGAGGGAAATGTCCGAGAGCTCCGCCGCGCTCAGGCGGTCGGTCTTGTAGTCCACGACGGTAAGTGAGCCGTCCTCCTCTTCGATTATGCAGTCGATTACGCCTTGGACAAGGACGGTCTGCCCCTTGTACGATCTTGCTCTTTCTTTGTCGTCGGTGAAGATCTCGGCGGGCAGGGGAGTGTTGAAGCGGAACTCCCTGTAGAGCCTTTTTGCCGCCCTCATTCTCGAGAAAAGCTCCGAGTGCGCGAAGGCCTCGATCTCTGAAATTCTCACACGGGGTGCGTCCTCCTCGGAAATATATGCTCCGGCCACGAGGCGCTCGAGCTCTCGCTCCGCTCCGAGAGCGGCAAGGCTATCAAGGTCGCAGAACTGCAGAAATAGGTGCGTTGCGATCCCTCGGCGCAGGCTCTCCTCTCTTTCGCTTTTGCATATGAACTCCGGCACGTGCACCGTCTCGTCATCATCCTCGTATTCATCCGCGACGATATGCGCGGCGGTGTCCTCTGTGCCGTCGAGGACGGTCGGCGAAAGCGCGGAGACCGACATCTTCTTCGGCAGGCTCACAAGCTCCTGCGAATGGTATTTGTATTCAAACCGTTCGCAAAGCAGGCGGAACAGCCCGTCCCCGTCCGTCGAGTCCTCGGATGCGGTGCTTTCTTGCTCTTCGGCGGCACCCGTGTTGACTTTTTCCGATATTTTTACCGGCTCGGTCCCGCCGGATGCGATGCGCTCTCTCTCCTTTTGTATCAGGAGCGCCACGTCGGAGTCGGGGGCGAGGAGCTCCGCGCCCGTCGGTTCCGCGCCGGTAGACGCGGATATGATATCCAAGAAGGAGTCGAGCCGTCTTGCCGCCGCGGGCGAGGTCAGTGTTCTGCGCGCGCGCGACATTTTTTCCGTATATTCGCCGACGGAGCTCTTGCCCGCGGCGCCGATGATATAGAGCGACTCCTTTGCACGCGTCATTGCGACATACAGTATGCGCAGCTCCTCCTCGAAGCTCTCTCTCTCGATTCTGTCCGCGACGGCGTTCATCATCGGATTTTCGACGAGGGCGAGCCCGTCCTCCGTGATGTGCCGCATCGCCGCGCCGAAGCCGACGGACATTATGAATCTCTTGCCGCCCTCGTGCCCCTTTATTTTTCTGCCTGTGTCGGCGAGGAATACGACGGGGTATTCGAGTCCCTTCGACGAGTGCGCGCTTATGACCGTGACGGCGTTGTCGTCCGCAGCATTTATATTGCATTCAAAGCTGCCGCTCTCCGCGATGACGTTGTTTATATAGGTGATGAAGCTGCCGAGCCCGCCGAACGCGGAGTCCTCGAAGCTCCGCGCATATTCGTAAAGGCGGATGAGGTTCTTCTTCTGCCCGCGCCGCGATGCGACGGACAGGAGCCCCGTTTCGCGGAAGAGCATGGCGAGGAGCCTGTCCGTCCTCATCCCCTCCGCCACCTCGCGCCATCTTGAGAGCGCGGTCAGAAACTCGGTGCCCTTTTTGAATTCGGGATGGCTCTCGGTATATTCGCGCAGGCTGATGTAAAACGGCTTGTGCTTTTCTCCGCCGCGAACGGCGACGAGCTCATCCGCGCTGAAATCGAACAGCGGCGAGCGCAAAAGGCCTGTAAGATATACATCGCGCAAGGGATTGCTTATGCTGTTCAGGAGGCACAGAGCCAAAAGGACGTCCGAGTTCTCGAAGATGCTCTTCTTTCCTCCTGTCTTGACCGGGATCCCGCGGCTCTCCAGAGCGGCGACGTAGCTGTCGCTTTTTCCCTTCATCGAGCGCAGGATGACGGCTATGTCGGATGGGCGTATCGGTGCGCCGCTCTCTCTGTGACCCGTGCGGAGCAGCTCCTTGATCCTTTCGGCGACAATCGCGGGCCCGATGTCCTCGCCGTCGGAGTCATCCGACGTGTATGAGACGGAGGCGGACGGGTAGATATAGATCCCCGGTCTCGCGGTGTACGACTCGCCGAGGGCGGGCCGCGCGGCAACGAGCCTGTCGCCGTCCTTGTAATCTATCCCCTCCGAAAAAAGGGTGAACATTTTGTCGAAAACGCCGTTGACGAAATCTATTATGCCCTCCGACGAGCGGAAGTTCTTGGACATGAAGATCGAGGCTGCCGGGGCACCCTTCGCGTTCTCAAGCCTCGGATATCTGCGCTTTGCCGCGGCGAAGATCTGCGGATTTGCCGAGCGGAAGCCGTATATGCTCTGCTTAATGTCGCCGACGGTGAAGCGGTTGTCCTCTCTCGAAACGGCGCGGAAGATGGAATCCTGCAGGTCGTTTATATCCTGATATTCGTCGATGTAGACGTACGAGAACTGCTCCGCCATGCTCCGCGCGAGCTCCGTGGGCTCGCCGTCCTTTAAAAGCGCGTTGTATGCGAAGCGCTCGATGTCTGAGTAGTCGAAGGCGCCGAGCTGCTTTTTTCTGTCGGAGAGCGCGGCGTCATAGATCTCGATCACGGAGAGAAATGTGCGCATGAGGGGGTATATCGCCTCGAGCGAGCGGCGCCAGTCCTCATCCGTGAAGATGAAGAAGTGCTCGCGCTCCTCGGCGATCTTATCCTTCTCCCTGCCGCGCGCATCCTTGAATTCTGTCATCGTCGGAGTCTTGTCGCGACTGCGAAGGGTACCGAATTCGAGGCCGAGCACCGCCTCTCTCATTTTTGAAAATGTGCCCGATTTTGCAACACGGGTGAAGGCTTCCGCCTCATCTGCCGCTGTTTGTGCGTAATTTCCGTCGGCGCCGTCGGCGGTGAGCCTCTCTGCAAAATCGGAGAATATCTGTGCACGCAGCTCAAACTCCTCCCGCTCGCGTCTTAGGATGTATTCGCCGAAGATGCTCCCGTCCGGGGAGGTGAAGCGCTCGGGCGCGTAGTCCTCGATCATCTCACGCAGTGTGTTCGTTCCGCCGCATGTCGTGCGGAGCTTTTCGTACACCTCGCGGAAGATGTCGAACGTGTCCGCCATCCTTCTCGTGTCGGCGAGGCAGTCGGTCAAAAGCTCGAAGGCGTCGGGGCTCACTCTGTCGGCAAGCTCGCCGCGCAGGATCGATTCCGTAACGCCGCCGAACACCTCGCGTGATATGAGAAGTATTTCCGCACCGTCGGCTATTCTGTATCCCGGCGCAACGCCGCTCTCCTCTGGAAAGGTCCTTATGCACTCGTTGCAAAACGAGTCTATCGTTATTATTTTCGCACCGGGGAGGAGCAGGAGCTGCTTTTCAAGGCGTGCGTTGCCGGGCTCCGCCGCGAGCCGCTCCTTTATGGCGCCCCCGATCCGCTCGCGCAATTCGCCGACGGCGGCGCGCGTGAACGTCACGATGAGCATCCTGCTTATGTCGGCGGGGGCGCGTTCGTCGAGGATGCTTTCTATTATTCTCTGCGTCAGGGTCGCCGTTTTTCCCGAGCCTGCCGCCGCGCTGACCAAGAGGCTCTTGTCTCTTGTGCTTATCGCGGCCCTTTGCTCGTCGGTCCACTCTCTTGCCATATTTCCTCCAAGTTAAAATTGCTTTATCGGCTTTATCGCCGTCTTGCCGTCAAAATCATCGACTCTCCCGAGGGCGAAGAAGCGACCCTCCCCGTCGAAGAGTCGAACCTGCTCGCCGAGCGCAAGATCCGAGATGCCGAGCTTGTAAAGATATATTTCAACTCCGTTTTTCGCAAGGCGCGAGTAAAAGTCGGAGAGGATCACCGCACGCCTGTCTCGGAATATGCGCTCCGTCGGAATTATCGCCGCCTCACGCTCCTCTTCGCTCATTTCCTCAAGCTCCCCGAGCGTGTGCGCCTCCTCGAGGCCGAAGCCGCAGGCCTCGGTGCGGCAGAGCGCCTTCATAACACCTCCGCAGCCGAGCAGGGCTCCTATATCGGCGCAGAGCGTTCTGATGTACGTGCCCTTCGAGCAGTGGACGTCCAGCGAGTATTCGCGCTCCGAGATCCTGACCGTATCTATCGAGAAGATCTTGACATGCCTCGGCTCGCGCTCGATCTCCTTGCCCGCCCGCGCAAGGTCGCAGAGCTTTTTTCCGCCCACCTTCAGCGCCGAGTACATCGGCGGCGTTTGCATATATTCGCCGATGAAGGAGCTTACCGCCGCCATCACGGCCTCCTCGCTCGGGATGTCGGCGCATCGGGTGAGCACGCTGCCCGTTATGTCCTCCGTGTCGGTCGTGAGTCCGAGCAGGAGCACCGCGCGGTAGTGCTTGTCGGCGGTGATTATGAACTCGCTCGCCTTGACTCCGCGGCCGATGAGCACGGGCAGGACACCCGTGGCGAGCGGATCGAGAGTTCCCGTGTGCCCCGCCTTTTCCGCTCCGAGGAGGCGCTTTATGCGCGTGACCGCCCCCTGCGAGCTTATCCCCTCGCCTTTATTTAAAATGATAACTCCGTTTTTCATATGCTCCAAGACCTCGGCCAAGATGTGTTTTATTAACATTTTAACACATGTTTCGCGAAAATTCAACCGAAAAGGTCAAAAACAGCCGAATTGCGGGAATAAATCTTCGTTTTGCACTTGAAAAAGAAGATAAGTTGCGATATAATATATAATAGATAATAATTTTTAAAGGAGAAACAGAAGTGAAAGCTGTTATAACCGTTACCGGCAAGGACAAGGTGGGCATCATCGCCGCAGTGAGTGCAGAGTGTGCGAAGTTCGGCGCTAATACAGTCGACATCAGCCAGACCGTAATGAAGGATTATTTTGCAATGATCATGCTCGTGGAGATCGATGCGCTCAAGACCGATTTCGTCGCATTTGCCGATGAGCTTAAGGCTAAGGGAGAGGAGAACGGCGTTGACATCCGCGTAATGCACGAGGACATATTCAACGCTATGCACAAGATATAAAATGCTTAACATACAGGACGTTTTAGAGACGGTCAAGATGATAAAGGAGGAGAACCTCGATATCAGAACCGTCACCATGGGAATATCGCTCTTCGATTGCATAAGCGACGATCCCGCACGCCTCGAGCAGAAGATTTACGACAAGATCACCTCCTCGGCGAAGAACCTCGTCAGAGTGTGCGAGGAGCTTGAGAGAAAGTACGGCATATCCATAGTCAACAAGCGCGTGTCCGTCACACCGATCTCTTATATCGGCGCGGGCCTTTCGCCCGACGGCTTCGTCAGACTTGCGAAGACCTTGGAGCGCGCGGCGGTCGAGCTCGGCGTAAACTTCATCGGAGGATATTCCGCACATGTACAGAAGGGTGCCATCAAGGGTGCCGTAAATCTCATAGAATCGATTCCGCAGGCCCTGACCGAAACGGCGCATGTCTGCTCCTCCGTCAACGTTGCAACGACGAAGGCGGGAATCAACATGGATGCGGTAAAGCGCATGGGCGAGATAGTCAAGGAGACGGCGTACCTCACCCGCGATAACGATTCCATAGGCTGTGCGAAGCTTGTCGTGTTTGCAAACATCCCGGAGGACAACCCCTTCATGGCGGGTGCGGTCCACGGCATGGGCGAGCCCGACACGGTCATAAATGTCGGCGTCAGCGGTCCCGGCGTTGTATCCGCGGCGATAAAGAAGGTCGGAAGGTGCGATTTCTCCACTCTTGCCGACACGATAAAGAAGATAGCGTTCAAGATCACGAGGGTCGGTCAGCTCATCGCGGCAGAGGCGGCGAACCGCCTCGGCGTTCCTTACGGAATAGTCGATCTCTCACTGGCTCCCACACCTGCGGCGGGTGACTCCGTTGCGGAGATCCTCGAGAGCATGGGTCTCGAATGCACGGGCACGCACGGCACCACCGCGGCGCTCGCACTCTTGAACGATGCGGTGAAGAAGGGCGGAGTCATGGCGTCGAGCCACGTCGGCGGACTCTCCGGTGCGTTTATCCCCGTCTCCGAGGACAGGGGCATGATCGCGGCGGCGGGAAAGGGAACGCTTACGCTCGAGAAGCTTGAGGCAATGACGGCGGTCTGCTCCGTCGGCCTCGACATGATCGCCATCCCCGGCGACACGAGCGCATCGACGATCTCTGGCATCATCGCAGATGAGATCTCGATCGGCGTCGTTAACTGCAAGACGACTGCGGTGCGCGTCATCCCCGTATACGGCAAGGGCGTGGGAGAGAGCGCGGAGTTCGGCGGTCTGCTCGGCTATGCGCCGATAATGCCGTTGAAGAGCGAGTCCTGCGAGGAATTTATAAATCGCGGCGGAAGAATACCCGCTCCCATTCATTCTCTTAAAAACTGATCCGAAAAGAATAAAGCAAAAGGGCTGTCACGTGACAGCCCTTTTGCTTTTTGAAAGGATGTGCGATCCGTCGCTCCGCCCCCGTATTTTTTGCTTGATGAGAAAAAGCGGTGCACTCCGAGCCCGTGTGAAATTTTCCGCGAGTCGGTGAGGGACGGATATGTAAATTTCGGTTTACAAATACGATATGAGCTTCGAGCGACTCTTGGAGTCGAGCTTGCGATAATCGTCGATCTCGTATCTGTTGTCGTCCGAGTCGCGCACACGCACCTTTCCGTCGTTGGAAACGCGGATGTCGTGATTGCGGTTGCGCACGTCGAAGCGCTTTTCTCCGCGCTCGGTCAGCACGGTCCAGCGTATGGTGCCCGACTTCTCCGAGATCGAGAGGATCTTCAGTATCTTCGGCACGAGGTAATAATCGTTGAGGCTCTCCTCTATGACCGCACGGGACTCGGGGTCAAGGTCGACAAGGGCTCGGATGAGGGCGCGCTCCACTCCGTCGGGGTCGAGCATGGTGATGTAAACATCGCGCTTCGAAACGGGGAAGAGCCTGCGCGGCTCGAGCGGCTCCATGACCTCTCCGTCCTCGGTGAGGAGGCTCACAAGATTGTTTTCGTGCTTCGTTATTTTATCACGGGAGGTAACTATATGCCTCGGCGCCTGCGGCGCGACGGTGATGCCGTTTTCTTCTGCCATTTTATTCAAACCTCTCCTCTTCCTTCATTTTTTCCGCGTCCTGAGTCATGGACTGGATCTGAACGAGCTTGTAATACTTGCCCTTCATCGCCATGAGCTCCTCGGGGCTTCCGTTTTCGATTATTTTTCCGCCGTCCACGACGATGATCCTGTTGGCGCGCTTCAGGGTCGAGAGCCTGTGCGCTATCATGATCGTGGTCTTTCCCTCAATGAGCCTGTCTATCGCCTCTTGGATGAGGTGCTCCGTCTCGGAGTCGACTGCGGCGGTCGCCTCGTCGAATATGAGGATTGAGGGGCTCATAAGCACGGCACGCGCGATGGAGATACGCTGCTTTTCACCGCCGGAAACTCCGACGCCGCGCTCACCGAGCATGGTGTCGTACGCATCGGGCTGACGCGCGATGAAGCCGTGGGCGTTTGCGATATCCGCGGCGTTTATGACCTCGTCGACCGTGGCGTTCGGATTGCTGTATGCGATGTTGTTGAAGATCGTGTCGCTGAACATCGTCGGCTCCTGCTGCACGTAGCCTATCTGCGAGCGGTAGGCGGTGAGGTCGAAGTTCTTTATGTTGTGGTCGTCGACGAGTATCTCGCCGGAGTATCCGTCGTAGAAGCGCATGAGCAGGTTGACGAGTGTCGATTTTCCCGATCCCGTCGTTCCGACTATACCGACTACCTCGCCGGGATTGATGGTGAGGGTGACGTCGTCGAGCACCTTCTTCGTTCTGTCAAAGGAGAAGCCGACGTGGAGGAAATCAATCTTGCCCTTCAGCTTGTCGGGCACGACGCTGGATTCCGCCTGGCTCTCCGGCTCCGCCTCGAGAATGTCGAGGATCTTCTCCGTCGAGGCAAGCGCGCTCTGGAACGAATCGGAAAGGTTGGCGAAGAATGTGACGGGGGTGTAGAACATCGAGGCATATGAGATGAAGGAGACTATAAGTCCCGCGGAGTACGCCGCATCACCGTCGAGCACCCTGTTTCCGCCGAACGCCCAGATGAAGAGTGAGCCGCACGAGACGAGGAAGGAGATGATGTGGGGGAACGCGGTCGCGAGCTTTCCTATTTTCAGGTCCATCTCGAGCCAGTCGTTGTTCTTCTTCACGAATTTATCGGATGTCCGCTCCTCACCCGTGAAGGATTTTACCACCTTGACGCAGGGGATGGTGTCCGACAGGGTCGAAACGACGCTCGACCATCTGCGCCAGATGCGGTGATAGTACGGACGGATCTTTTGCGAGAATATCCTCGTCGCGATAACGATGAACACGACGGGAATGAGGGAGAGTAGGGTCATCACCGGGTTCAGCACCATCATGATAAAGACTATACCGATGAGCTGGAAGAAATGGACGACCGCCTCCTGCGTTATACGGAGGACAAACTGCTGCAGGGTTGCCGAGTCGCTCGCGATGCGGTTGATGACCGAGCCGGTCGATGTCTTGTCGTAGAAGCGCATCGGCAGACGCTGTGCCTTGCGGTAAATATCGTTTCTGAGTGCGGCGACCGCCTTGTCGCCAACTGTCCTCATGAGGTATTGGCGGATTACGCCGACGATGTGCTGGAGCAGGATGACCGTGAACAGCGCGATTATCAGAACGGCGAGCAGGGTCTCCGGCTTGTCCGCGCCGATCGCCCGCTTGAGTGCGATCAGCGGCTTGAAGGTCGAGCCGCTTCCGGTCGGGAAGACCTCGTCCACGATGAAGCCCGTGATGATCGGCGGCACGAGTGCCGTCGCGGTGGTGAAGAGCGACAGGATTATACAAAGGATGATCGTCTTGATCTGCGGCATAACGTAGACCGACAGCTTTTTCACTATCTTCTTCTTCGAGCGGCACATTATGCATTCCGCCCCGGAGTTCAGAAGCGTGCGTCCGCATTTCGGACAGACGCTGAGCGCGCGCTCGAACGCAACGCCCATGACCGCCGCCTCGTCATAAATGTTCGCTCCGTCACGGACATGGTTTATGAAGAGTGCCGCCGTGTCGCACAGCGCGGCGATGGAATATGTATATCTGAAGAATATCTCGCGGCTGCCGTCGGCTCGCTCCGTGGAGAGCACGGCGTTGCCGTACATTCTCTTTGATTCGACGTTCTTCATCTCGGAGAAGAGGTACTCACGGCTCTCCCCCGGCTTGCCGTCGAAGGCAACGACCCTGTCCTTCGTGAAGAAGAGCGCCGTCTCGCAGTACCTTCCGTTTTTGCTGAGGTCACCGACGATCGCAAAGAGCACGTCGTCGCCCCGCTCGAGCATGGCGTCGAGGATGTCCGTCGCCGCCGCCGGGATCGGCTTGTTTTTTGTTATTTTTTCAAATTTGTTCATAGCCTTCACCTTTCAAGTGCCGCATTTTTCGGCATATTCCGTGGTTCGGATATAAAAATAACGCAAAATTACCGCTCCGAGGGATGCAAGGGTAGTATTTTCTTTTTCAGCAAAAATGCATGCTTGGGAAAATTATACCTTTCGGATTCTCTCGGACGAAATTTCACGTCTTGTGTATTTTGGCGGAATTTCTCCCGCCGTGTAAGTACATGATACCATAAACCGTCAGGGATTTCAAGCCCTTTTTCAATTTTTTCGAAAAAATCTTTTCGTCTCCGCCTCCTCCGCCGCGCGCAGGGCAAATTTTGTTGTTTTCGGGCGGATATAAGTGCAAATTGTGTAAATATTTACAAATTATTATATGTTATTTTGAATAAACTATTGACACTCGGAGCTTAAAATGTTAAAATAGATTGATCTGACTGTGATGTAAGATAAAAAATATTGAACGAGGAGGAATTTTTATGAAAAAGAGCAGCAGGATCTTAACAGTAGTGCTGGCAGCCTTGATAACGGCGATCATCGCCGTCTTTGCCGTTTCCGCGAGCGATCCGGACGGCGGAGAATTAAAGGATCCGGTCATAAAATATTGCAACCTTGCATTTGAAGAAAAGGTGAACGTGCTTTACGCGGTCGAATACGACGGGGGCATACCTTCGTCGGACGCGGACTTCGGCGTGCTTGTTTGGCACATAAGCACAGACAAGGACGGAAATAAGAAAGCGATACCGACGTCCTTCACCCACCAAACGGGTTACACGGCAAATCTCAAGTCCGTGGGAACACAGACGATCGGAGGCGTGAAATACCCCGTCTTCGAATTTGACAAGATCGCGGCAAAGCAGATGACCGATGAGATCTATGCCGTCGCGTACGTCAAATATGCGGGCGACACCGAGTACAGATACAGCGACGTGCATAAGTACAGCGTCGTTCAGTACGCGGTCTCGATGGCGGAGTCATCGAAGAATGCGGATCTCGTGAATCTCGTAAACGCGATGCGCGAGTACGGCGCGGCCGCACAGAAGTACTTTAATTACAGGACCGACAGGCTCGCGACCGACAGCTTCGCCTTCGTCAACCTCAAGGACGCGACCTTCTCCGACGGAACGACGCGCAAGTTCTTTAAGGAGGGCGACACGGTGAGCGGCATTATAGATTGCTCGACTCCCTTCCTCCAGGGCTCAAAGACGCAGCTGTATGTCTCCACCGCGAGCGGCATCGGAATATTCTACGGCGGCGACAGCATCACCGTCCCCGCAGAGACCTGCACCGTCACGCCCAAGGTCGTGATCTCGGATGAAAATTTCGACAGCCTCACGGCAGGAAACCTGTGGAGCAGCTCCGGAATATTCTATGCAAACAACAAGGGTGAATCGCGCTATTACGTCACCGATGACGGTAACGGCGGAAAGTACATAAAGCATTATAAGGCCTCGGGCACGGGCAATGACTCGCAGGTCGACTCGAATTACAATAAGTGCGACATCATGGATTATTTCTACGATTGCACGAGCGGGCTCTATGCGGACAAGAAGCTGACCGTCTCGCTGAAGCTCGCGCGCACGGACAAGGATGTGGCAACGGCGGCGTTCAATCTGCGCCATTACGAGGATTGCACGACAGCCAATAACAGAGTCGTCGATTACACGACGACGGTCTTTAACCTCGACGCGAGCGGAAATGTCTTGCTCGGCAACAGCGTGCAGGTCGGCTCTCTCAGTGAGGACTGGCAGGAATATTCCTTCGTCGTCGACTTCGGCGCGGGGGATAAGGACAATGAGAACAACCTCTTCGCTTACAGAAACGGATTTCTCGTCGGCGCGACGCGCGTCGAGGCGTTCAACACGAGGAACTTCCTCGTTTATACAAGCGAGTCCAATGAGAGGGAGTGCGTGGTCGTCAACTTCCACACGGGCGGCAACGACGAGGGCGAGCTCCTCTTCGACGACATCAGGCTCACCGTCGGGGAGACACCCGTGTGCGAAAAATCGCAGGGTCTGATCAACTACACGCTCAACGGCGGAAAGCTCCCCTCGAGTGCAAAGCTCACGTACGTCCCCGGCGAGACGGTGACGCTTCCGACCCCGACGAAGGATAATTACGATTTCGGCGGCTGGTATACCACCGCGACCTTCGAAGAGGGGACAAAGGTGGACAGCCTGCTTTTGAACGAGAAGAAGGTAGTAAACCTCTATGCGAAATTCACGGCGACATCGGATTATCTCGAGGAGCTCAGAAGGACGAACGCAAGCTTCGCGGGCAAGTTCGATCAGGTAAATACGTCGAACCAGTATAACGATGCGGAGAACGGCGTTGCCGACAAGTATCCGCTCGTCGGTTACGGCCAGGAGGTCTTTTACAGCAGTATCATCACGATGGACACGGAAAAGTACGAGCCGGCGGCGACCCCGAGCGGCAGAACGCATCCGTATGTCTTCTTCTCAAGGTCCGACCTCGATCAGATAATAAAGACCTTCAACTCCGACGAGTTCGCCGCGGCGCGCGTGCAGTTCTGGAATTATGCGAACACGGCAAACTTCACCGGTGAGTTCCCCGAGCGTGAGGGCGTGGAGTACAGATTCTCCACGAGCATACTCGCACAAATGGAGGCAAAGGCGCTCGCCTACCTCATCACGGGCGACCCCGTGTACGGATATGAGGCGATAATCGGCGCGAAAAACGCCATGCTCACCCTCAATTATACGAAGGATATACACATGGACCCCTACCACGGCGCGAGCCAGACCATGCTCACCGTGGCGAAGGTGTACGACTGGTGCTATGACCTCATGACGGAGCAGGACAAGACCGACATCATCCTCGGTGTTCAGAACCGCATGTGCCCCGCACTTGAGTACAACCTCTTCCAAAAGGAGCAGGGACTCGCGAGCTCCAACCCCGTGCCGAGCGCGGTCGCCGGCCACGGAACGGGTCCGCAGTTCATCAGAGACTATGTCACCGTCGCCCTCGCGTTCTATACCGAGGAGACGAGCTGGTGGGATTTCATCGGCGGCAGATTCATTGCGGAATATGCTCCCGTCATCGAGTATGCATATAACGGCGGCTGGGCATCGCAGGGCATGGCTTGCTACGGAACGGCGAAATACTTTATAAACATGTGGGCGGCGTGGGTCATCCGCTCCGCCACGGGATACACGGTCTCCTACGCGGTCGACGACGGCGGCAGCGGACGTGAGGCGGCATACTTCTTAAACAGCCATATCATGGCAAACGACCGCTACTTCCAGACCGGCGACGGCGGCAGAACGCCGAACGGCTCGGACATTAATATCGAGTATATGGTTCTGGCGGCGGCGTTCTACAGCGATCCCGCGCTTGAGGCCTTCGCAAAATATTACACATCGAATTATTCCAAATTCTCCTACGACTTCAATGAGGAGCTGACGGTGCCGATGACCATCGTGTTCGGCTCGTTCTTCGCGCAGGATGTCGAGGAGGGCGAGTACGAAAATCGCGGCGACGGAGTCGATCTCATCCAGTATTTCGGCTCTCCGAACGGATTCATGAGCGCGAGAGACTCGTGGGAGTCGGATGCGGCGGTCGTCATGATGAAGATCGGCGAGATGACAATGGCGAACCACGACATTGGCGACCACGGCACCTTCCAGATCTATTACAAGGGCATGCTCGCGACCACATCGGGCGCATACAAGAAGTACGGCTCGAACGCGCATCTCTATTACCTGCAGGCGACCGTGGCACAGAACGGACTCCTTATCTTCAATCCCGCGCTTTCCGGGGATGATATAAGCAAGCCGGCATCGTATTACTATTCCGGAAGCCAGAGGCAGTTCTCCTCGGGCAACACCATTGAGGAGTGGCTGAGCGGCAGCTGCGTAACGGGAACCGTGAACGGATACGAGGCGGGCTACAACAGCGACGGCTCCGCAAAATACGGCTACATCGCCGGCGAGATCACGCAGGCGTACAACGGAGCAACGGTTGACTACGTCGGCAGAAGGATGCTCACGGTCTACACGGGCAACCCTGATTACCCGATGCTGTTCCTCACCTTTGATGAGATTACGTCGGACGGCGCCGACTTCACAAAGACCTTCCTCCTCCACACGGTGAATGAGCCGACGGTCGATGAGGACGGCATGAGCGCCACCGTGACGGACGGAGACGGCAAGCTCGTCCTCCACTCCCTCTTCGGCGCGAGCAAGATCGAGAAGATCGGCGGCGAGGGCAAGGCATATTGGATAAACGGCAGAAACTGCGTTGACCAGTACGCTCCCGACGACGACTGGGAGAACATTTGGGGAAGAATAGAGCTCAGCACGAGCGGCAATCTCTCCGACAGCTTCCTCACCGCGATGTACGTCACCGACGCGACAAAGGACGTCTCTGCCGCGGCGAATGTCAAGGGCTATGAGAGCGACGAGCTCAAGTTTGCGGTGATGTTTGATTACGTGCTCGCATTCGTCGACTCGCACGAGCGCATCGGCGATGAGTTCAAGCTCGGCGTGCAGGGCACGGGACTCTACAATTATTATATATCCGGCATCGCGGCCGGCACCTGGAACGTCAGCGTGGACGGCACCCATGCGGCGACCTTCACCGTAAGTGAGGAGGGCGGCATCGCAACCTTCGTCGCCCCGGCGGGCAAGGTCACCGTCACCCCGACGGATGACGTCACAGCGGGTGAGAGCGGAAGGATCGATTATCAGACGGGCGGCGGCGCGCTCCCCGCGGGCACGAGCACGACCTATTCTCTGACTCAGGCAACACCGCTTGACGCCGTTCCCACAAGAGGCAATGACGAGTTCCTCGGCTGGTTCATCTCCGCGGACTGCAAGGACGACGAGCTCATAACCGAGATCCCCGCAGGCCTCGGCGGCGGCACGGTCACCGTGTATGCAAAATGGAGAAAGGTGCTCATCAAAGAGGATTATGAGAGCACGAATGTATCTGTCCCCGAGAGCACGACAAAGACGTTCGGAGGAATCATATACAATGCCGGCTCGGCGAGCGAGAAAAAGCCCGGATCGACCCATTATACAGAGACGGGTGCGGACGGAAATAAGTATCTTAAGGTAACAGCGTCGGGTAAAAATTCTTGCATAATTTATGCATCCGATTCGTACAATCTTACGAGCTTTATGGAAACCGCGATCTCGTATGAGTTTGATGTCGCAAAGCTTGCGGGCACACCGCTTGCAAACGTCTCATGCATTATTGCGACATCCGGCAGTACGTACGGAACATTGAGCAATCTCTTTAATATAACATCCGACTCGAGCGGCAACGTCACCGTTAAGATCGGCGGCCAGACGGTCAGCGGTATTACGATCTCCGAGAGCTTTACGACGATACGCATGACGGTGGATTTCGCCGCATCGACGGTAAGTCTTTATTCCGCGGACGGCAAGGTCATAAAATCCGTCGGCATCTCGGTTCCGAAAATATCAGTAGATAACAACCAGGTCGATAGCGCACCGTCTCTTGCCGAATGGCAGAAGGTGGCGAAGAATTGTCTCTTCCGTCTTGAAGTAACGAAGTCGGCTGCCGGCGACAATTGCGCCGTCCTTCTTGACAACATCCGTGTGATAGAGGGCAGGGCATCCGAGAAAAAGACATACACGGAGAGCGACAATTTCGTCGTGCTCATGACCAACGGCGGAAAGCTTAAGAATTCGGCGATATCCGCTTACTCGAAGAGCTCGGCAACGCCTCTGCCGACCGAGATCGTCAACGGCGACAAGGTCTTCGGCGGTTGGTATACCTCTCCGACCTTTGAGGAGGGCACCCGTGTGAAGGAAATCGCGAGCGGAACGACCGGCATCGTGACGGTCTATGCCAAGTGGACGGCTCCGCTCCACTTCGAGGATTTCGAGAGCACGGCAGTGGACGTTTTTGAAAGCTCGAAGACTGCGGGCAGCTATATTTACAATGCAAACAACTCCGGCTGCAGCCTGCGCACGGAATATGACGCGAGCGGAAACTCGTACATCGTGGCGAAGAACCAGGTGTCGGAGAAAGGTGGTAATACAAACGGCTTGCTCTACTCGCAGAGCGAGAACTATAACTTAACCGACTTTACGGAGACTGCCGTTTCATTTGAGCTGAAGCTCAAGAAGGCGAAGGGCGTAAAGCTCTCCGCGGTGGGAGTTGACATTCCCTCGTCGGGCGGTAAGTTCGGCGCGCTCAGAGTCTTTAACGTCGGAACGGACGGAAACATAAAGCTGAACGGCTCGTCGACCGTCATCGGAACGGTGGGTGAGGACCGCTTTACCACGGTCAGAGTCACGGTGGACTTTGCGGCGGGAACGATCTATGCTTACGATGCGGCGGGCAACGTGCTCGCAAGCGTCAAGCCGAGTGTGCCTACCGTGCCCTCCAGTTCCGGAGTATCACAGCCGACGACGCTTGCGGATTGGCAGAAGATAGTGACGAATTATCTCTTCTATCTCAGCTACAGTCCGAACGCCGTCACCGAGGACAGCCCCTCGTGCATCCTCATAGATGACATAAAAATAATAGAGGGCAGGGCATTCTGACCTTCCTTCGGGACAGCCGATTCTTATATCGGCTGTCCTTTTTTGCGCTGTGCGGCGGTTTACTTTGGCGCTCGGAGCGCCGCCCGACGGACACGGCGGAATAAAAACGGTGCGACGGGCATAGTATAGCTGTAGTGGAAGATCACTATGGTGCAGGGTTAAAGAGGCGTGTCGTCCGAGAGCATGAAAGCCATCCTCAATAGGAGCGAGCACTAAAGACTCTGTCATCCTGAGCAAGAGACGGAGTCTCGCGCCGAACCCGGAGGGCACTATGCCGCGACGCGGCATAGTGGGATCTCGTTATCATTTTGTTACGTATGTCAAACGCACTTTTTTCATTTTTCTTTTTATATTAACAAAAAGGTATGGGCGAGTGTGACGAACGTACCAAAAGGGGCACGAGATCCCGATGCGGACGTTCGCTCCGCATCGCCCCTGCGGGGTTCGGCTACAGGCTTCGCCTTCCGCTCAGGATGACACTCTTTAGGGCGCGGCGGGTTGGTGGGTGTGACTAACCTACCGAAGGGGGTACAAGATCCCATTATGCCGCAGGGCGGCATAATGCACTGAAGGGCTCGGCGTGAGACTTCGTCTCCATCAGGATGACACTTACATCACACCCGTGCGGGAGAAGCGTCACCCCGTGTAACAAAAAGCCGACATCGATTCTTGCTTTGTACGAAATACAAAAGAAGTTAATTCTTATGAGTTGAAAAAATGTGAAATATTTTTGAAAAATGTATTGACAAATTTAATTCAGAGTGGTATAATTTGCTTAAAGAAGCTCAAATGTAAAACCTACGGATTTAGTGGAGTCCGCAACATTTTTTGCTTTTGGGGTTCTGTTCAATTATGTTTTTTAAAAGGAGATCAGACAATGAAAAGAATTTTGTGTGCCATCCTTGCAGTGCTCATGCTCTGCTCTGTTGGTGTAGCGATGGTTTCATGCGGAGTTTCTATGGAAAGCATGAAGAAGAACTGCGAAAAGCTTAAGGAAAAGGGCGAGATCGTCGATTACAGCTACGACGACGATGATGACGATATGAAGATTATTTCCGCTTATACGACAGACGGAAAATACTTCACTGCTGTTGAGTGCAAGAGCACCGACGAGGCAAAGACGCAGTACGACGAAGCTGAAAAGATGCTCGACGAAATGGGCGACGAGGCAAAGGATTACATTCTTAAGAGAAACGGCAAG
Source organism: uncultured Ruminococcus sp. (assembly GCA_964593825.1). Classification (GTDB taxonomy): domain Bacteria; phylum Bacillota; class Clostridia; order Oscillospirales; family CAG-272; genus UBA1740. Next base: position 25,338 of record CAZQII010000018.1, read on the forward strand.
ATAGTCATCATGGCAACCGACAAGGATCTCTACAAGAAGATCGCTTAAGTCCGAGGGTTTTACTTACAAATTAAATAAGAAGGCGGAAATCCACTGTTCCGCCGAGCAATGCGGAGCCGCGGGAACGAGCAGTCGTCCCGCGGCTTTTGTGTTGCATTTTTTCGGAATTGAAAGAGATGCGATAGGGCGTGACGAACGTACCGAAGAGGGAACGATAATCCATTGCGGCGCGCGGTTAAAGAGGCGTGTCATCCTGAGCAAGAGACGGAGTCTCGCGCCGAACCCCAAAGGGGCGATATGCGGCGAAGCCCATATCGGGATCTTGTTATCATTTTGTTACGTACGTCAAACGCACTTTTTTTACTTTTCTTTTTATATTAACAAAAAGGTATGGGCGAGTGTGACGAACATACCAAAGTGGGTACGAGATCCCGGCAAGGCGCAGAGCGCATGCCGCCCTCCGGGTTCGGTTTCAATCGGCGCGGACGCCGATTTCCACTCAGGATGACACTCTTTTGCGCGGAGTGCCCCCTCCGTGTCATTCTGAGCGGCGCGCGTGTCACGGCCGCGCAGAGCCGAACTGCGTAAGCAGCGCCGAGCGACAGCGACGGCGGAATCTCGGCGGAGAAGAG
>CAZQII010000019.1:0-24363 GCA_964593825.1 uncultured Ruminococcus sp.
AGAGCATGAGCTTCCCGAACAAGGTCTTAAAGCAGGTCTATCTCAGCGATTACGACAAGAGCGACTTGCTCTTCGGTATAGAAAACGGTGTGGATTTCATAGCATGCTCCTTTGTTTCGGTCAAGCAGGATCTGCTTGACGTAAAGAGCTTCCTCGCCGAGCACGGCGGCTCCGATATAGATATAATCGCGAAGATTGAGAATCGCGCCGGCGTCGATAACATCAAGGACATCTGTAAAGAATGCGACGGAATAATGATCGGCAGAGGCGATATGGGCGTTGAGATCCCGTATGAGGAGCTCCCCGCGATACAGAAGCATCTTATAACCACCTGCCGCCTTTTGGGTAAGCGCGTTATCACGGCGACGGAAATGCTCGAATCGATGATACACAATCCCCGTCCGACACGTGCGGAAATATCCGACGTCGCAAATGCGGTATACGACGGAACGAGTGCGGTAATGCTTTCGGGTGAGACCGCGGCGGGTAAATATCCCGTCCTCTCGGTCAAGGCGATGGCGCGCATAGCAAAGAAGACGGAAGAAAACATAGATTATGCGAAATTCTTCCGTGATTCCGATTTTATAATCAAAAACACGGTCGATGCAATATCGCATGCGACCTGCGGAATGGCGATCGACATAAAGGCGAAGGCTATTTCCGTCTGCTCGCTCTCCGGCATGACGGCGCGCATGGTTTCGCGCTTCCGCTGCCCGATCGATATCCTCGGATTAACGACGGAGGAGTCGACCTGGCGCAAGCTCGCGCTCTCCTGGGGCGTGACACCTGTGAAGAGCGAAAAGTTCAAATCGCTCGACGTTCTGTTTTACACGGCGACAAAGCTCGCGAAGAGCACGTTCGACCTCTCCTCCGGGGACAGGATAGTTATCACCGGCGGTGTTACGGACGGAACGACGGGAAATACGAATCTGATTAAGGTGGAAACCGTATAAAATCCGAAAATATTCGGAAATATCGAAAAAGCTCTTGATTTTTCCGGTTCGATATGATATACTATTTACACATAAATTAAATATAACTTATCAAGAGCGGCGGAGGGACTGGCCCTGTGAAGCCCGGCAACCTGTTTTTCGGACAAGGTGCTAATTCCCGACAGATGAGATATCATAAAGCGGGAGTTACTTTGCGGCTCCCGCTTTTCTTATGTTAGACGAAAGGATTTTTTTAATGAATAAGTTTCTTTTTACATCCGAGTCGGTGACGGAGGGGCATCCCGACAAAATGTGTGATAAAATATCGGACGCTATACTCGATGCGATAATCGAGCAGGATCCGATGAGCCGCGTCGCCTGTGAGACATTTGCGACGACCGGAATAATCACCGTTATGGGTGAAATAACCACAAATGCCAAATTCGATGTTCAAAAGATCGTAAGAGATACGGTCAACGAGATCGGATATGACAGAGCAAAGTACGGCTTTGACGCAAATACCTGCGCTGTTTTGAGCTCCATCCATGAGCAGAGCGCGGATATAGCTCTCGGCGTGGACAAGTCCCTTGAGGCGAAGAACGGCTCGGATGCCGATGAATTCGACACAGGTGCCGGAGATCAGGGGCTGATGTTCGGCTTCGCATGCGATGAAACGCCGGAGCTCATGCCTCTTCCCATTTCTCTTGCACACAAGCTCGCTCTCAGACTCACCGAGGTGAGAAAGAGCGGAAAGCTCTCTTATCTGCGCCCGGACGGAAAGACGCAGGTCACCGTCGAATATGTTGACGGCGCCCCCAAGCGCGTGGACACGATCGTCATTTCCTCGCAGCACAGCGCAGAGGTCGATCCCGCCACTATTAGAAAGGATATAATAGAGGAGGTCATCTTACCGACGGTTCCGAAGGAATTGATGGACGGAAAGGTGAACATCCACGTAAATCCGACCGGCAGATTCGTTATCGGCGGTCCGCAGGGTGACACCGGTCTTACCGGCAGAAAGATAATAGTCGATACATACGGCGGCTATTCCCGCCACGGCGGCGGAGCCTTCTCGGGCAAGGATCCGACAAAGGTCGACAGAAGCGCCTCGTATGCGGCGAGATATGTTGCGAAGAATATAGTAAAGGCGGGATTGGCGAAGAAGTGCGAGGTCCAGATCGCCTATGCGATAGGAGTCGCAAAGCCCGTGTCCGTAATGATAGATACCTTCGGCACCGCGACCGTCCCCGAGGAGAAGATCTCGGCGGCCGTTTCCGAACTTGTCGATCTCCGTCCCGCGGCAATAATAAAGAAATTCGATCTTCGCCGCCCCATATATAAGCAGCTTGCGGCCTACGGTCACATGGGCAGAGAAGAGCTCGGCGTGAAATGGGAGGAGTGCGACATTGCCGATGAGCTGAGGGCTCTTTGCAAATAATTGAAATTTAAGGTACTTTTCAAGGTAAATGCGGTCGGAAACGCTCCGAAATCCGCATTTGCCTTGAAAAATGCCGAAAAAAATGTTTTTTTTGCAATTAAATAGTCGAAAAGCTATTGACAAAACGAAAAATATAGTGTATAATAATATATGTTCTGCGGGAGTGGCGGAACTGGCAGACGCGCACGTTTGAGGGGCGTGTGGTTTTACCGTACGGGTTCAATTCCCGTTTCCCGCACCAAAAAAGTTGTATCCTTTGGATACAACTTTTTTTATCCGATATGCATTATATACATGTCAGATAAATAAATTTAAAGAGCAATTCATCTTATTTAAATGAATTGCTGTTGATTTTTAATAAGGTTTATAGTATAATATTAATGTATATCGGTTATAGATCTTTCTGCGCTTTTTGTGTGGAAATTTTTTGAGCTTTGATCAAAATAAATTCCTTGCGGAGATGTTTTTATGAGATTCGGAATGCCCACCCTTGTTGAATGCGAGGGAATAAAGGAATGCGCGGAGCTGGCTGCGGAATGCGGTGTCGATTTTATCGAAATAAACATGAGCTTTCCGCAATATCTTCCGTCCGCGCTCGATCTGCGCCTTTTAAAGAAAATAAAGAAAGAAAAAAATATATTTTTTACGGTGCATGCGGACGAGCAGCTCAATCCCTTCGACTTTAACGAGAAGGTCTCATCCTGTTATTTTGACGTCATGCGTGACACTATCAGGTTCGCGTTGGCGCTCGACATCCCGGTTATAAACATGCATCTTTTGAAGGGCGTGTACGTAACGCTCCCGGGGCGGGTGATACTCCTCGGCGATGTTTACCGAGATGCGTATTTAACGCGCGTGAGACAATTCGTAAGTATGTGCGAGGAGGAGATCGGCGATTCGGCGCTGAAGATATGCATCGAAAACGTGGATTCCAATCCATTTACCGATGGGCAGAGGGCGGCGCTCGAGCTGTTTATGCAAAGCGAAAGGTTCGCTCTGACACTCGATACGGGGCATGAGATGTGCCTCGGCGGCAAGGATACCTCCGTTTTCGAAAGGTATCCGCAAAGGCTCGTTCATATGCATTTGCACGATTCGGACGGCACCTCGGCGCATCTTCCGCTCGGAACGGCCAAAATAGACGTAAAAGAAAAGCTCGGGCTCCTCGCCGACGGCGGCACATGCCTCATTGAGGTGAAGACGGCCGACGGACTCCGCGAGAGCATTGAGTATTTAAAGTCCATCGGTATTTACGGAGGAATGAGATCGTGAGACGTTATACAAAATCCGAAATTGCACAGATCCTCGAGAGACATAAGGACGCCTCCGTATTATATACATCGGAGGACAAAAGGCGCGCACTTGAAAATCCCATGCTTAAGGATTTCAGGGAAGAACTGCACAGCAGGGTTGCGGATATGAGGGCTACGCCAACAGAGGCGATACCGTTCTCGCTTTTCCGCCGCTTTGAGGAGGACGGAAACAGAAGTGAGTTTGAAAAGGCTTATTTTTCGAGGAGACGCAAGCTTCTTGCGTACGCTCTGGAATATTGGCTTTTCGGCGACGCGGAGATCCTCGCATGCCTTCAGGACATAATGTGGGCTATCCTCGATGAGTACACATGGTCGCTGCCTGCCCATCTTTCGGGCACAGGCTTGAGCAAGGTTCAGCGTGACGGCACATACACCGTCGATCTTTTTGCGGCGGAGACTGGTCATGCGCTTGCAGAGACGCTCGCCCTCGTCGGAGATGACATTCATCCGATCGTAAAGAGCAGGGTGCATTACGAAATAGAGCGCAGGGTGCTTTCCCGCACTTATGAAAAGGAAAACGAATTCTTTTGGTACAGTACAACGAACAACTGGTCCGCGGTCTGCTCCGGCAGTGTCGGAATGACGGCGATATATGAGATCTCGGACACCGAGCGGCTCGCGCATTTTATAGAATGCACGCTGAGCACGCTTGAAAACTTTTACCGCGGTTTTCCCGATGACGGCGCATGCCTTGAGGGGCTCGGATATTGGGAGTACGGCTTCGGGTACTTTATGTACTTTGCCGACATGCTTTACAGAAGGACGGAGGGGGAGATCGATCTCTTCGACGATCCGCATATAAAGAATGCCGCATTCTTTTATACCAAGGTCTTCTTCAAGGGGGCGAGGACGGTGAGCTTTTCCGACGGAGCGACTCGCGGAAAATGCTCCTGCGGCGCGATCTCCGTTTTGTCGGAGCATTACCCAGACTTTAAGATCCCATCGCCCGAGTATATATCGTTTCATTATTCCGGCGGCGCGGAGGCGCGCTTTGCGCTTACGCTCAGGAATCTTATATGCAGGCGCTTTGACACCGCGGAGAGCAAGCTCGATGTAACGGGCACGCACAAGCTCCCGTGCGCGCAATGGTATATTTCCTCGTCGAAGACCGGCGTCGGAATCGCGGCAAAGGCCGGCAACAACAATGAGCCGCACAATCACAATGACATAGGCTCGTTCCTGATATATAAAAACGGAGAATCGATAATTGCCGATATCGGCTCCGGAGAATATACGAGAAAGTATTTTTCTCCCGAGCGTTATACGCTGTTCTGTAATTCCTCTGCGAGCCATTCCGTTCCGATAATCAACGGAGCATATCAGTCCGCGGGCAAGGAATTTGCGGCATCGGATGTCTCGGTCACCGATTCGGGGCTTCGCGCCGATATATCCGGGGCGTACGCCGACCGCAGCTTAAGCTCACTCGTGCGCGATATCTCGTTTGATGCGGAGCGTGGCTTTGTCAAAATCAGGGACTCCTTCGTATTCTCCGAGGATCCGACATCGGTCACGGAAAGGCTCGTCAGCGAAAAGCGACCGATCATCGGCGACGGAACGGTTGAGATCTGTGCGGAAAATGAAAAAATGACAATTTATTTCGATGCAGAAATGTGTACGGCCGAATATAGCATGGTGGTGGACAAAGCCCACAATTGCTCGGACCGCGAGACATATGTAATTGATTTTCACGTAAAATCGCCGACGCGCACATTTGTTGTCGGCTTTGATATAAAGTGAGGTGACGTCGATGACGAACAAAGAGCGTTTTATTAAAATTTATACGGAGAGCATCAAGCGCGATGGCGCGGAAAAGCTGCTCGAATACCTTGAATCTCCGTCGTCCGATTTTTTCACCGCACCGGCGAGCGCGAGATTCCATTCCTCGCATGAGGGCGGACTTGTCGAGCATTCGCTGAATGTGTACGATTGTCTGCAGGGCTACTTGAAGAGCCCGAGAATAAAGGAGGCCTTCGGCTTCGAGTATTCCGAGGAGAGCATAGCAATCGTATCGCTTTTACACGATCTTTGCAAGATCGGCGTATACAAAAAGGGCTTCAGAAACGTAAAGGACGAAAAGGGAACTTGGCAGCGGGTCGACACGTTTGAGTACGATGACAGGCTCCCGTATGGTCACGGCGAAAAAAGCGTATATATCATTTCGGGATATATGAAGCTCACTCGCGAGGAGGCATTTGCAATACGTTATCATATGGGATATTCCTCCACGGAGGACCCCCGCAATGTTTCCTGCGCGTTTGAGATGTTTCCGCTCGCCTTCGCGCTGTCGACCGCGGACAGCGAGGCAACATATTACCTTGAGTGTGATAAATATAAAAATAAAATATAAAAGGAAAACAAAATGAAAAGAATCTTAACTATCATAAGTGCAATAGTCTGCATTTCGTTGACTCTCTTTACGCTTGCTTCATGCGGAAAGGATTTTAAGGCGGCGGAGTGGTCTGAGAATAACGGAAAGACGAAGCGCTCGGCATCCTATAAGGAGCTCAACGACGAAAAGTATTACGAGATCGACGTTGACGAAAAAATTACCATGAGCATCAGCGTCGGCACCGTTTCCGGAGATGCCTTCTTTGCAGAAATATACAACGTAAAAACTCCCGATGCTCCGATCTATACCCTCGTCATTCACAGAGAAGAGGATAAGCTTATCGCAAATGTGAATTACGGCGGGAAGGAGAGCATCACAGAGCTTTCCTCCGATTATTCCGAAACCATTACCATCGCCGGTGAAAAGGATGATTTTGTCATCCATATAAAGGGCCAGAATCATACGGGTAGCTTTGTGTTCGATTGGTGAGCAATGCTCGTATAATGCGTCGGCATAACGGAGCGGTGGCGGCACGGAGGATGCCGTGAGGCCTTGCTTCGAAATATAACAGTAAATAAGGCGACCGCCCGAGCGATAATTCTCGGGCGGTCATTTTTGTGTTTTATCCGATAAAGCTTTTTCGGTATTCGAGGGGGCGCATACCGGTCTTCCTGTAAAAGAGTGTCGAAAAATAATGCTCGTCGACTATTTGCAGCTTTTCCGATATTTCAAGCACCGAAAGGCGTGTGGTCCGTAAAAGCGCCTTTGCGGCATCGATCTTCAGATCCAAATGAAAGCTGTAAGGCGAAACGCCGTATCTTTTTTTGAAGGTGCGTATAACGCTCGATTTTGAAATATGCAGCTCACTTGCGATCTTATCGAGCGAGATCTTGGAGTATACGGAGGATGCGAGGAGCGACCTTATCCGCTCAGAGGGATCGAAATCGGTCTTGTATTTTGCCAATGTCGCGATGATCTCGTGCACATTCTCGGCTATTGAATATGCATCGGAAAAAGAGATCTCCGGATTTTGACCGAGGGTCTGAAGCTTCTCGAAATTCATCAGCGTGCTGACGCGGTATACACCCGTTTCTATACCGTATGCTTTCAAATATGCGCCCATGTAATCCGCAACGTAATTTATCCAATATTTTTTCCATGGGGCGTGCGAGGATGAGCGGTATTTGTGTGCCTCGCCTGGGCCAAGGACGTATGTATCTCCCGCGACCGCACGCTCCCATTTTCCGTTTATCAGAATTTCGCCCTCGCCCTCGGTAATGAATTCGATGACGGTGAGATCCTTTATCGGTCCGCGGTCGATCGAATAGCCGGGGTAGGGATAGGTGATGCCTATTATCGCGTTTGAAAACGGAGCGCTTTTATCCGCCGTTACTATAAATGCCTTTTCCTTTTTCGGATATCTGACACCGCCGTCACCGAGTATCAATTTGCTCATTTTACACACCTTTTTTGCTTATTTTGCACCTTGACATATTTGCTGTTATATATTATAATATACTTAAAGCAAAAAAGCAATCTTTTTGCAAAAAAATAAAACGGGAGACAAATTATGAATAATATTCCTCGCTCCGAGCATCCGCGCCCGCAATTTGTGCGCGAAAATTGGCAGAATCTCAACGGTGAATGGGAATTCTACCGCGATTTTTCCGCCTCCGGCAGAGACAGAAAGGTTTATGCCGAGGAGAGCTTCCCAGAAAAAATAACTGTTCCTTTTTGCCCTGAAAGCTCACTTTCCGGAATCGGCTTCAAGGACTTCATGCCTTCGGTCTGGTACGGAAAAAACATCGATATCTCAAAGGAGCAGCTCGCGGGCAGAGTGATACTTCATTTCGGCGCCTGCGATTTTAAGACCTTTGTTTATGTAAACGCAAAGGAGGTCGGCACTCACATCGGCGGATACGCATCGTTCGAATTCGATATCACGGATTGCCTGACCGAGGGCAAGAACAGAATTACCGTCTGTGCGCTCGACGAGGTCAGATCGCATCGCCAGCCGAGAGGAAAGCAGACGGAGCGCTATTATTCCGTCGGATGCGACTATACGAGGACGACCGGAATCTGGCAGACCGTTTGGCTTGAGTTCGTTCCCGCAGCCTACATCCGGACTGCATTTGTTAATGCCACGGATCTCGGCGGCACGGTCAGCCTTGACGTTGCACTCAATAAGTATGTCCCGGATGCAGAGCTTAAGGTTTCCGTTACTTATAAGGGAAAGAGCGCGTTTGACGGTATTTTCAAGCTCGGCGGAACGGTCAGCACGCTTTCGTTTAAGATTGACGGTCCCAAGATCTGGAATCCCGGTGCACCCGAGCTTTACGATATAGAGTATTCGCTCATATGCGGCGGCAAGGTCACCGACGCGGTGAAGAGCTATTTCGGTATCAGAAGAATAGATATCGACGGCAAGCGCGTTTTGATAAACGGCAAGAGCGTTTTCCAGCGTCTCATCCTCGACCAGGGATTTTATCCCGACGGAATTTACACGGCGCCCACGGATGCGGCGCTTGTGCATGACATCGAGATGTCGATGGCACTCGGATTTAACGGTGCGAGACTGCATCAGAAGGTGTTTGAGGAGCGCTTCCTGTATCATGCCGACCGCTTGGGATATCTCGTTTGGGGCGAGTACCCGAACTGGGGTGCGGATGCATGCTCTCCCGAAACATTGCATACCGTACTGCCCGAATGGCTCGAGTGTGTTAAGCGTGACAGAAATCATCCGTCCATAATAGGCTGGTGTCCCTATAACGAAACGGTTCCCGATCAGATCGGCACGAATATATCCGCCGTATACGATGCGACCAAGGCTGTTGACTCCACCCGTCCCGTTATCGACACGAGCGGTTACATACATACCAAGGCAACGGATATATACGATATACACGAATATAACCAGAACGCCGATTGCTTCGGAGATATTATCGAAAAGCACCGTGCCGCAAAATATTCCGCTCCCCATCTCAGGAACAATACCTTATACGACGGAAGGGCACCCTTCTTTGTAAGCGAATACGGCGGAATCAAATGGTATCCCGAATCGCAGGAGAAGGCAAACGACGGACAGATCTCATGGGGATACGGTGATGCACCCAAAACGCCCGAGGAGTTCCGTGACCGTTATATTGCTCTCACCGAGGTGCTCCTCTCCAACGAGGGAATAATGGGCTTCTGCTATACGCAGCTCACCGATGTCGAGCAGGAGCAGAACGGACTGTATTTCTATGACCGAAGGAAGAAATTCTCCGACGAGATCTACGGTGCGATCAGAAAAGCAAATATGCAGAAGGCTGCAATAGAGGACTGATATAACCGAGGCGGACGTGTAAAAGCACGTCCGCCTTTTTCAAAAAAAGAGGACCGCCGTGCTCGGCAGTCCTCGGATGCGGATCATCCGATCTCATCCTCGAGTATGTACGGAAGGTCGATCGGAGTCGCAAGATTTTTCACAAGCTTATCGAAAAAGCGAAAAGCCTTTTTGTGATCCGAAAAAATATCCTCAAGCGCCGATTCGGTATATCTTCCGTCTCTGTCCGTCATGCGGATTTCAACCGAATAGAGCGTAAGTCCGTAATCGGCAACGCGACTGCCGGGCTTTGAGAAAAGCGTGTAGACGTAAGTTGCGCCGTCCGCCGTTACGGTCTGCTCGCGAAGAGCGGTTCTTTCTTTTAGCTTTAAGTTCTTTGCCATTGTGACGTTCTCTCCAATCTGTTAGAATACAAGTATATTTTAACATAAAAAGGAAAGCTTTGTCGTTAAGAAAAACGCCGTACTGTTTTGTCGTTTTTTGAGACAACTCAAATATATTGATAAAATTGCTCTATATAAGCACAATAAGTAGAAAACGCATTTATCATTGCGTCTTTAACGCGGCATATTTAACATCATATAAAGCATAAAAAACTTAAAAATGAAAGAAAAATATCGAAAAAAACCGTGTTTTGTGACATTTTGACGGCTTAAAAGCAAGATTTGCAATCAATTTATGCAGGACAGCCGTATCTCCGCTTCGCTGTTGATCTTTCCGTCCTCTCTGACGGTTCTGAAATAGTATGCGCCGCCCGACTCCGCGCGGAATACGGAAAGCCGCTCGCCCATCGGGGCCTCGTTTATATAAGCTATCGAGGCGGAGCAGATGCGCCTGCCTTCAAGGGGAAGAAAGCTTGAGTACATGTCGGGATATTTTGTGTTGTTCATGTGCCGATTTTGATCCGCGTCGGCGTAATTCACCGTATATGATCCGACCGCCGACATATTCGAGGGGAGGGAGATGCGGTTTATCATGAGATCGAGCGGCTCCTCAGTCGTAAGTCCAAGCTCAATGTCGTTCACCCTGACCAAGGCATGAGTTTCCGTGTCCACGAGCGCCCAAACTGACGCAGCTCTTCCGACAGTGATGCCGCCGCGCTCGAGCTCGTAACAGCGCAAGAAGCTGTATCCTCTGCTGTGGCAGGGGAAGGATATCGCACTCAGCCTGTCATATGCTCTTACCGCATCGTGAAATTCCATTTTTATTTTGCTTAATATGAAGGCGCGTTTTTTTGCCTTGAGCTCGTCGTAGGAGCAGCCGCTCTCGGTCAATTGACTTTGCGCGGCGCTTTGTATATATTTCATGAGCGAGGAAAGGCGTGCCACACCGTTGAAGTCGACGTCATGGACATCGACCGTGAGATCTGATCTGAATACGGACATATAAACCTCGGTAAAAAGCTTTTTTGTGTAGTATAGCACTTATTTTTTACCTATGATGCGGTGCTTTTTAAAAAATATGTTAACATTTGACGAAACTGTGGAATCACAGCCCTCTTTTGTGTTAAAATAAAAGAAAAAGAATAACGGAGACTGAAATGACTGTTTTAACAAAAGAGAATTTTAAGGATGAGGTCGAGTCGTTTGACGGATTGGCGCTGATTGATCTTTGGGCGGAGTGGTGCGGTCCCTGCCGCATGCTTGCACCCGTGCTCGACGAATTGGAAAAGGAATATCCAGATGTGAAATTCTGTAAGATCAATGTGGATGACGAGCGTGAGCTTGCCATGGAGTTTAAGGTCGAAAGTATACCGATGCTCGCATTTGTCAAAAACAACACCTTCCTCGATTTTTCCGTCGGATATGCTCCGAAGCAGAATATTGCGGCGCTTATAGAGCAGTATCGGTAAAATTATGAAGATCAGATATAACGAGAATGAGGAGATAGTCAAGGCGGTCAAGACCGGGCTCGAAAAGAACGGCGGCTACTGTCCGTGCAGGCGCGAGCACACGGAGGACAACAAATGCATGTGCCGCGAGTTCCGCGAGCAGATCGCCGACGAAAACTTCGAGGGCTATTGCCATTGCTATCTCTTTTATAAGGAAAAATGAATATTTTGCGGGCAAACGGGGCGAGTGCTGTTTGCTCCGCTTTTTTTATGTCGTAAATTGTACGGCACTTGAATTTTACGTTGCAAAAGCAAGAAATCTTAATGCCTTTTTCTGTTGATGAACGGCCAAATATATGGTATAATTTACCATATAAAACAAAGAGGGAGAAGGAAGATAAAAATGCGTAAAATTTCAAGGCTTGCGTTTTTCTTGGCGCTGTCGGTAATTTCGGTGATCGCATCGGCGCTTTGCTGCGGTGCGGAAAATGAAGAGGATCGGCGCTATTTGATCTCGCAGAGTGAGGAAAGGTATTCGATATTTTTATATGAAGGAGGAGCTCCCGGTTTGATTGCCGAATCGGACAGCCTATCTGAGCTTGTGGCGCTTGCGGACGACGGTGCGGAGATCGTATTTGACGGAATTGCATCGGCGGACGGAGTGAGACTGTGCGGCGGCAGAAATATAAAAATTTCGGGCTCACTGTCCTTTACGGGGGACGGGGGTCTGACCCTTGATGAGGAGTCTGTCGTTATAAGCGATCTCAGTCTTAATTTCGAATACGGCGCCTTGAATATAAGGGGCGGAAGAGTTACTTTCGAGTCGGGGACGATAGTCTCGCTCGGCACGGCGATAAGGCAGGAATATGCCGATGCGAGCGCTTTTTATATGCTTGGCGGTAGTGTAATGTCTCGCTCGGACTGTCCGAGCTTTGTAATTGAAAGAGGAACGGCGCGGCTGCTCGGCGGAAGCCTCACGTGCGGCGGTGAATATGCGGCGGAGTGCCGTGCGAGCCTTTATGTTTCTCCGAAATTCACTTTTTCGTCGGCTCTTTACGGTATTTATACCGAAAGGGCGATAAGCCTGGTCGGCTCGAATTTCGAGGGCGGGCTTTGCATTAAATACGGCGGAGTGTTTGAGAAGGGAACGATGAGCGAGGTGCTCCTCGGCGCATGCGCGGAGGATGTCGGCGCATTCAGGGTGTTTGACGTAAATTCCAAGGAGCATGAGCTCAAATTCTTTGCAAGCTCGGAATTCAGCGAGGAGAAGAATTTTATCGCAGTCTTCGAGCCGTTTAATGTGAAATTCAAGCACGGAGGAACAACGCTGATCGAGGTCGAGGCGGCGCGAGGGAGCTTTGTCTCGGAGCCGACGGCAAATGAGGTGACGGGCTTTACGTTTTGCGGCTGGTATTATAACGAGCAGCTGACGGAGCGGTGCCTGTTTGATGCTCCGATCGATTCGGACGTCACGCTCTATGCCGCGTACGCCTTGGATGCCCCGAAATTCGGAATATCCTCAAAGAGCGTGACATACGATGCCGGGGCGCATAAATTTTCCCTTGACCTTGTCTCTCATCCGCTTGAGGCCAGCGGATCATATTATTTTGAATGGATGAAGGACGGTGAATTCTTTTCCTCCGGTGAAGAAATAACTCTTTACAATGTGATCGATTCGGGCGAATACTGCTGTAAAATAAGCTTCAATTATTTGCAATACAGCGTGAGCGTCATAACACCGAGTGTGAGCTTTTCCGTAAATCGGGCGCAGGTCCGGGTGCCGACGGTGTATCCGAAAACGTATAGTGCGACAAGACTCGTGCCGGATATTTTGCCGAGCGCGCTATATACGGCGGAATGCGACGGCGGTGTCGATGCGGGGATATATCCCGTTGTCCTCACTCTGTGCGACAGCGATAATTACCAATGGTCCGTCGGCACGGCGGATGCGATCTGCCTTGATTTCGAAATAGTAAAGGCGGAAAACAGATTTGTGCATGAAATCAACGTTTTTGATGTATATTTTCTGGCAGAGTCGACTTTTATGGCGAGCGCCTTGTTCGGTAGCGTGCGTGCGGAATACCGTGACGCCGACGGTGTACTTCTTTCGCGGCTGCCGACGGAGTGCGGAAATTATTTTGTGACGGCACTCGTCGACGAAACGGAAAATTATTACGGCCTTCGCTCCGAGCCGCTGCCGTTTGCGATACTTGAGGAGAGGGCGGTTGGACTTTCAGCGGTGATCATGCCGTCGAAAACGGAGTATCGGGCATTTGAAAAATTCAATCCGAACGGTCTTTGCGTGCAGGTCAGCTTTAACAGCGGCAGGAGCGAGGAGATCGGCGCGGACAAGCTCACCGTTTCTTATTCCGACGGGGAATGCTTTCGCTACGGAGACACGGCGGTGACAGTCTCTTACCTTGATGCATCGGTTTATATTCCCGTTACGGTCGAAAAGGCGAGCTATGCCTTGGACGCCGATATATTCGGCGACGCGGTGCGGGAGTACAGCGGATTTTATATCTCACCGCGCTTTGTTGCCGAATTGCCGACGGGGCTCGACGGCATACCGCTTTGCGCGCGGATTGAAGGGGGCGGCACCGATGTCGGCACTTATCCGATCAGATTGATCTTTTATTCGGAAAGCCGAGATTACGAAATCCCTGCCGATATGTATGCGAGCCTGACGGTCACGGAGAAGAGAGTTGCCCTTGTCTGGGGCGACACGCGCTTTGTTTACAACGGAAAAAGGCAGTGCCCGAGCGCGGGCTTCACCGATGCTTACGGAGTATTTAAAAGCGTCGATGTCACGGGCGGAGAGTACATTGCGGGTGACGGATATGTCGCGCGCGCATCTGCTGTCGCAAATTACGGATTCGAAAATCCCGAAACGGAATTCGTAATAGAGAAGGCGGATTACGATCTCTGCGGGATCTTTTGGTCGGACTGTGAGTTCGTTTACAGCGGAGAGGTGCGCACCGTTTTGCTTTGCGGATTGCCGAGCGGCGTTCGCGTGAGCGGATATGCGGACAACAGCGCCGAGGCGGCGGGGGAATATACGGCGCGCGTCACGCTGACATACGATGCCTTGAATTACAACGAGCCGACCGTTGCGCCGTTTGTATGGAGGATAGTCCCCGCGCACTATGACATGTCGGGCGCCGTATTTGAGGATGCGGAGTTTGTTTTTGACGGGGAAACGCACTATCCGATATTAAACGGAGTAATGCCGACGGGCGCGGACGGCTCCTCGCCGAGATACGGATTTTCGACCGGTGCGCGCCGTGTTTGTGACGGGTTAACCGAGGTCGTTATCACGTTTTACACGGACAGCGAAAATTATATCGCTCCAGATCCGATTACGCGATCGGTGAGGATAAGCCCCACGCCGATATCTGTGGTCTGGAATTATATTTCATTCACGTACGATGCGTGCGCACATGCTCCCGTAGCCTCCTCGGACAAGTGCACCGTGACCGTCACCGGAGGCGCAACCGATGCGGGCAGATATGCGGCATATGCCATCGCGGACAATTCCGATTACTTTATTTTGAATGCGGAGATTGATTTTGAAATTAAAAAGGCTGAGAACCGATTTCTTTCGCCGCCGTGCGCAGATGACATTTTCGAGGGTGATGAGCTCATCTGCCGTGCCGAGGCGCTTTTCGGCGATGCCGTGTTTCTCTTTTACCGAGACGCGGCGCTCACGGAGCAGATATCGGCACCGACCTCCTTCGGCGTTTATTATGCCGTGGCAACGGTCGAGGAGGGCAGAAATTACTCGGCTCTTTTCTCGGCTCCGATCAAATTTACCGTTGTGCGGGTGATTCCGACGGAGCTGTACATCGTTCTTTTAAAATCGGAATACACCGCGTTTGAGGTCGCGAAGCACGGGGATTTTGAGGCATATCTTATATATAACAACGGCGGCAGACGCGCCGTTTCACCGTCTGAGGTAAATGTAAAATACGCGCGCGGCGAGTCGTTTCGTGCGGGGGATGACGGTGTGGATTTCATTTGCGGAGATCTTACGGCACATGTGAATATCGAGGTCGGACGCGCCGCCTATGACATGAGCGGTGTCGAATGGCGTGATCTTTGTCATGTGTACGACGGAGAAAAGAAGCATGTAACGCTTGCGGGACTGCCGGAATCGGTGACGCTGATCGCGATAGAGGGCGGTGAGGGAATACATGTCGGAGAGTATGCGGCGCATGCCGTCTTAAAGTATGATGCCGATAATTACGAATGCCCGACAGTCCCCGACGCGTATCTTGTCATAGAGCCCGCGGTGGTTCCGATCCCGATCTTCGGCGATGCGGTCTACGACGGAACGTGTCGTCGGCCCCTGGAGACGTCGGAAATATGGAGCGCCGATCTCACCGACGGTGCGCGAGATGTGGGAGAATACGAGCTGACCGTCACCTTGACGGATGCGCGGAATTATATCTTCTCGGACGGAAGCACGTCTGTCACCTCCGTATTCAGGATAATTCCGCGAGAGCTGCATGTAAGTGTCCCCGATGTGATGCTTTATCTCGGTGAAAAATATGAGGATCCGCCCGTCGAGATAATAGGCGAGGTCGCAGAGGGTGACGATCTCGGCCTTGCTTATGTTCTGTCCGACGGCCGCGTCGGCGTCACGTCGTCAAATCCGAATTACCGCTTGACCGTCGAAGGCGGTGAGGTGGTCAGATCTTATTTGCCGTCCCCGCGGGTGCGGGGGATCGCATATATTACTTTGCTTTCGCTTTTCGCTCTCGTTCTGATTTTGACCGCTTTGCGCTCGCGGCGCCGAAAGGTTAGACTCGCATCCCTTGGAGCGGCAAGCACCGCCGTCCAACAGAAAAAGAGGACGGAGCCGACCTGCGATGTGTCCGATGAGGATCAAAAGGACAAGGAGCCGTGCGATGAGTCGGATATCAATATAGAGCTGAGGCATTTTTCGACTCCTATGGATGCTGAGCGCGCCGATGCTCTTATCAGCAATTCACTTGCCAAGGATCTGATAGGAACGGGGGAGGAATGCATCCTCACGAGCGGAAGGAGAAAAAGCGTGATAAATATAGATACGCTGAGCGAGAGCTTTTCCGCAGGGGAGCGCGTGGATGTCAATATTTTAAAGAGCATGAACCTCGTTCCGTACGACACGGCGTATATCAAGGTGCTGGCGCGCGGAATGATAGACAAGCCGCTGTTCGTCTATGCCAACGATTTCAGCAGCACCGCCGTAAAAATGCTTGCGCTCACCGGCGGACGGGCAATAAGGGTGAGCACAGTGAAATACAAGGAGCCCGCCGACAACGGCACGGGCAAAGAGCGGCGGATGAACGATTTCGGGATATGAGCCAATCCTTCTTAGCATTGCGTCCGATCCGAGCATAAGAAAAATAAAGGAATAAAGGAAAATGCAAAAAAAGTATTGATTTTTCTTATATTTTATGTTAGAATATACGCGTTGATCACGCACATCGGAAATCGCCACCGCGCCTCTTTGATACAGGCAGTATCATCCCTTCGGCGCAAAAGAGCAATATTATAATACTCTCGGAGATAGGAGAAACAAAATGACTGATAAAAGAACAAAACCGTTAGATGTCAGAAGGCTGACATATCTTGCCATACTCACCGCGATAGTTTTCGTCATCCAGCTGATCGGCGGAAGCTTTAAGATCGGTATCTTTTCCTTTTCGTTTGTTCTTGTGCCTATAGTTATAGGTGCGGCGCTTTGCGGCGTTTTTGCAGGTGCGTGGCTCGGCCTTGTCTTCGGCATCGCCGTTATTGTAACGGGAGATGCGGCACTGTTTCTGCAATTCAATATATTCGGCACGATCGTCACCGTTCTTTTAAAGGGAATGCTCGCGGGCATTGCCTCCGGTGCGGTGTACAAGCTTTTGGAGCGGTTCAACCGCTATGTCGCCGTCTTTGTGTCTGCCGCCGTTTGCCCTATTGTGAATTCCGGAATATTCTTTCTCGGCGGATTGGTGTTCTTCCTTGAGAATATCGAGAGCTATTTTGCACAGCCCAACGGTGCGCTTTTCATAATAGTCGGACTTATCGGCTGGAATTTTTTTATCGAGATCGCGGTCAATATGGTTCTCGCGCCGATAATCCTTCGTATAATCAATATTAAAAAGAGATTGTAATTTGTGAAAAGCGGCGTATGAAAATGCGCCGCTTTTTCGGTCAGAGAGGTCATATGCCAAGCGTAGTATATAAGGACGATGATTATATAGTTATAATAAAGCCGGTCGGCATGCCCTCGCAGGCCGATCCCACGGGGGACACGGACGCCATGAGCGCCACATCGGAATTGCTGAGGCAAAACGGAGAGCGGCATGATCTTTGGCTCGTGCACAGGCTGGACAGAAACGTGGGCGGACTGCTCGCCTTTGCGCGAAATAAAGGGGCGGCGGCAAAATTGTCCGCCGAGATAGTGAGCGGCTCGTTCGAAAAGCGGTATTATGCCGTCGTCGAGGGGAGCGTGCCCGGCGGAGAGATGCGGGACTTTCTTTTTAAGGATCCTGCGCTGTCGAAGTCGTTCGTTATAAAAAGCGAACGAAAGGGGGCGAAGCTCGCCGTCCTCAAATATCGCACGGTTGATCGCGCCTTGACGGACTCGGGGGAGCGCTCGCTTGTAAGCGTAGAATTGAAAACAGGCAGATTTCATCAGATAAGGGCGCAGTTTTCCCATCGCGGGCATCCTCTTGTCGGCGACAAAAAGTACGGCAGCCGCGACCGCGGGGCGAGAGCGCCGGCGCTTTTTGCCTGTATGCTGAGGGCTCCCTCCCTAAACGGGGGCGAGCCGATGATCGCGCGGCCCGAGCTTGCGTGCTATCCGTGGTCGCTTTTTGAAAAGGAAAAATATATTTGAGGAATAAAAAATGACTGAAAAGCTTTACTATAAGGACGCATACATAAAGGAATTTTGCGCCTCGGTCATGTCGGTCACAGCCGAGGGCGACAGGTTCGCGGTCGTTCTTGACAAAACGGCATTTTTCCCCGAGGAGGGCGGACAAAGCTCGGATAAGGGATATATAGACGGCGCCGCCGTGCTCGATGTGTACGAGAGGGACGGCACGGTATATCATTTGTGTGACAGAGCTCTCGAGTGCGGGCGCACCGTGTCCTGCGTCCTCGATTTCGATATGCGCTTCGAAAAAATGCAGATGCACACGGCGGAGCATATTTTATGCGGCATCATTCACAGCAAATACGGATATGACAATGTCGGCTTCCATCTTAGCGACGAGGAGGTCGTATTCGACATTAACGCCGTGCTTACGGCTGAGGAGATAGATGAGGTGCGCGCCGCCGCAAACACGGCGGTGTACGAGAATCGCGCCGTCACGGCATTCTTCCCGAAGCGGGATGAGCTTGAGAGCATGGACTATCGCTCCAAGCTCGATCTTACTGAAAACGTCAGAATAGTAAATATAGACGGCTATGATTCCTGCGCATGCTGTGCGCCGCACGTATCGAGGACGGGGGAGATCGGTGCTATCTCCATCTTGAATTTTGAAAAGCATCGCGGCGGCACGCGTATATACATGCTTGCCGGGCGGCGAGCCGAGCGCGACTGTGCCGAGCGTATTTCTACCGTAAAGCGTATCTCCGCTCTCACATCCGAGCCGCAGAGCACGGTCGCCGATGCCGTCGAGGCTCTGATAAGCGAGCTCGAGGAGACAAAACGCATGCTGAAGATCGCGCGCATGCGCGAGATAAAATTGCTTGCCGACGGTGTTGAGGAAACTCGGGGCAATGCGGTTGTCCTGCTCGACGGCTTTTCTCCCGCCGAGCTCATCGCCTTTTCGAACGAGGCGTTGCCGAGGGTCGGCGGAATGCTCGTTGCGCTCTCCGGATGCGACGGAAATTTTAAGTATGTCGTTTCGTCCGACTCGGTCGACCTGAGGCAGGCAGCAGGGGAATTCAATTCCGCTCTTTGCGGCAGGGGCGGGGGTGCGAGGATGGTTCAGGGCTCGTTTTCCTCGACGCTCGCCGAGATCGAAAAGTATTTCATGAAATAAAAAGGACTGCGATCCTTCGCAGTCCCTCGGTTGGTATTCAAGGCTTGAATTTAAGCACGAGCTCGCTCCTTGTGGGCTTGAGCTGTGTCAGCTTCACTCCCGCGGCCTTAAGCATTCTCTTTGATGCAAGGGTTCCGGGCGCGCTTGCGTATTTGTCCGAGAGGTATATTACCTCTTTTATTCCCACCTGTATTATGGCCTTCGCGCATTCGTTGCAAGGGAATAATCCCACATAAAGCACGGCACCGTCCAGATTTTTTCCTTTTGCGTTCAATATCGCGTTGAGCTCCGCATGAACGACAAAGGGATATTTCGTTTCTCCCGCCGACTCATCTCTGTTCCAGGGGAATTCGTCATCCGAGCATCCGCGCGGAAAGCCGTTGTATCCGGTTGCGAGGATGCGGTCCTGAGCGTCGACGATGCATGCGCCGACCTGCGTGTTCGGATCCTTGGATCGCTCCGCGGCGAGGAGCGCAACGCCCATGAAGTATTCCTCCCAGCTTATGTAACCTTTTCTTTTGTCAGACATTTTATGGACCCTCCGAGGATTTTTACATTTATTTTATCACACAAAATCTTTTGTGTCAATATTAAAAGCGTCAAATACATTATTTTTACGGAGATCGACTATGAATTATAATAAATGCCGACTTTGCGCTCGGCGCTGCGGCGCGGACCGACTCGACGGCGGTTTCGGCTACTGCAAGATGCCGGCCGTTCCCGTTATTTCGCGCGCCGCGCTTCATTTTTGGGAGGAGCCGATAATCTCGGGCGAGAGGGGATCGGGGACGGTATTCTTTTCGGGCTGCTCGCTCGGATGCGTTTTTTGCCAGAATGCGGAGATCTCAAGGAATGAAAGCGGCATTGCGGTGAGCGAGGAGCGCCTCGCCGAGATAATGCTCGAGCTTGCGGCGGACGGGGCACATAATATAAATTTCGTAACGCCGACGCATTTCGCTCCGAGCATCGCAAGGTCCGTCGGGATTGCGCGGGAGCGGGGAATGACCCTGCCCACGGTTTACAACACCGGCGGATACGACACCGTGGAGGCGCTCGAAATGCTCAAGGGCACGGTCGACATATATTTGCCGGATTTTAAGTTTTATTTACCGCGTACGGCGAATGAATACGCATCGTCACCGGATTATCCGCGGGTCGCCGAGGCCGCAATAGCCGAAATGGTCGGGCAAAGAGGTGCGCCCGTTATTGAAAACGGGCTAATGAAAAGCGGTGTGATCGTCCGCATACTGCTCCTGCCGTCCCACGTCGCCGAGGCGAAGTTGACCGTGAAATACCTTATCGATACATACGGCGACGACATTTATATAAGCCTTATGAATCAGTACACGCCGATGAAGGGAATGCTTCCTCCGCTCGATCGGGCGGTGTGCCGCGCCGAATACGACGAACTTGTCGAGTACGCACTTAAGAAGGGGCTGAAGAACGGCTTCGTGCAGGAATGGGGAACCGCGTCGGAGAGCTTTATTCCGCCGTTCGACAACAGCGGAGTGCTTAGGTGAGTTCGCATAAATAAAAAATGAATATCCAAGGCAAGAGCAACCGCCGCGCATGCGCGAGGTACGGTGTTTTCCGCCTTGGATTTTTTTAATTCTTTTTCATCATTTGCTTTTCTTTTTTTATTCTGGCGTCGCGTAATCTGTAATCGCGCGAGCGGCGCTTTTTGATGACGACCGTATAAACGGCAAATGCCAGGATGGAAACGACGAGGACGGCGCTTGTTATATGCACCCAGAGCTCCGCCGCACCGTAGATCTTCAGCTCCTCCCAAAGAGAGTTGACATGCCTTTGTATCGCGGGGGTGAAGCTGTGATAGTACGCATCGTAGGAGTAAGTGCCGTTTTCACCGAAGTCGCCGTAAACGCCGTCTCCGTTTGCGTCACCGTAAAGGAGCGTCATTATATACGGACCCATTTCCTCGATGTAATCCGGGTCGCTGTAGACGGCGCTGTGCGCAGACGCATATCCGATGTATGATGCATTTGCCAGCGCGGCCTCGGGGGAGAGCATGAAATTAATATATTCCATGGCAAGATCCGGGTTCTTTGAGCTTGACGGAATGCACATGGCGTCGACGAATATGTTCGTGCCCTCCTCGGGGTAATAGAACGCGAGATCGTCGTTATCGAAGTACATCGTCGCAAAATCGCCGACAAAATAAGGGGCGATAGCGGCAGAGCCGCCAGTCATCTTATCGAATATTTCGTCGTTAACGTAGCCCTGCAGATATTGCTTCTGCTCCTTAAGGAGCTCAAGCGCCGCGCTCCAGACATCCTTGTCGTCGGAATTTACGTCGAGATCCTTCCAAAACATCGCGGTTCCGAAGGCGTCGCGCGGGTTGTTGAACTGAAGTATCTTACCGCTGTATTTCGGATTCCAAAGCAGATCCCAGCTGCCGATGTCCTCCTCATCCACCATGGTCTTGTTGTAAATGATGCCGACCCGTCCGTAGGTATAAACGACGGAATACCTGTCCTCGGGATCGTATGGCTGAGCCAAGAAGTCGCTGTTTATATATTTCAGGTTCGACTCGCTTTTGAGGCCCGACCAATCAAGGGGGAGGAGCATGTCCTCGGCGATGAGCCGCTCGACCATGTAGTCGGACGGGAAGATCACGTCGTAAGAGCCCGAACCGCTTTCAAGCTTGCTGAACATGTCCTCGTTCGTCGGATAGGTCGTGTAGTTTACCTTTATTTTTATTCCGCCGTATTTGTCGGAAAGATAGGTGTTGAAATAATTTTCAAATTCACTGTTCGTGTCGAAAGTGCCGTCGGCTCCGTCAGAAATGTATTCGCCCCAGTTGTATACGTTGAGGGTGACGGTTTCGCCCGCCCGACGCTTTTGCACATCATCTGCTCCGCAGGATGATAATGATGAAAAGACGAAAGCTAAGACTAAAATCAGGGCAGATATTCTTCTCATGCTTTTTTACCCTCCTTTTTCTTAGCGTCGCTCCGTCCCTTTTTCATGTTTGAGAAAAGCAGGAGAACGAATACCGCAAAGACGATAAGGGTGGAAAGGGCGTACATGTCGGGCGTGACCTTCTTCTTCGTCATGGAATATATCAGAAGGGGCAAGGTCTGGAACTCGGATGAGCCGACGAAATATGAGATAGTAAAATCATCGAGCGAGAGCGTGAACGCCATCGCCATTCCCGAAATAACGCCGGGCATGATGTTCGGGAGCTTGACCTTAAAAAAGGCCTGTATCGGCGTGCAGCCGAGGTCGAGCGCCGCCTCAGAAAGCGAGTCTCCGAGCTCGTTGATCCTCGGGAGGACCGAGAGGATGACATATGGGAGGCAAAACGTGACATGCGCGATCAGCATGGCCGCAAAGCCGATGCTCTCGTATTCAATGCGCAGTATTCCCGCAACGGCGACAAAGAAGAGCATCATGGACATACCGGTCACGATCTCCGGATTCATCATCGGGATATTTGTGACGGACATGACCGTTTTTTTGAATATCTTGCTCTTCATTTTGTATATTCCCTCGGCGGCCGCCGTGCCTATCACGGTGGAGATCACCGACGAAAGAACCGCGAGGATGAGCGTGTTTCTCAACGCTGTAAACGTCTGCGTGGAGGAGAAGAGCTCCTTATACCAGCGGAGGCTGAAGCCTGAGAAAACGGCCGTGCTCGACGAGGAATTGAACGAAAACAGGATGAGCGTCAGGATCGGCATGTAGAGCACTGCGAAAATCAAGCATATATATATTTTCCATGCATATTTTTTCATGCTATGATACCTCCGTCCTCGGAATCCGAATCGGTGAACCGATTCATTATCGCCAATGAAATAAGGATGAGTATCATCATGACGAGCGAGATCGCCGCACCGACATTGCGCGCACCGTTGACGAATTGGCGCTCTATCGTGTCGCCGATGAGCTCAAAGGTGCCGCCGCCGAGCTTCTGTGAAATATAAAACGTGCTGATGCACGGAACAAGAACCATCGTCACGCCGGAGATGATGCCGGAGCGGGAAAGGGGAAGTATCACGCGCGTCATGACCTTTATCGGACTGCAGCCGAGGTCGCTCGCCGCCTCCCACATGTGCTTGTCTATCTTCGAAACGCAGGTGTATATCGGCAGGACCATGTAAGGAAGAAAGTCGTATACCATGCCGAATATCACCGCGCCCTTCGTGCCTATGACGTGTATGACCTCCTTGCCGAGGAGCGAGTTTATGAATCCGCCGTCGTCGAGGATCGCCATTATCGAGTAGGTCCTGATGAGCAGATTCGTCCACATCGGAAGCATCAGCAGCATGATGAATATCTTCTGATTCTGCGGCTTTGCCTTAGCTATCGCGTACGCGAGCGGGTAGCCGACGACAAGGCAGATGCAGGTCGCTATGATCGCCAGCTCGAGCGAGATCAGGAAGATCGGCATATAGTCGCCGAGTGCAACGATGTTCCAAAGCGAAAATGCACCAGATTCATCTGTAAATGCGTAAAAAAGAACGATAATAAGCGGCAGAATTATGAACATCGCCGCCCAAAAGATGTGCGGCGCCGCCGCGATCGATTGCATAAATGAGCGTTTCTTTTTCATTTTTCTTTTTCTTACCTATGAAATTACGCGGAAGGTCGCATGGCGCCCTTCCTCTTTGCGCATATTCTTTCTTTAAAATTCTTCCGCGGTGTCCGCATCAGAGATGTGATCCATCTCGTCGGAGAACGATGAATAGTCTCCGAATTTTCCGGAATACTCCGATTTTTTCATTATGTGTATCGCGTCGGGCTCGATGTAGATCCCGATCGTCATTTCCGGGGCGACATAGTCCGTGGACTGGATCATCCACTTGAAGCCGTTGATGTCGACGATTATTTCGTAATGAACACCCTTGAATGTGACCGCCGTCACGGTGCCGGTGAGCATTCCGCGCCCCGGCTCAACGACATCGACGTCCTCCGGACGGATAACGACATCGACGGGCTCGTTATCGGCGAATCCGCCGTCAACACAGTCGAACACGTGACCGGCGAGCTTCACCTTCCTGTCCTCGAGCATTACGCCGTCGATTATGTTGCTTTCGCCGATGAAGTCCGCGACAAACGCGTTCTTCGGCTCGTTGTATATGTCCGTCGGGGTGCCGATCTGCTGGATCTTACCGTTTGCCATAACGACAACGGTGTCCGACATGGAG
>CAZQII010000020.1:0-23762 GCA_964593825.1 uncultured Ruminococcus sp.
CGCGCTTACCGTTGTCGATAAGTGCGTCAACGAACTCCTGGAGCATACGCTTCTCGTTTCTTATGATGATCTCGGGCGCATGCATTTCGAGGAAGTGCTTAAGTCTGTTGTTTCTGTTGATAACGCGTCTGTAAAGCTCGTTTATGTCGGAGGCTGCAAATCTTCCGCCGTCAAGATGGACCATGGGTCTTATCTCGGC
Organism: uncultured Ruminococcus sp.; assembly: GCA_964593825.1. GTDB lineage: Bacteria > Bacillota > Clostridia > Oscillospirales > CAG-272 > UBA1740. The sequence goes on from CAZQII010000020.1 coordinate 200, forward strand.
AGGGAGAACGGGGAGTGCCTCGAGTATCATCCACTCGGGGCGGTTGCCCGATTTTCTGAAGCCCTCAACGACCTCAAGGCGCTTTATGATCTTAGTCTTCTTGAGTCCGCTCGCATCGGCAAGCTTTTCGCGCAGCTCGGCGGAGAGCTTGTCGAGGTCTATCTCGGCGAGGAGCTCGCGTATCGCCTCCGCTCCCATGCCGGCTCTGAAATCGTCCTCGTACTTTTCCTTCGCGCTCTTGTACTCCGCGTCGGTGAGCAGCTGCTTCTTTTCAAGCGGGGTGTTTCCCGGATCGATAACAACGTATCTTGCAAAATAGAGAACACGCTCGAGGAGCTTCATCGACATGTCGAGCACGAGTCCCATCTTCGTGGGCGTGGACTTAAAGTACCAAATATGCGACACGGGTGCCGCCAACTCGATATGTCCCATGCGCTCGCGGCGCACCTTCTTCGTCGTTACCTCAACGCCGCACTTCTCGCAGACCTTACCCTTGAAGCGAACTCTCTTATACTTTCCGCAAAGACATTCCCAGTCCTTGGTCGGGCCGAAGATCCTTTCACAGAAAAGACCGTCGCGCTCTGCCTTTTGGGTACGGTAGTTGATCGTTTCCGCCTTGGTTACCTCGCCGTGCGACCACGAGCGGATCATCTCGGGAGAGGCAAGACCGATTTTTATCGAATCAAACGTATTTCTTTCCATAGATTATATATCCGAGCCGACAGCCCGGGGATTTTTCCGCTCCGTCGGCTCTTGTTCCCTTCTTTAAATAATTATTCCTCGTCCTTGCCGAAGTCTTCATCGTCGTCAAACGAGTATTCGTCGGCATCCTCGAAGAAGCTGTCCGTGTCATCGTCGGACTCCGCGTCGTCGATGTCCTCCGCGTCAAGCTCCTCATCGTCGGCCGACTCGGCACCGTCACCTGTGCTCTCGTGCTCCGGCTCGTCAATGCTGTTGAACACGGGCACGTCGCTTTCGTAAAGGCCGGAGATGTCTATCACCTCTCCGTTCTCGTCAAGAACGCGCACATCAAGGCACAGGGCCTGGAGCTCCTTGACAAGGACCTTGAAGGACTCGGGAATACCGGGTGTCGGAATGTTCTGACCCTTGACGATGGCCTCGTACGTCTTCTGACGTCCGGTGATATCGTCCGACTTAACGGTGAGGATCTCCTGAAGAGTGTATGCCGCACCGTATGCCTCAAGTGCCCATACCTCCATCTCTCCGAATCTCTGACCGCCGAACTGCGCCTTACCGCCGAGCGGCTGCTGCGTTACAAGCGAGTAGGTTCCTATCGAGCGGGCGTGTATCTTGTCGTCTACAAGATGGTGCAATTTCAAATAATACATTATGCCGACCGTGACCGGATTGTCGAAGGGTTCTCCCGTACGTCCGTCATAAAGCGTAACCTTTCCGTCTATTACCTTAAGAGTGTTGGTCTTCATAAGAGCGCGGAGCTTCTCGTCGTCGTCAACGATCTCCTGATCTATTCTCTGCAGATCGGGCTTTCCGTCCTCGCGCACGACCTCCATGAATACCGCTTTTCCGCGTACGCTCTCATCGGGCCTTATATCTCTTGTGTAATTTGCCTGTCTTAAGAGCTCGAGGATGTCCGTCTCCTTCGCACCGTCGAATACCGGCGTCATTATCTTGATGCCGAGTCTGCGGCACGCGATTCCGAGGTGCACCTCGAGGACCTGACCGATGTTCATACGTGAAGGAACGCCGAGCGGGTTAAGAACTATGTCAAGAGGCGTTCCGTCTGCCAAAAACGGCATATCCTCCGGCGGCAATATGCGGGAAACGACACCCTTGTTACCGTGGCGGCCCGCCATCTTGTCTCCGACGGAGATCTTTCTCTTCTGTGCCACGTATACGTGGACGACCTTGTTGACACCGGGGGCAAGCTCATCGGAATTCGAGCGGTCGTAGATCTTAACGTCAACGACGATTCCGTACTCACCGTGGCGCATCCTGAGCGAGGAATCCTTGACCTCGCGCGCCTTTTCGCCGAATATCGCACGGAGCAGTCTCTCCTCGGGGGTGAGCTCTGTCTCTCCCTTGGGCGTTACCATTCCGACGAGGATATCGTTCGGACGCACCTCGGTACCGATCTTTATGATACCGTCGTTATCGAGGTTCTTGAGCGCGTCGTCGGAAACGTTGGGCACCTCACGGGTGATCTCCTGCGCTCCGAGCTTCGTGTCGCGCGCCTCTTTTGTGAACTTTTCAATATGGATGGAGGTGTATACGTCCTCTCTTACGAGCTTTTCGTTAAGAAGGACGGCGTCCTCGTAGTTATAGCCCTCCCAGGTCATGAATCCTATCAGGGCGTTCTTACCGAGGGATATCTCGCCGTTGGAGGTTGCGGGACCGTCCGCAATTACCTGCCCCTTCTCGACTCTCTGACCCTCGTTTACTATCGGTCTTTGGTTTACGCAGGTGCTCTGGTTTGAGCGCTTGAACTTGATGAGCGGATAGAAGTCCTTGCGTCCGGAGTCGGTAAGGATGACTATCTCCTCGCCGCATGCGCGCTCGACAGTACCGCCGTCGCGTGCGACCACAACGGCACCCGAATCGACCGCGGCCTTGTATTCCATTCCCGTTGCGACGATCGGAGAATCCGTCACCATCAGCGGAACCGCCTGCTTCTGCATGTTCGATCCCATGAGCGCTCTGGTATTGTCGTCGTTCTCGAGGAACGGGATGCAGCCCGCCGCAACCGAGACCGCCATCTGAGGACATGCGTCCATGAGGTCGACGTCCGTCGGCTCAACCTCGATGAACTCGGTGTTCAATCTTGCGATAACCTTTTTGTTTACGAAATATCCGTTCTCGTCGACATGCTCGTTCGCCTGAGCGACAACGTTGTTGTCCTCCTCGTCCGCGGTAAGGTAGACCACCTCGTCGGTAACGCGACCCGTCGTCTTGTCCACCTTTCTGTAAGGTGCCTTAAGGAATCCGTAGTCGCTGATCTTCGCATAGGATGCGAGGTAGGAGATAAGACCGATGTTCGGTCCCTCGGGCGTCTCGACCGGGCATATCCTTCCGTAATGCGTATAGTGTACGTCACGCACCTCGAACGATGCTCTGTCTCTCGAAAGACCGCCGGGGCCGAGCGCGGAAAGACGGCGCTTGTGCGTCAGCTCTGCGGGCGGGTTGTTCTGATCCATGAACTGCGACAGCGGCGAGGAGCCGAAGAACTCTCTTATCGCGGTTGCGACCGGGCGCGTGTTGATAAGCGTCTCGGGGCGCAGATCCTCGGAGTCGTGCACGGACATTCTCTCTTTTATGTTCTTGTCCATTCTGGACATACCGATCCTGAGCTGGTTCTGGAGCAATTCTCCGACGCAGCGCAGACGTCTGTTGCCGAGATGGTCTATATCGTCGGTGAAGCCGACGCCGTGAACAAGGTTGAAGAGATAGTTGACGGAGGCAAATATGTCCTCCTTGGTTATATGCTTCGGGCAAAGTCTCGCGAACTCGGACTTTGCGCGCTCCTTGATGAAGTGAACTCTGGCATCGCCGTTATGTCCCTCGGCATCGGCGGCGTCGATGATCTCCTTAAGGACGGAATATCTTACCTTCTCGCCCGCCTTGACACCGCAGTCGGTGAGGTCAAAGCCGAGCACGAGCTCGGGACGTACCGTTCCGTTGGAGAATACCTTTACCTCTCTGTCGCTTTCGGTCTTGACGGTAACGGTATTGACAAGGCTGTCGTCTATTTTCTGAGCCAGCTCCTTGGTTATCCTCTCGCCGGCATCCGCAACAAGCTCGCCGGTGATGAGATCGACGACCGGAGCCGCAAGGACAAAGCCCTCTATTCTTCCCGCAAGAGAAAGCTTCTTGTTGTACTTATATCTTCCGACGGGGGCGAGGTCGTATCTCTTCGGATCGAAGAAGAGCTTGTTGACCAGATCCTCCGCGGTCTCGACGAGCGGGGGCTCACCGGGGCGGAGCTTCTTGTATATCTCCTTGAGAGCCTCGTCGCGCAGGCATGTGCCGTTCTCCTCTGCGAGGGCGGCGCACTCGTCCTTTGCCATCGTTATCGTAAGCATCTCCTCATCGCCGAACATAGCCGTGATGTGCTTATCTGTGTCCTCGCCCGCGGGCATGAGCGCACGGATGAGCACCGTGATCGGGATCTTACGGTTCTTGTCTATCTTTACGTAGCACACGCCGGCCATATCGGTCTCGTACTCGAGCCATGCTCCTCTGTACGGGATGACCGTCGCCGTGTAATTGTGCTTGCCCTGCTTGTCGATCGTGTCGCCGTAATACATTCCGGGTGAACGCACGAGCTGGGATACTATAACTCTCTCCGCTCCGTTGATAACGAATGTTCCGTTCTCCGTCATGAGCGGGAAATCGCCGAGGAATACCTGTGCGGTCTTGAGCTCGCCTGTCGCCTTGTTAACAAGACGGACGCCCACCTTCATGTGTGCGTCATAGGTAACGGAACGGTCCTTGCACTCCTCGATCGGATAGCGCGGCGTCGGATCTATCGTGTAATCGGTGAACTCAATGGACAAGTTTCCCGTATGGTCCACGATGGGAGACACATCGCGCAGAACCTCGGAGAGTCCCTCCCTCAAGAACCAATCGTAAGAATTCTTCTGGACCTCGATGAGGTTCGGCATCTCCACAACCGACTGGATCTTTGCAAAGCTCTGTCTGACGTTAGTGCCAAGCTTCTGCGGTTTTAACATCATAAATAGAATCACTCCATTCATCGTATTTGCGCATTTTCGCAAAAGGCATAGGGCGGCGTTTTTTCTCTACATTACTTGAGAAGACCTCAATACTGAATAGTGCACAGAAAACGCGTCGCAAAATGACAGATTTTTGTCTGTTTTCACGGGTATACCTGTAAAAAGGGCAAAAATCCCCCATACCCAAAATGCGATATCAATGCATTATAATATTATACCATAAAACACCGCTTTGTCAAGAGGTTTTTAGAAATTTTTTCATTTTTCGGCAAATAAAACAGTGCAGTCCAAAGTCCCGCCGACGCAAAAAAATAAAAAAAGCCGTCGGAGCGCATTCGGTGCACTCCGACGGCGGGCATGTGCCGCCCGCCCCGATCAGGGGTCGGGCAGGCCTTTCGAATTCTTTAAATCCGTGTCGGTCAAATATTGTATTTTCTCTTGTACGCGTTGTACTTTTCCTCATATCCCGCACTGCCCTCTCTGACATTTGCGAGATATTTGTGCATGTCGAGCGCATCGAACTGCGAGATCTCGATCACACAGCCGGCGATATTCGAGCAGTGGTCGGACACACGCTCGAAGTTCGTGAGCAGATCCGAAAGAATGAATCCGTGCTCGATCGTGCACTCGCTCTTTTGCAGGCGGATTATATGATTGAGCTTTATCTGGTCGCGCATGTCGTCCACGACCTGCTCCAGCGGCTCGACCTCCGAGGCCTTTCTTATATCGTTGTTGACGAACGCATCGCATGTCACATTCAGGATGTCGTTGATCGCCATCCGCATGACGGAAAGCTCGCGCTGTGCCTCCTCGGAGAATGTGATCTTCTTGTCCTTCATCTCCTCCGCGGACTCCGTAATGTTCACCGCATGGTCGGAAATACGCTCGAGGTCTCCTATTATGTGCAAGAGCTTCGTTATCTGCTTCGAATCACGCTCGTCGAGGCTGCAGGCGGAGAGCCTTACGAGATATGTTCCGAGCGCGTCCTCGTACGTGTCCGCCCTGTTCTCAAGATCGCGGACGCGGTCTGCCACCTTTGTGTCGTAATTATCGAACAGGGAGAGCGAGTCCTTTAAAGAATTTATGGATATCCGTGCCATATCCGCGGCGACCTCCGCCGCGCGCACTACTGCGATCGCCGGCGTTTCGAGCAGACGCTCGTCCAGCAGATTTTCCTTCTCCACCTCGCCCTTCTTGTTTCGCACGCTTATGTGCGCAAGATGCTCGAGCTGGCGGTAGAACGGCGCTATTAAAATAATGGAGATTATCTTGAATATCGTGTGCACTCCGGCAACGCCCCACATGTCGATGATATCCGACGTGAACGAGAAGTCGACAAACATGTCGATGATGTAAAAGCCGCTGAGCACGAGCACCGCACCGATTATATTAAAGTAAAGGTGGATAAGTGCCGCGCGCTTTCCGTTTCTGTTCGCTCCGAAGGAGGACAGGATCGCGGTAATGCACGTTCCGATGTTCTGACCCACGATGATCGGGATCGCCGAGCCGAACGTTATCGCTCCGGTGACGGTCAGAGACTGAAGTATACCTATCGATGCAGAGGATGACTGAACTATAACGGTGAGCAAAAGTCCCGCAAGCAGGCAGAGAAACGGATTGTCAAAGCCCTGGAGCATGCTCTGGAAGGCGGGGTCGTTTTGCAGGCCCGAGACCGAGCCGGACATGTACTCCATTCCCACCATGAGGACGGCAAAGCCGAGGAAGATCGCGCCGATGTCCTTCTTCTTTCCTCTCTTGGTGAACATAAGAAGGCAGATGCCTATCAAAGCAAGCACAGGCATCCACGCCTCCGGCTTCAGCCACTTGATCGCGCCGAGCGTTTCGTCCGCCGCGCCGCTGCCGAGACCGGAAAGCGCCGTGAGCCACGAGGTGACCGCCGTGCCGAGGTTCGCGCCCATTATAACGCCGACGGACTGCAGGAGCGTCATCGTTCCCGAGTTTACAAAGCCGACGACCATGACCGTCGTCGCCGAAGACGACTGTATTATCGCCGTGACGACAAGTCCGAGCAAAAATCCCTTAAACGGATTCGATGTCATCTTCCCGAGCATGGTCTTCAGTCCCGAGCCGACGCTCTTCTTCAAGGCGTCGCCCATGACCTCCATGCCGTAAAGGAAAAGGGCAAGTCCGCATACCAATTGCAAAACGCTAAATGCTGTCATATTGTTTTTTCGTCCTTTTTCGATTTTTTAAAAACGCGAATATATTCTATAACGGCAATGTTAATTCGATGCACCGCTTTATGTTAAATTTGTGTTAAGTGCCCTCACCGTTCTCTCCCGCTCGGAGGTCTGTGCGCCCTGTGCCGCACCGAACGTGACGGTGACCGACGTCCCGCGGCCGAGCTCGCTGTCTATCGAAACGTTCGCCTTGTGATATGCCGCTGCGTGCTTGACTATCGAAAGCCCGAGACCCGTGCCGCCGATGTCCTTCGAGTGGCTCTTGTCGACGCGGTAGAAACGCTCGAACACGCGGTCGAGCTTGTCACTCGGTATTCCGATGCCGTCATCACGCACCGTGATGCTCACTCCGTCGGCGCATTTTTGAACGGATATCTCAACATGCCCCCCGGCTTTGTTATATTTTATGGCATTGTCGACGAGATTGTAGATCATCTCCTCCACCGTCTTTCTGTTGCCGTCTATGAACAGCTCCTCGCCCCCGACGCGGATGTCCACGCCCGCGCGCCGTGCGATCTCCTCGAGCCTTGCCGCGACCTCGCGGGCGCAATCGGTGAGAGATATCGGCTCCCTGTCGAAGGGGATCTCACCGCCGTCAAGCTGGTTCAGCTTTATTATATCTCCGACGAGCGTGATGAGGCGCTGTGCCTCCTTCATTATATTACCGGCGAAGCGCTTTGCGTCCTCTCCCTCGGCGATCCCGTCGCTTATAAGCTCGGCAAAGCCCGAGATGGACGTCAGCGGCGTCTTAAGCTCATGTGACACATTTGCGGTGAACTCGCGGCGCAGAGCCTCGCGCCCTTCCTTTTCCGTGTCGTCGATTATTACTATAACGGCGCCGTCCACACGCGCTCCGTTTAACACGGGGGTCACTATCACCGTATAATGCTTGTCTCCTATCCTTAAGCTGTCGTAGCCGTTTCGCCCCGAGAGCGCCGCGCTCACCGCAGCCCTGAAGCTCTCCGACGAGTTGAGTGCGAGCACCCCGCCGAGGCTCTCCCCCTCGCCGACGCCGAAGATGCGCCGCGCACTGCGGTTGCATGACAGAACGGAGGTCCTCGAATTTATTACGACCATTCCCTCCGACATGTTGCTCGTTATGGAATTAAACTCGAGCTCACGCTTTCGCAATTCGTTCATTTGCTTTGCGATCTTATAATTCTGCGAGGCGAGCTTCTGCATGATCGGCTTGAGCTCGTCATACGTTTTCGTATTCTCCGGCTCGTCGAGGTCGATCTCGTTTATCGGCTTCACTATCCCGCGCGACATGATGACCGCGGCAAAAAAGGCAAAGCAGATTACGCAAACGGCGAGCAGGAGCGTCGGGCTGACGATCGCCCCCACGACGTCCGTCGCCGAAAAATACTTTGTTCCGACCCTGAGGACCCTTCCGTCCTCGGTCAGGCGGGCGCAGTAGATCAGCTTCGCCCCCGCGGTCTCCGAATACCTTATAGCAAGACCGGAGCCTGTCGCCAGCGCCTCGGCGACCTCATTCCGCCCCGCGTGATTCGGCATGGCCGCGCAGTCGTCCGTCCTTGTGTCAAAGCTCACACTCCCGTCCCTCTCTATCAGCGAGACGAACGCCCCGTCGAGGCCGAGTGACCCGAGGTAGGCGAGCCTGTCCTCATCCGTCTCGCACTCGTCGTAGCCGCGCTTCAGATATTCCGCCTCGCGTGCGACCTCCGCCTCAAGCCTGTCGCTGTAATACGCGTAAAACGAAAAGAAGAACACGGTGAGCGATGCGAGCAGCACGATCAAGGACGTGATGAATATTCCTTTAAATATTTTTGCAGTCATTATTCCTTCCTTGCGGCAATCTTATATCCGACGCCGCGCACCGTTTCTATTATGTCCGCTCCTTCCCCGAGCTTCTGCCTCAGCGTTCTTACATGAACGTCGACGGTGCGGTTCTCGCCGTCGAATTCGTAATCCCACACCTCGCGCAATATCCTGTCGCGCGTGAGGACCACGCCGCGGTTCTCGAGCATAAAAACGAGCAGCTCGAATTCCTTATAAGTAAGATTTACCTCTTCCCCACCGACCGTGACCTCGTGCCGCTTCGTCGAGACCGAGAGCTGACCTATAGTGTAATCGCTGTTTTTTTCACACGGGGTGCGTCCTGCACGCCTGAGCAGCGCCTTCACCCTTGCGACAAGCTCCATAACGCCGAATGGCTTTGTTACATAGTCGTCCGCCCCGAGGTCGAGCGCCGTCACCTTGTCGAACTCGCTCCCCTTCGCCGTCAGCATGATGACGGGGATGTCCGCCGTCCTGCTCCTTGAGCGCAGATTTTTAAGCACGGAGAGCCCGTCCTCCTCGGGGAGCATGATGTCCAAAAGGATGAGCTCCGGCACCTGCCCCTCGATCGCGGCATAAAGCTCGCGCGCATTTGAAAAGCCCCTCGCCGGGTTCCCCGTTTTTTCGAGCGAATAGCATACGAGCTCCCTGATGCTTTCGTCGTCTTCAAGTAAATATACCATAAGGTCTCTCCTCTAAAACAGCCTTTGTCCGTTTATTATAAGCTCGAACACGAGCCCCAGGCGCTCCGCCGCCCTCCTGCACATAGTCATGCGCCCGAGAAAGATCTCGAAATAATCCATCACCGGGCTGATCGCCGTGTTAATGGAGAGCTCCAGCCTTATCGACCCGCGCTCCGCGTCGAGCAAAAGCTCCGAGCGCTCTACGGAATAATTGACACGGTCATGTATATCGAAGGTCGAAGGATCGGAATTTCTCACACGGGTGCGCCGCACGTCGCTCTTGTCCGCCAGGATGAGCGCCGCCGCCAGAGGGTTCACCGGCACGCCTGTCCCCTCGTCGTGATTGCCTATCGCCGTGACGATCATGGCAATCTCCTCCGGATCCATCCCCATCTTGTCGAGTATTCTGAAGGCCATGACCGCCCCGCTCTGCGAGTGCTCCTCCCTGTTCACCAGGTTCCCGATATCGTGCAAATAGCCCGCGATCCGCGCGAGCTCGACCTCCCTTTCGGAATATCCCATAGTCGACAGTATCCTTGCGGCATCCTCCGCCACCTTGGACACATGCGCCGTGCTGTGCTCGGTATATCCGAGCGAGATCAGCGATTCGTCCGCCGCGCGTATATAAACGGCGATCGCCTTGTTTCTTCTTATATCATCATAGGTTATCATATGCGTGTGCCGTCCCGAATCCCTTTCTCCGTCGGTCATATATATTTATTATACAATTATATTGAAGCTTATTCAAGTGCATTCGTTAAAAAGTTTTGTTAAAACGAGGTTAAAGAACGAAAAAAGCATGTAAAAAAGCCCGCGCACCGCTTTATGCATGCCCCAAGAGTCGGGGCGCATATCGGTCATACGCGAGCCTTATATATTAAAATTCAAGCGGAGCGCCCCCGCGGTGCAAGATCACAAAAGCGGAGAGAAGAGCTTTATCGAAACTCTGTATATCCACTCCTTGACACCGAGCCGCGCCGCTCTCTCGTCTATCTCCGAGGACAGTGCAAGCGTTCTTTCAAATCCCTCCCTCGCCGAGATGACGGTCGGTGACGAATATATCCATATCGCGTCCTCAAAATGATGCGCAAGACTGCGATAGTCGAAGTTTATACTGCCTATCACCGCATATTCGTCGTCGGAGACAAGGAGCTTCTCGTGGATAAAGCCGGGCTGATACTCATATATTTTCACGCCCGATCTTATCAGATGGGGATACGAGCTCTTCGTCATGACCTTGACTCCGCGCTTATCGGCTCTTCCCGGTGTTATTATCCTGACGTCGACGCCCCTCTCCGCCGCACAGCACAAGGCCTCCGTGAGGTCGAAATCTATGACCAGATACGGCGTCGTGATGTAGACATATCTCTGCGACTGATTTATAATGTTGAGAAACGCGTTCTTTCCCACCGAATCGTATATCGGCATCGGCCCTGTGACAAAGGGAATGTAATATCCTCCGTCGCCCTCTCCGTGCGCGCATTCCTCGGGCGGGAGCTCCTCCGGCTCCTGTGCGGAATTATACGCCCACATTGCGAGGAACTGCCGTGTGAAGCCCCAGGCGGCCGCCCCCGTGAGCTTTATTCCGCCGTCCTTCCAGTGGCCGAAGCGATCCTTTCGGTTTATGTACTCGTCCGCGATATTAACGCCGCCCGTGTAAGCGACCCTTCCGTCAATGACGGCGAGCTTTCTGTGGTCGCGGTTGTTGTGCACCGTCGTGACCTTCGGGGTGACCTTGCCGAATATGCGGCACTCTATCCCCTCCTTGACGAGCGTTCTGTAATACTTTCTGTGCAGAGTCTTCATGCAGCCGATGTCGTCGTACAGCACCCTGACCTTAACGCCCTCGCGCGCCTTTCTTAAAATGATGGAATGCACCGCATCCCACATCTCGCCCTCATCGATTATAAAATACTCGAGGTAAATATATTTTTCCGCACCGCGCAGAGAGTCGCACAGGGACAAAAACAGCGCCTCCCCGGACGGGAAATATTCGGAGCGGGTGCCCATAAACACATCGGCCAGAGGGTCATCGTGCTTCAGGGCGCGCGCCTTCCCCGCGGCGAGCGCGCTTTTCTCCTTTAGGGATCGCATGTTATCCGCACATTCCGCGGGAGATTCAAATTTGCTGTATATCCCGCGCAGAGCGCGCACCTCCTTTTTTGTCATTCTCCTGCGGAAGAAGAGCGCATAGAATGTCGCACCCATGTATGGCAATCCGAGAATGACTATCGCCCACGACGCCTTGTACTCGGGATTTACATCTCGGTTTATGAGCGAAATTATCGAGACGACGGACAGAACCGTGCTCACCGTGATCAGCGTGGCAAACGAGTCCGCAATCAGCAGCATCGAGATCAGGAGCGTCAGCTCCAGGCCTATTATGATCGCGCAAACGGCATAGCGCGAGAAAAATATCCTGCCGATCTTTCTCATGATAATATCCCTTCTGCCGCCTCGGCATTGGCTCGCGCAGGCGCATGTATGCCGACAGACGACTCCTTTGTATCGGATAAACAAGACCGCCATATACCGCACATTAGCGCGGATGCCGTGCGGCACGGCGAAAGAGGAGCCGCTCTCGCGTCCTTTTGCGGTCGGGTCGCTTCACATACGAGCGCTCTCTTTTTCCGTGAATGTTTCCTCTTTTTTAAATATTTTACCACGCAAACGTTTTTTATTCATTTTTATTTTATGAACGGAAAATCAAGTTTTATTGATTTTTCAAGGAGAGAAAAAAACAAAAAGGGCGCCCCTCTCTTCCCGTTAAGGGATGAGGAACGTCCTTTTGTATCGGGCTCCGATCAGTCGAGGTTCAAAGAGTTGAGCATATCGCGCAAAAGCTTTGCCTCTTCCACGGTGATCGTAACACCCTTTCCCATCTTCTCGTGCTCGGGCGACCATGTACGGATATCGTATACGGGCTCTCTTTCGTTCCAGCTGATAAGGTTGAGCTCCTTGTTCCAGCCGTTGCTTGCTGCGCTGATCACTCCGATCTTGTCGACCACTTCATACTTGATTTCGGGCATTATTGTTCTCCTTAAAATGTATAATTAAAATAAAGCATATATCTTTTATAATTAAAAATATATATTTTAAATTTATTACATTCTATCATAATATTTTATAATTGTCAATAACACTTTCGAAAAACATTGCAAAAAAAGCGATTTATTTTGTTTTCCTTCGGTTTCCGTTCCGTTTTTTGTCAAATAACAGATATTTGGCACGCCGCCATCGCCGAAAGCGCCCTCTCATGGCTCTCCCTTGTCACCCCGGCGCAGAGCCGTGCCTCGACCCTCACCTCCGCCTCGGGCATGAACGCCTTTATGAGCATCGCATTCGATATGACGCATATATCGGTGCAAACGCCGACGAGCGTCACAACCGCATCCTCCGTGCCGCACTCCGATGCTATTCGCCGTGCCAGCTCAACCGAGCCGAAGGTCGGCTTATCGACCGTGCGCTCCGCCGCCGCATACGGTAATAGCTCGTCGCATATCTGCCACCCGTGCGTTCCCTTTATGCAATGCTCGACCGGCAGGAGCCTGCCCTCCCTTGTAGAGAGATAATCCCCGCCGTGCGTGTCACGTGTGAAATACACCTCGCCGCCGTGGCGCTCCACACGCTCTCTTATGAGCGGCACTATCTCGGCGGCCTCCGCAGTGCCGAGCGCTCCGTCTTTAAAATCGTTCTGCATGTCAACAACAATAAGTATATCCTTCATATCTACCTCCGTTTTTCCGTCGCCGCGGCAACAGCTTGAAAAATGCACTCCCCGAGGCTTTGTCCGAGCCCATCTATGCAAGAAATCCCCGCGGCCCGATCGCATGCGGCAGGATTCGGGCATCCCCCGCCGTGCTTTCCGTCCCTTTAATACCGGCTTGATTTTATCATATTTTCGCGCCGCTGTCAAGAGAGAACTCCGCATACCTCCCCCGCCGTCCTTCAAAAACTCCTCTTTTCGGGAAAGCATCCGCACTTTTTTTCAAAAAGCCGTTGAAAAAGCATTTCGGACCGTATATAATTTTATATGAGCGAGTCCGAAAAACGGCTCATGTGAGAAAAGACCGAATAATATCGCTCGGATCCGATAATAATTTAAAAAAATATTTTTAAGGAGAAGCACTTATGGAGCTCAAGGGAACAAAAACAGAACAGAACCTCATGACTGCCTTCGCGGGCGAGGCGCAGGCAAGAAGCAAGTACAACTACTTCGCCTCCGTCGCAAAGAAGGAGGGCTACGAGCAGATCGCGGCGATCTTCGAGCAGACGGCAAACAACGAAAAGGAGCATGCAAAGCTGTGGTTCAAGGCGCTCGGCGGCCTCGGCAACACGGCAGGCAACCTTCTTGCCGCCGCAGAGGGCGAGAATTACGAGTGGACCGATATGTACGAAACATTCGCAAAGGAGGCCGAGGAGGAGGGCTTCAAGGCTCTCGCACTTCAGTTCAGAGCCGTCGGTGCGATCGAGCGCGCTCACGAGGAAAGATACAGAGCGCTCCTCTCCAATGTCGAAATGCAGAGGGTCTTCGAGAAATCAGAGGAAACGATATGGGAGTGCCGCAACTGCGGTCACCTTGTAATTGGCAAAAAGGCTCCCGAGGTCTGCCCCGTTTGCGCTCATCCCCGCAGCTTCTTCGAGGTAAGAAAAGAAAATTACTGATCCTCGGCGCCACATGTAAGCGCTGCACCCCACCCCGTGTAGAAAAAACAGGACGTCCGACCGAGGCCGTCCGTCCCGAGCAGAGCCCCCGTACGGTACCGACCGTGCGGGGGCTCGTTTTTCTTTTTCGATTATTTTTTGCCGTTCAGATACGGTCAGGCCCAACCCATTTCAGTCGGCTTCGGCTCTCTTATGATCGATTCCTTAAGGAATTTCACGGCATGGCAAAGTCCCTCGTCGGGCGTCATGAGCGAATCCTCGTGCTCGATCGACATGACCTTGTCATATCCGACAAGGCGGAGATTCGAGATCATATCGCGCCAATAGTCAAGGCCGTTTCCGTAGCCCACGCTGCGGAATATCCAGGAGCGGTTTGCCTCATCGGAATAGTGCTTCGTATCGAGGACGCCGTGCTTTGCCGTATTGTACTTGTCGATCTTCGTGTCCTTCGCATGGAAGTGATAGATGGCACCCTTCAGCTCGCGTATTGCCGCAACGGGATCTATTCCCTGCCAGATGAGGTGAGAGGGATCGAAGTTCGCACCGATTATATCTCCGACAGCCGCGCGGAGCTTAAGAAGCGTCTCGGGATTGTAAACGCAGAAGCCGGGATGCATCTCAAACGCGATCTTCGTCACGCCGTGCGCCTTGCAAAATTCCGCGGTCTTCTTCCAATAAGGAATAAGCACCTCGTTCCACTGATAGTCGAGCACCGCGAGATAGTCGTCGGGCCATGCACATGTCGCCCAGTTGGGCGTCTTGTCATCCTTAGAGCCGCCGGGACAGCCGGAAAACGTGATGACCGTGTCTATTCCGAGTTTCTCCGCGAGCAGGACCGCATCCGTGAAATCGTCGTGGAACTGCTTCGCCGTTGCCGCATCCGGATGCACGGGATTTCCGTGCACGGAAAGAGCGCAGACCTCAAGGTTGTGGCGCTTCACCGTATCGCACCAATCGGCGAGTGCCTTGTCCGATGCGAGAAGCTTGCGGGGGTCGCAATGTGCCTTTCCGGGATAACCGCCGCAGCCGATCTCGACCGCATCTATTCCGAGCTTCTCGAATTTTGCAAGCGCCTCGTCAAAGGGCAGACCCGCAAAAAGATTTGTAAGTACGCTGAGTTTCATATTTACATTCTCCTTATATTTTTTATTTCCGCTAATATTATACCAAGTTTTTTCCGTCTTTTCAATATCATTTTAAAATTTTCGGTGCTCTTCGTTGACTTTTTTTATTTTAAATGGTAAAATAACTAAAACCAAAAACATAAGGAGTAAATAAAAATGCAGGATCTCGAAGAAAAATTCATAAAGCGTGAGCAGATATATAAGGGCAAGATTCTCGATGTCGTAAAGGACACGGTAGAGCTTCCGAACGGTCGGACCTCAACGCGCGAGTTTTGCAGACATATCGGCGCTGTCGCAGTGCTCCCCCTCTGCGAGGACGGCACCGTCATCATGGAGCGGCAATACCGCCACGCCCACGGCAGCGTCATCCTCGAGATCCCCGCGGGAAAGCTGAATTTCAAGGACGAGGATCACATGGAGGCGGCAATGCGCGAGCTCAGAGAGGAGACCGGCGCCGTCGCCGAGCGGTGGACGGACCTCGGCATCCTCATCACCACGCCGGCGTTGATCGACGAAAAGATACATCTCTTTTTGGCAGAGGGGATCAAATTCACGGAGCGGGAGCTCGACGAGGACGAATTCATAAATGTCGAGCACATCCCCCTGACCGAGCTCTGCCGTGCCGTGATGCGCGGCGAGATCCGCGACTCGAAGACTCAGGTCTGCATCCTCAAGACCGCCGCCGTCAAAGGCTTGCTTTCTCAAAATATTTAAATTAAAATCCGAAGAAAATACCGAGCAAGATCAACCGAGCAAAAAATGCAGCATTGGCAAAAAGTCTGTTCTTCACCCGAATATCAAATTCACCGCCCCCGCGAGCAAAATGCCGACCGCCGTCGGAATAACAACAGCCGCCACAGTCAAAAGGACTGAGCCCGTTTCCTTCTTCACCGTGATGACCGTCGTAGAGCACGGCCAATGGAAAAGTGTGAAGATCGCCGCGCACACGGCCTGCACCGTGCCCCACCCGTTCGCCCGCAGGACTTCACCCGCTCCGCCCGCCGTTCCGTAAAGCGAGAGGGCAATGGGCAGCACCGTCTCATTCGCCGGCAATCCGCATATAAAGGCGGTAAGCATAACGCCGTCGAGCCCTATGAGCCTGCCCGCGGGCTCCATGAATTCGACCAAATGCGCACTTAAGCTCGCACCGCCGCACTCTATATTCGAAAGGCACCATATCACCGCTCCCGCCGGCGCCGCGACGGCCGCCGCTCTGCCAAGCACCTTGAGCGTTCTGTCATAAAGCGAGCGCACGGCAATGCGGACAAAATCAGGCTTACGGTATGGCGGGAGCTCGATCGTGAAAAAGCTCTTCTCCCCCCGTAAGATCGTATGCGATAAAACGAACGTGACCCCGAGCGTCACGGCAAACGAGCCGACCACAAGTAAAAGCAGTATTCCCGCCGCCAAAGCTCCGCTCCCCGCGAAGAATGCGGAGATTATAACGACGAGCATCGGAAATCTGCCGTTGCACGGCACAAGCGAGTTTGTCAGGATCGCAAGAAGGCGCTCGCGCCGCGTGTCAATGATCCGCGCACCCGTGACTCCGACGGCATTGCATCCAAGGCCCATGCACATGGTAAGCGACTGCTTTCCGCATGCGCCGCAGGCGGCGAACGGACGGTCGAGATTATAGGCCACCCTCGGCAAATACCCCGAGTCCTCAAGGAGGGTGAAGAACGGGAAAAAGAACGCCATGGGCGGCAGCATTACCGCCGTCACCGTGAACAGAGTCCCGAGCGCGCCGTCGCACAAAGCACCGACGAGCCACATCGGCGCTCCGACGTCACAAAGCCCGATGCGTATGTAAGAATTCAGCACGCCGAGCACCCGCTCGAGCGCGAGTGACGGATACTCCGCAAGCTTTACGGTTATAAACAGCACGGCTCCGAAGAGCAAAAGCATCGCGGGATAGGCAAGGAATCTGCCCGTGAGCACCCTGTCCGCAAATGATCCGTCGCGCCCGCCCGCTTTTCGCTCGCATATGCGTGAATATATATCCTCGGCAGTCAGCGAAACGCTCTCTGCCGTTTTTTCGCATACATATTCCGCCGTCCTTCCGGATGTAAACAATTCTTTACATTCGCGCTCTATTGCGGACGTGAGCTCTGCCCTTTCAGCCTCCGTCGCCGCCGTCCGCATGCATATCTCCTCTGCGACAGAGCTGTCTCCCATCAGCGCCCTGACCGCAGCCGCACGCGTAAAGACAGGGAGCGTGTTGAATTTTTCACCGACGGAGACGATTCTTCCGATGCTGTCCTCTATTGCTTTCTCATAACGGCAGACGGGCTCCCGCCTCCTCGGATCCGCCGCGCGGCGCACACTCTCGAGCAACGCATCGAGGGTCTTTTTCTTTTTCGCATTGACGCGCACCACCTCGACATTCAGTAGCTCGGAGAGCCGTGCGGCATCTATCCGCACCCCGCCGCGCTCCGCGCTCTCACAGAAATTCAAGCATATTACAGCACCGCGCACGGCGTCAGTCACCTGCAAAACAAAATTCAGATTGGAGAAAAAGCGCGACTCGTCGCATACGATCACGCACGCATCGCACGGGGTGAAAAGCAGGGCGCGCATCGCAAGCGCCTCCTCCTGCGAGCGCGGTGTCAGCGAGTATGTGCCGGGCAGATCCTCAACGGTATATTCATATCCCCCGCGCCGAAATTCGCCGACAGCGGTCTCTACCGTTTTCCCGGACCAGTTGCCCGTGTGGACATGCATGCCGGTCAGCGTGTTAAAAAGCGTACTCTTTCCGACATTCGGAACACCGGTCAAAATAAATCTCAGCTTCTTTTTTTCACTTTTCAAAGCAAAAAGCTCCTAAGGTTTGCATTTTATATTTTTCGCATCCCTCCTCCGCACCGCAATGATCCTTCCGCGGACAAGATAGGCGCGCGGATCTCCGAGCGGGCTCGCGCCGAGACACATAACCTGTGCTCCCGTGTGCATTCCGAGGTCACTAAGCCTCAGGCGCACATCCGTCGGCTCCTCGATCTCCTCTATCACGGCGCGGGTGCCCACCCCAATCTCGGACAGGGGGAGCCGTGCGGCGTTTTCCTTGCTTTTTTCTTTCTTTCGCATTTTCTTTTCCTTCCTTCGGCGCGCCCGCCGCTCGTCTCTTGCCGAGCACAGCCGCGCCCCCGT
This sequence comes from uncultured Ruminococcus sp., assembly GCA_964593825.1. Taxonomy (GTDB): domain Bacteria; phylum Bacillota; class Clostridia; order Oscillospirales; family CAG-272; genus UBA1740. The sequence goes on from CAZQII010000020.1 coordinate 18,526, forward strand.
TTTTGCCTCTTGCTACAGCCCATCCCCACCCTTGACAAGGCGTGATCAGACACGCATATGCGTACATGTGAGCGGCAGTCTGCCCCTCTCTGATTTTATCATATTCTCCGACATCCCCGCCCGTTACAACGGCAATAAAACGCCAAGGCGACCGTTCGTTAACAAATTTTTATTGCAAAAACAATAATTATATGGTATACTATAATTAATAACCGATCGAACGATCAATACCGCGGAGCATTTTTCCGCTCTCATGAAAGGATATCATGGATAAAGAGATAAAGAGATCCATACAGCTGATCTGCGCCCTCCTCTTGGGCAGCAGAGAGCCGTCGGTCATTCCGTATTCACCGAGCAAGACCTCCGTCCCGAGGGTGAGCCCGCGCTACTTCAAGCGTGTGCCGCCGCATAAAAAGGGAGTTTCCTCGGCAAGGCTCCAGAGCTTTCTCTCCGAGCTTGAGGCAAACCCGGACTGCAATATTCATTCCGTCGCGGTCCTGAAGGACGGCGCAGTTATATGCGAGGCATATGCACCGGGATACGAAAGAGGTCTCGTCCATCTTTCGCATTCGATGTCCAAGACCGTCACCGGCATCGCCGTCGCCATACTTGCAGATGAAGAAAAAATCAGCACGGATACCGCCATCGCCGATATTTTCACTGAGGTTGACTTCCCCGACGGAGTCGGTGACATAACCGTCAAGGATCTGCTCCTTATGTCGTCGGGCATGTCGTTCAACGAGCTCGGCGCCGTTACGAGCCTTAACTGGACGGAGGACTTCTTCTTCTCCGATAGGATCTCCGAGCACGGCACGGGCTTTTCCTACAACAGCATGAATTCGTACATCCTCGCCCGCATCGTCGAGCGCCTCAGCGGTGAGAGCTTTGAGGACTTTGTCCGCTCGCGGCTTTTCGCGCCGCTGAGGATCACAAGCTATTTTTGGGAGTGCGGCCCCGAAGGAACGCTCAAGGGCGGATGGGGTCTCTACCTCTCTCTTGAGGACTGGCTCAAGCTCGCCTCGCTCTTCCTCTCGGGCGGCAAATTCGAAGATACACAGATCATCTCTCACATGAGCATGCTCAACCTCCTGCTCGACAGAAATCCCGCCTCCGCCGACCGCAACCGTGACTTCGACTACGCGGGGCATTTGAATCTCGGCAAAAAATCGTCCGTCGTGCTCTTCAACGGTCTGTTCGGTCAGAACGTATACATAGATCCCGTGTTAAATCTCGCGGTCGCCGTGCACTCCGGAAACAACGATCTCACGAAGAGCGGCGCAACGCTCGATATCATAATGAAATATTTCTCGCCCGACATAGACGACGCGCGCATAGGCCATATTGCCTCTTGGCGGGCAATGCGTGCCCTCGCACGGCAGGAGCGCCGATTCTTTGAAAGCCGCGGCTTCGCGCGACCGCGCAGGAACCTCGGACTAATCTACACCCTCGGCATAAAATCGCCGAACTTCCCCGACGAATGGAACGAGCTGATCGGAAAATATCTCATGCCGATGAACAATTGCGAGCTCCTTCCCCTCATCCCGCGGGTAATGCAGAACAACCTCTCCGGCGGGATCGACACCGTCGAATTCCTGCGCAAGGACAGCATACCCCACATTCGCCTCACCCTCGCGGACACGGTCAGGGATATCCCGATCGGCATCTACTCTCACGAGGAGTGCATCGAGGATTTCTCGGGTGAGAAATACCGCATAAGAACGCTCGGCGCCGCGGAGAACACTCCGGACGGCAAGATATTCAAGATCGAATTCGTCTTCCCCGAGCTCCCGAACACCAGATATCTCACCGTGAAAAAATTAAAGAACAACGCGATCTCGATGACCTTCACCGAGCAGCCGAGCGCCGCCGCCATCGCGCATCTGACAGGCAAGATCTCCTCCTCGTCCGCAATGGCATCGCTCGCCATCGGCATGATCGAGCGTAAGCTCGGCGAGGGCTTCGTGAAAAAGAAGATCGACGCGCTCTTTTCTCCGTCCTTTATCGCTCCGTCCGACAGATCGATCGCCGCGGGCGAGATCCTGGAGGAGGAAAACGCACGCATAGAGCGCGAGCGCAGTGAGATCCTCTCCGTCCCCTTCATCTACAATTTTATAAGAACGGAGATCAAGGAGGAGCCCGACCCCGACGGCATACCGAAAAGGCGCAAGGGCATCCTCGGCATAATTTCCGGAATATTCAAGGCCCGCCAAGAGGAGCAGGGCGCCGAGGAGCTTTACGCCGACGGCAATGATGACAGTGTAGATGATGAAGGCAACGATGATGACAGCAACAGCGCTGTCTCCGACATTAAAGAGGTCGAAGACACGGACGTCGAGGAATAAATCGCACCGCGCACCCCGCGCTTTGCCGCTCGCGCGGCAATTATAAAATAACGCAAAAAGGTGCCCCACCCCGGTCAATGCCGAGGAGTCTTGGGGCACCCTTTTTATTCTGTTATTCTTTTTGCGATTCGGCACGTCACGCACCGCACAAGACCGTCATCAGTCGAAATAAACGGCCTTTCCCGTCTTGGATGACGTATAGATCGCCTCGAGAATCTCGGAGACGACTGCCGCCTGCTCGGGGAGAACGACGGGGTCGGTGTCCTCGACTATGCACCTGATCCAGCTTGCGGCCTCGGTGTCGGCGGGATTGCTTGACACTCCCTCAAAGAATGCAACGCCGCCCGCAGATGTGTCGACCTTGGAATTAACGGGTCTGCCGAGCTCGATCTTGTTTATCCTCAGATCTGAATCCAATATAGAAAGACCCGCCTTCGAGCCGCAAAGACGGCAGCTGCCCGTATCGGGTGTCACATCCGTGTTGAGCGCCCAGCTCGTCTCGAGCATGATCGTCGCGCCGTTCTTCATCTTAATGAATGCGCACGCGGACTCCTCGAGCGGAGTTTCGCTCACGCCGTTGTCGCCCCAGATATTTCCCTCCTCGGGATGCTCGAGCTTCTTGTGTGTCTTTCCGACAACGAGCTCGGGCTCATAGTTGTTCATGAGATAAAGAGTAAGATCGAGCGAGTGCGTTGCAATGTCGATGAGGGGTCCGCCGCCCTGCTCCTCCTCGTTAAGGAACACGCCCCAGTTCGGCGTTCCCCTTCTGCGGAGCGCGTAGCTGTTTGCGTAATATATCTCGCCGAGCGCGCCGGACTCGACATATCTCTTCGCATATATCGATTCTGCCTTCTGACGGTTCTGATATCCGATCGTGAGCTTCTTGCCCGTTTCCCTTGCCACCTTCACCATCTCGCGCGCCTCTGCCGCGGTCTTTGCCATCGGCTTCTCGCACATTACGTGCTTTCCCGCGCGGAGCGCGTCGATCGAGATGAACGAGTGCTCTCTGTTCGGTGTCAAAACGTGAACGACTTCGATGCTCTCATCCTTAAGCAGCTCCCTGTAATCCGTGTAAACCGCGGCATCGGGTGTGCCGTATTGCTTTGCGGCCCTTTCCGCCTTCTCCTTTATAATATCGCAAAACGCCACCATCTTAACGTTGGGGAGCTTAGCGAGCGAGGGCATGTGCTTTCCGTTTGCGATACCGCCGCAGCCGATAATACCAATCCTTACGTCTCTCATTTTATGTACCTCTTTTATTTATTTTGTCCCGCAAAATATTTTTGCAATTTTATTATAGCATTTTTCAAAGGCTTATGATATAATATATTTGTCCGAAAATATAAAAAATTTGTCATTGAGGAATTTTGCGTGAACGATTTTTATAAAGAACCGAAGCAGCTGAAAATGCTCGAATACGGAATCGAATTTTTCAGTCAAACCGCCGCGCGCGGCAGGGTCGCCGCGTACTCGCACGTGCATGACGCCGTTGAAATGCTTTTCATAACCGACGGCAGCTTCACCGTCCTTTGCGAGGGGATCGGGCAGACCGTCGCCGCCGGCGACATCGTCCTTTTCCGCTCGGGCTGTATACATACCGTCGTCGCGGGCGATGAGGAGGTCAACCGCTATCACGTGCTGAAGCTCGATCCGACCCTGATCTTTGCCCTCCTGCCGGAGCGCACCGCCGGCAAATACATTCTCTGCCTAACCCTCTTCGGCGAGGGCTCTAAATTCGTATGGCACCCATCGGAGTTCACCGAGAGCGATATTATCCTCGGCTACGAGCGTATGAGGAGCGAGGAGCATTCCGAAGTTCCGACGCACGACATCATCATGCGCTCCGCCGCCTTCACCGTAATCTGCGGAGTGATCGGGGAGCTCGAATGCGCAACGGATTCTTCCCCCCTGCCGACGTCCGTCTACTCGCAAATATATAAATGCATGCGCTTGGTGAACGACCGCTTCTCCGACGATCTCACCGCACAGCAGATGGCAGGCATGCTGAATATGAGCTACAGCTACTTCTCCCGCACCTTCGTCCGCGTCACAGGCAAAAGCTTCAGACAGTATCTGAATCTTATCAGAATAAGAAAGGCGGAGCAGCTGCTCCTCACAACGGACAAAAGCGTTACCGAGATCTCCGGTCTCTGCGGATATAACAGTGTCTCGCACTTCATCGCAACATACAAGAAAATCAACGGTAAGACCCCACACTGTCAAAAACGTAAAGTGTAATTTACATTTTTGAAAAGAACCGAGCTAATCATACCGCCGTCTTTTTCTATCATATCACATGTTTTTCTCCGCACGGGTCCCTTGTACGTGTCATCCTTAGCAAGAGGCAAAGCCTTGCGCTAAACCCGAAAGGCGATGCCTTAAAGACGTGTCATCCTGAGCGGAAAGTGACGCATCGCGGCACTTGCAGCCGAACCCGGAGGGCGGCATGCGCCCTGCGCCTTGCCGAGATCTCGTGCTCACTTCGGTACGTTCGTCACGCCCACCAACCCACCGCGTATCAAAGACCGTGTCATCCTGAGCAAGAGGCGGAGCCTCGCGCCGAACCCCGCAGGGGCGATGCGGAGCGAACGTCCGCATCGGGATCTCGTTCCCTCTTTGGTATGTTAGTCACACGCGTTTTAAAAAACCTCGCCGCCCCTCAGCACCCGTCGCACGCGCAAATTTCCCTCCATGCACTTACAAAATCGCACTTTTTTCGTAAAAAGCCAAAAACTTTTGAAAAAGCCCTTGACAAACTCTTCAACTTATGGTATAATCATTCGGCAAGACAAACACGGCCCGTTGGTCAAGCGGCTAAGACACGGCCCTCTCAAGGCTGAAACATGGGTTCGATTCCCGTACGGGTCACCAAACAAGTTAAAGGCGAACCCGTTT
>CAZQII010000021.1:0-22502 GCA_964593825.1 uncultured Ruminococcus sp.
AATATTTACAGATTCACTCAGGCAGGCTCGGAGGTCTCCGCCCTTCTCGGACGCATGCCGTCCGCTGTCGGATATCAGCCGACGCTCGCAACGGAGATGGGTGCTCTGCAGGAGCGCATCACATCAACGAAGCGCGGCTCCATCACATCGGTCCAGGCGGTGTACGTCCCTGCCGATGACCTGACGGATCCCGCACCGGCGACTACGTTCGCGCATCTCGATGCCACGACCGTCCTCTCGAGGAGCATCGCCTCCCTCGGCCTTTACCCCGCGGTCGATCCCCTTGACTCCACATCGAGGATTCTCTCGCCCGACATCGTCGGCATCGAGCACTACGAGGTCGCTCGCGCGGTACAGCAGGTCCTTCAAAGATACAAGGAGCTGCAGGACATCATCGCCATCATGGGTATGGATGAGCTCTCCGAGGAGGATAAGCTCACCGTAAGCCGTGCAAGAAAGATACAAAGATTTCTCTCTCAGCCATTCTCCGTTGCGGAGCAGTTCACGGGCATGGAGGGGCGCTACGTTCCCATCAAGGAGACCGTTCGCGGCTTCCGCGAAATATTGGACGGAAAGCACGACGACATTCCCGAATCCGCATTTCTCTTCGTCGGAACGATAGACGAGGCCGTCGAAAAAGCAAAGAAGCTCAAGACGAACGCCTGAGGTGAACGCGATGAAAGAGTTTCACCTTAAAATAGCAACTCCGGACGGCATCGAATACGACGGCATGGCCGAGAGCCTGCTCATCAAAACATCGGACGGCGATGTTGAGATCCTCGCAGGTCACACGGAGCTCATCGCCTCCGTCGGCATAGGTCGCGCACGTATACTCTACGGAGGGACGGAGCGCTTCGCCTCTGCGGCAGGAGGGTTCTTAAGCGTCACGAAGGAGGCTGTAAAGCTCGTGTGCACGACATTCGAATTTGCCGACACGATCGACATAAAGCGTGCCGAGGCGGCGAAGGCGCGTGCCGAGGAGCTTTTACGTACAGCGAGGGATAAGGCCGAGCTCGGCGCGGCGGAGGCAAAGCTCGCGCGGGCGCTCAACAGAATCAATGTGTCCTCTCTTTGACCGAGACTGTTAAATAAAAGGACCGCCATATCAATGGCAGTCAAAAAAAGAAGCGGATGCTCCCTACCGAATAAGGTATCGGGCATCCGCTTCTTTTTGAAGCTGTCTTAACGGCACGGTCCTTTGGTCTGTTTTTGCACTTTATATATAACTCTTTAGGATCGGTATTTTATTTGTCAAGATTGACCTTAGCTTTTTTAAGTGCAAGGGTGAGAATAACTCCGACGGCGAGACCGACGGCGCCCTGTATCGCGTTTGCCGGTATGTTGACAAGCGAGGGAACGAATCCGTAAATAAAGCCCTCAAAAACATAATATCCGAGGATCATCACGCACTCCGCTGTAGCACCGGAAATAATATAAGACGGCACAGCATGCATATGCTTGTTCAAAAGCTTGAAAAGCAGGTATGCGACGACAGCCATCAAGCCCTTTATGACAAATGTCGCGGGAGCGTAAATTATGTATGCGTTGATCAGATCCGCCAGTGCCGAGCCGACGGCAGCGGCGAGAAACGCATATTCACAGCGAAAGAGCATCCACGCGGCAAGCAATATAGCCGCGTCGCCGATATTAAGATAACCGCTCATCGGAGACGGGATCTTTATCACCATTGTCGCAACACATATAATGGCTGCAAAGAGCGCGGTCATAACGATTTTTCTGATCTTCATAAAGCAGTGCCCTCCTTACCGCGGCAATTTTTAATTAAGAGCCGCAACTCCGTTATTTTCATTGTGTCTTTTTTCATTTTGATTTTTCTCCTTGCATTTTTTACAAAATTATTGTATAATATATTCTGATGATATAAAATAACCAGAACGGAGAAAAATAATATAACCAGATGAACTACACCGTTAAAAAAGAAGACCGCCCGATATATTTGCAGTTGTATCGGCAGATAAGGGATGATATAATAGCCGGAGCGTTTCCGTATAACAGCAGGCTCCCGTCAAAGAGACTGCTCGCCGACGAGATCGGCATAAGCACCGTAACGGTAGAGCACGCATACTCCCTCCTGTGTGACGAGGGATACGCCGAGGCGCGCGAGCGGAGCGGATATTTTGTCATATTCAAGCAGGCGGACTGCTTCGCATCCTCCGGCGCCGACGCCGCCGTGCCGATCGGCCGCAAGCTCCTCACCCCGTCATATCCGAATTTTTCCATTTCCGTTTTAAGCAAAACGATGAGAAAGGTCCTCTCCGATTACTACGACGTAATACTGGAGAAATCTCCGAGCACGGGCTGCCCCGAGCTGCGGAATGCGATAAAGCGTTACCTATTGCGCAACCGCGCAATGAATGTCGATGTCTCTCAGATCGTCATCGGATCGGGCGCGGAATATCTGTATACTCTTATTATCGATCTGCTCGGCAGGGACAAGATCTTCGCGATCGAGGACCCGTCCTACGAGAAGATCGGACAGATCTACCGTACCGCGGGGATAAGGTGCGAATTGTTGCCCCTGGCCAAGGACGGCATTGACAGCAAATCGCTTTCGGCGTCTCACGCCGATGTTTTGCACACCACACCTTATCAGAGCTACCCGAGCGGCGTTACCGCCTCCGCCTCCAAGCGGCATGAATATATAAAGTGGGCGGAGAGCGGAGAGCGCTTTATTATAGAATCCGATTACGGCTCCGAGTTCTCCGTCTCCTCACAGCCGATGGAGACGCTGTTCAAGCTCTCGGGCTCCGATAACGTGATCTACTTAAACACCTTCTCGAAAACAATCTCGTCCTCAATGCGTATGGGGTACATGGTCCTGCCCAAGAGGCTGATCGAGCCGTTTGAGAAGAAGCTCGGGTTTTATTCCTGCACCGTCCCCACCTTCGAGCAGTATGTGCTGACGGAGCTTTTAAACAGCGGCCTGTTCGAGAGGCACATCAACCGCGTGCGCAGAAGCATAAGAAATGATATGCATAACCGAGACAGCTCCGCGCATTTTTAACGGCATAATTTACTTTTATATATTCACCCCCTTGATTTGTTGCTTGTTTTGTGCTAAAATTATTGTCGTTACAAAAATTTACGAAAAGGAACGGAAAAGTGTACTACGGATATAAAATAAGCGAAGAGACCGCCCGTCTCGCAAGGATCGCGGAGGAGGACTGCGCCCCGATCTTCGGGAAGATCGACGAAAATGCCCTGCTCGCCTCATCAAAGATCCTCACCGCCTTTCAGGAGGAGCGCGTCTCCACCTCGGATTTCATCGAGATCACCGGCTACGGATATTACGACGCAGGAAGAGATAAGCTGGAAAAAATATATGCCCGTGTCTTCGGTGCACAGGATGCGCTCGTGCGCCCGCAGCTCATGTCGGGCACGCATGCCCTCGCGGTGACTCTCGGTGCACTGCTCAAGCACGGCGACACCCTCGTTTACATATCGGGGGAGCCGTACGACACCCTTAAGAGCGTCATCGGCACCGCCGGGAGCAGCAGAAATTCACTCATAAAAAACGGAATAAAATACGAAGAGATAGACCTTGTCGACAATGACTTCGATATCGAGGCGATAAAGAAGCGCATGTCAGTCGGCGATGTAAGAGTCGCGGCAATACAGCGCAGCCGCGGATACTCCCAGAGGAAGAGCCTCAGCATCGAAAAGATAAGCCGCGCGATCGCCGCCGTCAAGGAGGTCAGCCCGAGCACGGTGGTGATGGTGGACAACTGCTACGGCGAATTCACCGAGGACAGAGAGCCGACCGATGTCGGTGCGGATGTCTTTGTCGGCTCGATGATGAAGAACCTCGGCGCTGGCTTTGCCGTCAGCGGCGCATACTGCGTCGGCACCCACACCGCGATCGAGGACATTGCCGAGCGCTTCTCCGCCCCGTGTGTCGGAAAGGAGCTCGGTGCGAACTTCAATCAGCTGTCCTCATTCTACAAGGGCTTCTTCATGGCTCCCGCCGCAGTCGCCTCAACGCTGAAGTCCATGGCCTTTGCCGCAAGGATGCTCGAGCTCTGCGGCTTTACGGATGTCTCGCCGAAATATGACGAGCCGCGCACCGACATCGTCCAGACCGTTGATCTGCACTCGGCGGATAAGCTCATTAAATTCTGCAAGGGCATACAGATGGGCTCGCCCGTCGAATCCTACTGCATACCCGAGCCGGGGGATATGCCCGGCTATCCGCACCCCGAAATAATGGCGGCGGGAACATTCATTACCGGCGCGACCAACGAGCTCTCGTGCGACGGTCCGCTCACCCCGCCCTATACCGCCTATATGCAGGGCGGACTCACCTACGATTACGGAAAGCTCGGAATAATGCGCGCAATCGACGAAATGCTTGACCGAGGTATTTCATAATGAAGACATGCTATATAATAGGTGCGGGCGACTTCGACGTTCCGTTCGAGCGGGAGTCCGACGACCTCGTTATCGCCGCGGACGGAGGGTACGATCACCTGAGTCGCCGCGGCCTCGGGTGCGACATTCTCATCGGCGATTTGGATTCCGTATCGGCCATTCCCGACTCCGTCGAGAAGATCGTATTCCCCGTGGAGAAGGATTTTACAGACACCGCCCTCGCGCTTTACGAGGGAGAGCGGCGCGGCTACGCGAGCTTCACCATCCTCGGCGGCACGGGCGGCCGATCCGATCACACATTCGCCAACTACTGCTTGCTTTTAGAGGCGAGGATGCGCGGCTCGCGTGCGAAAATGATATCGAAGAACGCTACCGCATTCATAATAAAAGATGAAAAAGTGCGCATTAATTGCACACGGGGGTGCCATCTGTCCGTATTCGCATTTGGCGGCACTGCAAAGGACGTGAGCATAAAGGGGCTGTATTACGAGGCCGATATGCCGTCGCTCGAGCCGTCATGCCATACCGCCGCGTCAAACATCTTTACAGACGGCGCGGGCACGGCCGCGGTAGGCTGCGGCGCGCTTTTGATCATTGCGGAATCGGAAAACGCAAAAATCGATTTTTGCGAAAATTGTTAAAAACGGCTTGACAAACGCCTTGCATCATGCTATAATTGATTTCACCGAACAGAATACACATCAGGGGTGCCCACATGGCTGAGACGGCTTTTGCCGAACCCTTTAACCTGATACGGATAATGCCGGCGTAGGGAGATTTGATATTGCCTTTAAATTTCACCGCACGGATGTTTATTCCTGTGCGGTATTTTTATTTAAAGGAGGTTCCGAAAATGGGAACTAAAACAGGCACGAAGATACGCGTGCTCACCGAATGCAGTATTATGATCGCGCTCTCCGTTGTACTCAGTATAGCAAAGATCGTCAGCCTGCCGTACGGCGGCTCAGTGACCGCGGCCTCAATGCTGCCTATCGTTATCATCGCATGGCGCCACGGAACGCCGGTCGGTCTTATGTCCGCGACGGCGGCCGGAGCGATCCAGCTGCTCCTCGGGCTCAACAATCTGTCGTACTTCACGACATGGTACTCGATAATCGCCATAATCCTGCTCGATTATATCGTCGCCTTCGCCGTATACGGCCTCGCGGGGATATTCCGCGGAAGGATCAAGAGTGCCCCCGCATCCATGCTCGTCGGAGCTCTTGTCGCAAGCGCTCTCAGATATATTTGCCACGTTATATCCGGGGCGACGGTCTGGGCAGGTCTTTCCATCCCGACCAAGGCGGCACTCCTCTACTCATTCGGATACAATGCGACATATATGATACCTGAGACGGCCGTGCTCGCGATCGCCGTCGTTTACATCAGCTCGGTCCTCGATTTCGGAAAGCCGATCCCGACGCCGACCGCACGTCAAAAGCTCAACACGCCCTCCCTCATCCTCGGCGCCGTGGCAGGCTTTGTACTGCTTTGCGCATTTGCGACGGATGCCGTGCTGGTCTTCTCAAAGCTTCAGAATTCCGAGACTGGCGACTTCATGATCACAGGTCTTCGCGATGTTAAATGGGCGGTCATCGCGGCAGTCACGCTCGGCGCCGCTCTCGTTTCCGCAGTGCTTATATTCATATCACGCAAGCTCTCCAAAAAAGCATAATTCTCCACGGCAATATCAAAGCAGCCTTAAAGCGAGTCCAGGCGGACTCGCTTTTTTCGCCGAAAAGACACACAAACAGAAACAGCTCCCGTGCGTCGGTGCATTCATGCCGCAGGCCGAGAGCGCCGAAAAAACAAAAAAACGGCAGAGCCGTAATGTCCCCGAATTTAACACGGAGGCCCGCTCTTGCCGTTTTATATTTAAAATTCGTATTTGATTGACCTGTCAAAAAGTGCGCCGATTGCCGTGCGCGCATCACTCTTGCCGTAAACGACATCATACACCGCGCGGCATATGGGGAGGTCCACATTATACCTTCCGCCGATCTTAAGGAGCGCCAGAACCGTGTAGTATCCCTCGGCGAGCTTGTCAAAGCTCTCGCCCCTTACAAACGCCTCGCCGAAGCGCCTGTTATGGCTGTAGGGCGAAAAGACGGTCGCCTCATAATCTCCGAGATGGCAAAGGCCGTAGACCGACACCGGATTTCCGCCGAGCGCCTCGATCAAGCGCGAGATCTCACGCGGTCCGCGCGACATTAGCGCCCCCTTTAAGGAGGAGAGCCCCAATCCGTCAAGCACGCCCGCGGCAATGCCGACAACGTTCTTTGCGGCGGCACCGATCTCATTACCGAGCAGATCGTTTCCGTAATAAAACCTGATAAGATTGCTTGAAAAAAGATCCACGAGCCGATGCTTGACATCGGAATCATTACTGTCGATGACCATGCAATTCGGTCTTCCCGCGCAGAATTCCTCGACATGCCCCGGGCCGAGCCAAACGGCGACCTTGTTCGACGGATCGAGGTGCTCCTCTGCGATCTGCGAAAGTCTCTTCCCCGTCGTTATCTCTATCCCCTTCATGCAAAGGACGAAAATTTTGTTTTTCGGTGAGAGCTGCGCGATCTGCTCCATCAGCGCCGAGAGGTTCTGTGCACCGATCGATATAACGACAAGCTCCGCCCTTTCCATATCGGCGAGCTCCGTCGTCAGCTTAAGCCCCTCGGGCAGGCACATAAGATCATTTTTTCTTTCGGTCATAAGCCTCGCCATCGCGGCGGAATCGCTCCTGCCGTACAGCGTGACATCGAGACCGACATCCGTGAGATATTTCGCAATAAAGGAGCCCCATCTGCCGGGACCTATCACAAACGCCTTCATATTCAAATCCTTTCTGATATAGAGATCAAACCTGTCGGACATTAAACAATAAGTCCTTGAGCTCGCCGACGTTTTTTAAATAAAAATCGCAATTTTCTCTCATAAACTCCGCGATCTGCGCAACGCTGTAAGCCCAGCCGGCGGCAGCAAAATCAACACCCGCGGACTTTGCCATATCGTACCCCGGCTTCAGATCGTCGACGACGAGGATCTCGCGCGGATCGAGCGAATACCGCTCCATAAGCTCAAAAAGCGTGTCGGGCGCGGGCTTGCGCTTCTCCTTCGGGATATCCCATCCGTAGATCACGTCCGGCATAGGGAGGCCGTTATGCTCGTAATCGCGCTTTATATAAGACGTCATCGAGTGCGAATCCACCGCAATGATGCCACCCATGTCGCGAAATTCGCGTATTATTTCACCGATGCCGGGATAGGCGTCGGGAATATGGCTCTTTACGTAATTCTCCCAATATCCCTGCTCGAACTCGAATTCCTCCTCGGTCATTCCTATCTCGCCGAGGAAGAGCTCCGACACTCCGGGAGAAAAATTTTTCACAAGATAGCTCTCAAGAGTATACCTGTCCTTAAGCTCGGGATGATATTTGCCGAGATATTCGATAAAGCAAGGATAATGTATCGTCGCGGTGCTGTTCACCACGGTGTCATCATGGTCGAGGACCAAGCATTTGTATCTCATATTCGAATATCCGTAAATTTTATTTTCGGAACAAAGAGAGTAAGATCGCTCCTCTGCACCGTTATCGCCCTGCCGCCCGTTAAGTACTCCCAGCGCTCGCGGCTGCCCGCAAAGGAAATCTCGGCAAGAGAATCGCAGGCGCCGAAGGCGTCGTTATCCTCTATTTCGGTCAGGTCCCCGGGGAGATAGAGCCTTTTCAGAGCCGAGCAGCCGTAAAACGCGTCATATCCTATGCCGCCGAGTGTCTCGGGGAAAATTACGGAGGCGAGCGATGTGCAATCCTTGAACGCGCGCCTTCCTATCTTCACGAGCTTGCCGGGGAGCTCCACCTCGACGAGCGAGCGACAGCCCTCGAAGAGCGATTCGTCAATAATTCGCATCCCCTCCGAGAGGCGAACGCGCTCGAGCGAAAAGCACGAGGCAAACGCGCAAAATTCAATGAGAACGCACGTATCGGGAACATATATCTCACGCAGATTGAAGCAATAAGCAAACGCGGAGGCGCCGATCATGACGATCTGCTCTGGCAGCTTTACATATCCGAGCGACGCACATCCCTCAAACGCACCCTCGCCTATCCTCGTGCATGTGTCGGGCAGCTCAACCGACGTCAGCGACGGGCAGGAGGAGAACGCCTCGTCAGATATCTCGGAGAGTCCGCTTTTGAAGACGATCTTCTTAAGGCTCTTGCATCCGCAGAAGGCCGCCGACGATATGCGCTTTAAGCTATCGGGAAAATACACCTCCTCGACGTGCTCGAAATCCCTGAACGCATTCTCACCTATTTCCTCTACTCCGTCGTCTATTTTCAGCACACGGGTCCCCTCATCATCGAAAAAATCTCCTGCGAGGATCGCCTTTATCTCCTCGTTCCCGTTCATACCGTTGTCCTCGCTGAATTTAAGATCCATTATCGGGTCCCTCATCCGAGCTTTGCGAGCGCCGTTCTGAGCGACTCTCCGGTCTCGGTATATTTTGCGAGCTTTGCCCTCTCCGCTTCTATAACGGCCGCGGGCGCCTTTGAAACGAATCCTTCGTTTGCGAGCTTCTTTTCTACGCGCTCGATCTCCGCGTCGTTCTTCTTCAGCTCCGCAGTAAGGCGTGCACGCTCCTTCTCAAAATCTATGACCTCCGCAAGAGGAATGTATACAGTGCCCGCGTTTGTCGCAATTGCAACGGCATCGTCTGAATCATATGCGTCCGTGACGATCACCTCCGACGCGTATGCCAGCTTCTCGAGGATCTTCGCCGTTGCCTTGAACGTCTCCTCGTATTTGGTCACGGCAAACAGCTTTGCCTTCTTCGACGGGGGCACGTTCATTTCACTGCGGCGTGCGCGAATGGCAACTATACAGCCTATAATCCTGTCGACATCGTCGACCTCGTTCTTATATACAAGGTGCTCATCGTACCTCGGGAACTCGGAAATAACAATGGACTCCGTGTCATGCGGAAGTGCCTGATATATTTCCTCCGTAATAAACGGCATATAAGGATGCAGAAGCTTCAGAATATCCGTAAGGACCTTGACGAGCACTCTCTTTGCGGTGAGCGACGACGCGCTTCCGGCATCGAAGATGCGGCTCTTCGCCATCTCGATATACCAATCGCAGAAGAGATCCCATGTGAAGGAATAAATCTCGCCGAGCGCGATGCCGAGCTCGTAATTGTCAATGTTGGTATTCACGCTCCGCGTAAGCTCGTTCAGGCGCGAGAGGATCCATTTGTCTTCTATCGTAAGCTCCGATTCCTCCGGCATGCACAGAAGCTCTTCGTCATCCTCCGTCAGGTTCATGAGGACGAATCTCGATGCATTCCAGAGCTTGTTTGCGAAGTTTCTCGCCGACTCGATCTTCTCGTCGGAGAAGCGCATGTCGTTGCCGGGTGCATTTCCGGTTGCAAGCGCAAATCTCAGCGCATCCGCGCCGTACTCGTCGATGATCTTCAGGGGATCTATGCCGTTGCCGAGGGACTTCGACATCTTGCGCCCCTGCGCATCTCTTACAAGGCCGTGGATAAATACCGTGGAGAACGGCTTTTCACCCATATGCTCCATTCCCGAGAAGATCATTCGAGCGACCCAGAAGAAAATGATATCATATCCCGTTACGAGCACGCTCGTGGGATAGTAGCGCTCCAGATCCTCGGTCTTTTCGGGCCAGCCCATTGTGGAAAAGGGCCAAAGCGCAGATGAGAACCATGTGTCGAGGACATCCTCCTCCTGTCTTACGGGCTTGCCGCATTTCGGACAGACGGTTATGTCTTCCTTCGAAACCGTCATCTCGCCGCATGCGTCGCAGTAAAAGGCGGGGATCCTATGACCCCACCAGAGCTGACGCGATATGCACCAGTCATGGCAGTTTTCCATCCAATTAATATATGTTTTCGTAAATCGCTCGGGCTCGAATTTTACCTCTCCGCTCTTAACGACCTCAAGCGCCGGCTTTGCGAGCGGCTCCATTTTTACGAACCACTGGTCGCTCGTCATGGGCTCTACAGTCGTCTTGCAGCGATAGCATGTGCCGACATTATGCCCGCAGGGCTCGACCTTAACAAGGAAGCCGCCGGCCTCAAGATCAGCGACCATCGCGCGCCTTGCCTCGTATCTGTCCATGCCCGCATACTTGCCGCCGAACTCCGCATTTATCGTGGCATCGTCGTTCATCACCTTTATGACCTCGAGCCCGTGCCGCTTTCCTACCTCAAAGTCATTGGGGTCGTGGGCGGGAGTGATCTTCACACAGCCGGTTCCGAAGTCCTTCTCGACATACTCGTCGGCGATGATCGGGATCTTCCTGCCGACAAGCGGGAGGGTCAGCGTCTTTCCGACGAGGTGTGCATATCTCTCATCGTCGGGATGCACGGCAACAGCGGTGTCTCCGAGCATCGTTTCCGGTCTCGTCGTTGCAACTGTCAAATACTCGTCCGTTCCGTCTATCGGATATCTGATATGCCAGAACGAGCCCGCCTGCTCCGTATACTCGACCTCCGCGTCGGACAGCGCCGTGCGGCAGTTCGGGCACCAGTTTATTATCCTGTATCCGCGGTAAATAAGCCCCTTGTTGTAAAGATTTACGAAGACCTCGCGCACCGCCTTGGAGCAGCCCTCGTCCATCGTAAAGCGCTCGCGGTTCCAATCGCACGATGCGCCAAGCTTCTTCAGCTGATTGATTATTCTCGTGCCGTACTGATTCTTCCAGTCCCAGACACGCTCAAGGAACCTCTCACGTCCGAGATCGTATCTCGTGATGCCCTCGTTGACGCGGAGATTCTCCTCCACCTTTATCTGCGTTGCGATGCCGGCGTGATCCGTGCCGGGGACCCAAAGCGCGGAATATCCCTGCATGCGCTTCGTTCTTACCAAAATGTCCTGAAGCGTTTCGTCGAGGGCATGACCCATATGGAGCTGACCCGTTACGTTAGGCGGCGGAATGACTATCGAAAAAGCGGGCTTTTTCTTATCCGCGCTCGGCGCGAAATAATTCTTCTCGCACCATGTTTTGTATATTCTGTCCTCAAATTCTCCGGGACAGTAATTTTTAGCAAGTTCTTTTCTCATTTTTCTTTCCTCTCCGTGAGCTTTATTTTATCCGCGATTTGTCTCTTTCCGAAGATCCGGATCCGTCTCAAATACATTCCTGCCGCACCTTAATTCGATATTGCGGTCCGCAAGCCGAAAGTCGGCGCTCGTATTTTCGGGTATCACGATCTCGAAGGAGATCTTTTCTTTTTTCTTTTCGTATTTCACGCTAACCGTTCCGTTCGGCGTTTCGATACTGCCAGACATCCTCGAGAACATCGAGACGGCCTGCGGCGCTATCGAGAGCGATGAATATCCGGCCGTGCCGTCCTTCTGCTTGATTCCCAATAGGTATTCGAAGAAATACGCCGTCACCGCGCCGAACATCGGGTGATTATGGGAGCGGCTCCTCTTGCTGTCCCAGTATTCGTGGAACGTCGTGGCTCCGTTTTTCCTCCAATGCTCGAAGCCCTGCTTCCCGTCGCTTGACAGAAGCTTGACGGCGAGTTCTCCGTCACCGTGCTCGAACAGCGTCCTTATCAAGATATCCGTCGCGAAGATGCCCGTGTCAAGACAGCCCGCCTTTTTATAATAGCCGACCATGTTCTTATACGTGCTTTCGTTTCCGAGCCCGAGATCCACGGCAAAGGCATTCGCGCCCTGCACATTCATCACAAAATTGCCGTCAAACGCATTAAAATATGCGGCCTGAATAACGGCTTTGCGCTGCTCGATCTTTTGCCTGTACTCGCTTATATCACCGTCTTTTCCTATTATCGCGGCGATCTCGCACATCTTTTCGAGCGACTTGACCATGAAATACGTATTGACGAACGGTGCGGGGATAAACACCTGCTGATCACAATAGGTTATGTCCTTATACGGATAGAGGATGTTCGGAGCGCACCAGTCACCGAGGCACCACTCGCCCTTTCTGTCGCTCGTTACAAGACCGAACTCGGAATGCGCCTCAAGGTAATCTATATATCTGCGCATATTCCCGTAATAATCCTCGAGGATCGCGGGGTCACCAAAATGGCGGTAAAGCCGATACGGGACCTCGACTATCGCACTGCCCCAGCCGCCGGGACCGCCGCCGCTGTGAAGGTAAGGCGCGGTGTACTGGATATGACCGCTGAGCATGTCCTGCCCGTCGGCAATATCGCGCAGCCACTTTTCATAAAATTCCCTCGCTCCGAAAACGGACAGCGATGCATGACATGTCAGCTGACCGTCGCCGGTGTAGCCCCTCCTCTCGAGGTGCGGGCAATCCGAGGGGTGACCCGTGTGCATATTCGAGAGCATGGTGTGCGTGAATGTTTTATATATCCAATTAAGCGTTTCGTTGTCGCATTCGAAGCTCGATGTCACGGGAATGTCCGCATGTATCTCCTTGACACACTCGACCTGCGCGTCTCCCCTGACCTCAAAATATCTGAATCCGTACCATATGAACTCGGGCTGTGCCGTGCGCTCCTTGCCGTCCGATGTCACCTTGAACTGCTGCGACTTAAGATACCACGCGTACGGCCCCTCAATATTCCCATCGGGCAGGAGCTCCTCGGAAAACGTGACCGCCACCGTCTCTGCGCGCTTTGCCCCGATCCGCAGGACCGGATATCCCGTTGTATTCCTTCCGCAATCGTAAACGGTGTAGCCGTCACATTCCTTGACCTTTTTTACATTCAGCCGACCGATCAGCTTGTCGGGCGGGCATTTTGTCGAGCAATATCGCGCTTCAAGATCGCTCACCTCGACCGGCGTCTCCCACTGCTCACCGTCCGTTTCGCATCCGAAGCATGCGTCGAGCTCGCGGTGATCCTGCTCCTCGACGGTAGTAAACACATAATCCGAAATATAGCTTTTGCCGATAAGGCATTTTTCGTCGGAGACAAAATGCTTAACGCCCGTCCCGTCCTCCGCCGTTATGCAGTATATCGCCTTCGGACTTCTTTTCGGATATTCGTGCAAATACCAGCCGCCGCCGAAATGCACGGTAACGGTGTTCTTACCCCTTTTCACAAACGGGGTTATATCAAAGCTCGGCACATATACTCTGCAGTCCGAGAAGATCTCGCCCTTGGGCTGGCCGTCCTTCCCGTATTCCGATGAAAGCGGCAAAAACGTGTCGGGGTTTATGCATTCTCCGTTTATGTAGCATTTGAAAAAGCCGAGCCCCAAGACATTGATCTTGACGCTCTTCACGTCGCCGAGAGAAAACTCTCCCCTCAATATCAAAAACGTCTTGGAGTCCGCGCCGTCCGCGCTCAGCCACTTGGCGTCCTTAAAAAAATCCTGTCTGTTCATTCATTTACTCGCAAATAGTTTTTACGAAAAAATCCGTTAATTAATATTATATATTATATTAAAGTAAAAGTCAATGTTTTTTTGACGATTTCCGTCATTTCGGTGCAAGATCGCGGCGCCGCGCATCCCGCGGGCGGACCCGTTTTTCAAAAACCGCAGACGAAAAAGAACCTTCCGCACGTCGAAAGTCCCGCACCGTGCAAGCACTGCCACATCGCAGCAAAACGCGGCAATTTAACTCCGAAGTGTTGACATCGGAGGAAAATTGTGCTATGCTAAATATATTCGCAAAGCGAAATATCATAAAGAAGCAGGAAAAGGAACAGAAGAAAAATGAAAAGCAACTTGAAAAAATTAATGCTCGCAGCGCTGATATGTGCGCTTCTCTTCGTGATCGCCTCGTGCGGCAATGACAAAGATGCCGATACACCTACCGAGCCGAATGCACCGAGCACCGGAGACGGGACCGGAACAGGGGCCGATGGCGAAGAAGATTCAGACATAGAGGAGCTTCCCGCAAGCGAAGGCTTGAGATTCGAGTTAAACAGCGATAGAGAAAGCTATAGCGTTCGGGCGCTTGGCAGCTGCACCGATACCGACATAGTGATTCCGAGCACATATAACGGCAAGCCCGTAACTGGAATAAACGCGAATCTGTTTAGTCCTTGGCAACATCTCACAAGCTTAACTATCCCCAACAGCATCAAGAATGTGGGCGTCAATGCATTTCCGACCCACGAAGCTTTTAAGTACAATGAATACGATAACGCATATTACCTCGGAAATAAAAGTAATCCGTATCTTTACCTTGTTAAGGCAAAAAACACCGATATCACCTCCGTAAACATACACAGCAATACTAAATTCATATATAGCGATGCGTTTTCAAATTGTTCACAGCTTACGAGTGTAACGATTCCGGACGGCGTGACCGGCATAGGCGAAGGGGCGTTTTTTTACTGTTGGAGACTTTCTAACATAGCGATTCCCGACAGTGTAACCGAGATAGGCGAGTCGGCGTTTACCTCTTGTTACAGCCTCTCGAAGGTAACTCTTCCCGAAAGCATAACGGGCATCAGTCCTTCCGCATTTTCATATTGCTATCATCTTACGGATATAATTATTCCCGACAGCGTGACCGAAATAGGCGACGACGCGTTTAACGCCTGCAATGATCTCAATTACACTGAATATAATAACGCATATTACTTAGGGAACGAAGATAACCCTTATCTTTTCCTCATGAAAGCGAAGGATACCGATATCACCTCCGTTACTGTCCACAGCAGTACAAAGAATATATATCAAAACGCCTTCAAGGATTGCAAGAGCCTTAAGAGCGTTACTGTTCCGAGCAGTGTTGCGAGAATAGGCTATTCCGCATTTTCCGGTTGCACGGCTCTCAAGAGCGTTTACATAAGCGATATTGCAAGCTGGTGCAAGATAAAATTCGACGATGTCTACAGCAACCCCGTAACCATTGCGAATAACTTATATTTGAAAAACAGCCTTATAAAAAAGCTTACCCTTCCCAACGGTATGACCGAGATAAGCGATTACGCGCTTCACAATTGCAAAAGCATGACGGAGATCAAGATACCTAACAGCGTAACAAGAATAGGAGCTCAAGCTTTTTCCGGTTGCACCGGACTCGAGAAAATAAATGTTCCCGACAGTGTAACATCCATAGGTAATCAAACGTTTTCCTCTTCAAACAGTATTAATTACAACGAATACGATAATGCATACTATATTGGAAACGATGCTAATCCCTACCTCATTCTTGTGAAAGCAAAGGACAAAAAAATAACCTCCGTCCAAATACACAGCGACACGAAATTCATACATTCTTACGCGTTTTACAATTGTAACAGCCTTGCTTCGGTAACGATACTCGGCAGCATTAAAAAGATTTATTCCGAAGCGTTCAGTTACTGCAATGAGCTTACAAGCATAGAAATTCCCGACGGTATAACCGATATAGAAGATCGTGCGTTCTCCTGCTGCAAAGGACTTACGAGCGTAACAATAGGTAGCGGCCTGACGAATATTAGCGAATATGCATTTATAAGCTGTCGAAGCCTTACAAGCTTAACGCTCCCCGAAGAATTAACGACCGTAGAGTCATATGCATTCTCCTATTGCGAAGAACTCACTCACATAACCTTCAAAGGAACGATCGCGCAGTGGAATATGATATATAAATACGGAGGCTTAAATTCTTCAATCAAAAGGATCTGCTGCTCCGACGGTGACATCGTGCTGTAAAGCGCTTTTTCCTCGGTAGGCAATAAAAAACCGAAGGCACAGTTTAATATTGATAGGCGCGGAGCTCATTCACGGGCTCCGTGCTTTTTTTGCACACGGGGTGCCTCTTATCTATATTGTACATACGTTTTTATCTGCACGGGTCGCCCTTTATTCCGCAAAGCATCAAAGCCGTGTCATCCTGAGCGGAAGGACGCACCGCGACACTTGCAGCCGAACCCGGAGGGCGGCATGCGCCCCGCGCCATAGTGGGATCTCGTTCCCCCTTTCGGTACGCCCGTCACACCCACCGAGCAAAAGGTGCGTGTCATCCTGAGCGGAAAGCGGAACGCTTGAAGCCGAACCCGGAGGGCGGCTTGGCGCACAGCGCATGCCGGGATCTCGTTCCCCCTTCAGTACGCCCGTCAAGCCCACCGAGCATCAACGCCCTGTCATCCTATGTGCCCCGATTTTCACCGCACCTTCCGTCCCCCGATTGCCTTTATCGACAAATCTCGAAAAATATATTGATTTTTAGCGCATAATGTGATAAAATAACTGTAACATAAAATGAATGAAAAGGATGGATGATTTAAAATGCAGGTTACAAAAAAAACTCTTATCGGAGAGATACTTGATTTTGATGTGGAGACGGCACGCTTTTTCTTTGAAATAGGAATGCACTGCCTCGGTTGCCCTCACTCTCGCGGCGAATCCATAGCGGACGCATGTGAGGTGCACGGAACAGACGCAGACGAGCTCGTCAAGAAGATAAACGAATACCTTGCAAGCAAATAATAAAAGGCAAAAGCCGCTTTTGCTCGGCAAAAGGCTGGCATCTGCGGTAAAATACGTGCGGCGCGGCACCGTGCTCGCCGATATCGGAACGGATCACGCACTCCTGCCGATCTACCTTTTGCAAGAGGGACTCATCGAGCGGGCGGTGCTGTCGGATATAAATCCCGGTCCGCTCGACTCCGCGAGGAAAAATGCCACGGAGGCGCAAGTCTTGGACAAGGTCGAGCTCATCTTGGCGGACGGCGCGGAGGGGCTCGAGCACAGCGGCGCCAAGGACATTGTAATCTTCGGCATGGGCGGCGAGCTTATCGCCGATATTATAGAGCGCGCACCGTTTTTTAAGCAGGCGGGAATAAGGCTCATCCTTCAGCCGATGACAAAGCAGGCCACGCTCTGCAGATATCTTTTAGAAAACGGATTTTCCGTCATCGGTGAATCCTACACATCCGAGGGAAAGAAATTTTACCGCACGCTCTGCGCGGAGTACGGCGGCACCGTCGAATCGAATACCGAAATGTTCGCACAGATCGGACTTAGAGACACCCCGTGCGACGAAATACCGGCAAAAATAGGCTTTCTGCGAGCCCGTCTTGCTTCCGATATGCGTGCATATAAAGGTAAAGCACAGGCATCGCTCGAGACCTCGGAACTTGAATACGAAGTAAATCTGATAAGCAAGGAGATCGACAGACTTATTAAGCTGTCTGCCTCCGAATAGAGGGAGATAACAGTCATGACCGTTAAGGAACTTTATGAAGTGTTCGATGAGCGCATTCCGTCATCCCTTCGAGAGGATTGGGACAATGACGGACTTATGTGCTGTCCCGACTCGCTCGCAGAGGTCGAGCGCGTTTTTGTCGCCTTGGATGTCACGGAGGAGATCGTCGATTACGCAATCAAGCGCGGATTCGATCTCATCGTTTCGCATCATCCGCTGATATTCAAGCCCATACCATCGGTGAGCGAGGACATCAGCATAGGAAGAAAGCTGATCAAGCTCATATCCAACGGAATAAGTGTTTTTTCCTTTCACACGCGCGCCGACAAGGTGAGCGGCGGGGTCAACGATCTTTTGGCCGACAGGCTCGGTTTCTTTGACACGGTCCCCTTCGGAGAAGGAAATATGGGGCGCATCGGAGAGCTTGACGAGGAGATGCCGCTCGAGGATTTCGCCTTCAAGGTGAAGGAGGCGCTCGGCTCCGACTCCGTCGCATACTCCGACGGATACAACGCTGTCAAGCGCGTGGCGCTCCTCGGCGGTGAAGGAAAGAGCTTCATCAGTGACGCGATCGCCGCCGGCGCGGACACATACGTTTCCGGCTCCATAGGATACAATATGATGGAGGAGGCTGCGGAGCTCGGCATAAATCTCATAACGGCAGGCCACTATTTTACGGAATCTGCTATAACGGAGCTCTTCACCGATATAATCACAAGAGCCGACCCGGACATTTACGTCGAGGCCATAGACTCGAATATGATAAAAATAATATGAGAAAGTGCACAGCACCGTGACTGGTGCTGTGCACTACGATTATTACGGCAGAGCTGCCTATTCCCTCTCATATGCCTCGATGGCCGCCATGAGCCGCTCCCTTGTCGCGGAGCTCGGCCTTGTCAAGGGCAGACGGAGCTCGGAGGTGCAGAGTCCGTTCCTCTCCATGGCATATTTTATCACCGACGGATTCGTCTCGGCGAACAGGACGTCGATCAGCGGATTCATCCTCCTCTGCAGTACGAGAGCATCGGCACCGCTCCCCGCGCGGCACAGCTCATAGACCCTCTTGCACCTTGCGGGATAAAGGTTGGATAATACGGAGACGGCGCCGATGCCGCCCGCGGTATAAAATGTGTAATTCGCATAATCGTTGCCCGAATAAAGCGCGAGCCGATCGGAAAGCGCGGTAAGCGCGGACAGACGCTTGAGCGAATCCGACGACTCCTTGATGCCCACGATATTCTCATGCTCCGCGAGCCTTTCAAGCGATCTTATGCTTATATCGACGCATGTCCTCGTCGGCACATTATATATCACGGTCGGAATGTCTGCTGCGTCGGCCACGGCAAAGAAGTGCTCCGTAAGGCCGCTCTCCGTCCCCTTGTTGTAATACGGTGTCACAGACAGTGCGCCGTCCGCCCCGAGGCGCTTCGCGAGCTTGGTGTAAAAAACCGCACGAGCCGTATCGCACGAGCCCGTGCCGAATATTAATTTAACACGTCCCCCTACCTTTTCGGCGCTGAAGGCATAAAGCGCCTCACGCTCTCCGTCCGAGAGAGTTGCCGCCTCACCGGTCGTGCCGCCGACTATAATGGCATCTATGCCCTCACGGATCTGCATATCGATTATTCTCGAGAGGGCGACATAATCTATTTCGCCATCCTTAAAGGGCGTTACTATCGCCGTGCCGACGCCCTCAAAGCACACCTTCTTTTTCATATTTATACGAGTGCCCCCTTGAAAAACAGTTCAACTTAGTGTATAATAAATACACATTATTATTTTATGCGCCGAGCCGTCTTTTGACATCGGTCAGCTCTTATATATTCCCGTGCCGCCGCGTCGGAGCGCTCTGCGGCACATTACAAACAAAGGATTGCATATGATAAAGCTTGAAGAAAAAATAGTAAACGAACGTCCGAAAACAGATCTTTCGACACACGATTTTTATTATGATCTGCCCGAGGAGCTCATCGCGCAAAGCCCCTGCCCCGAGCGTGACAAATGCAGGCTCATGGTCCTCGACAGAGATACAAAAAGCATAAAGCACGATATCTTTTCGAGCATAACCGACTACCTGCGTCCTGAGGATATACTGGTCGTTAATTCGTCCAAGGTCATCCCCGCGCGTCTGGTCGGCACAAGCGAAAAAACAGGCTCGCCCATCGAGCTCTTGCTCCTGCGTGCCCTTGAGGACGGGAGCTGGGAAACGCTGGTCAAGCCCGGAAAAAGAGCAAAAAAGGGAGCGCGCTTCGACTTTTCTGATATACTGCGGGCAGAGGTCGCCGATGTCCTCGACGACGGAAACAGAATTGTTAGGTTCGAGTACGACAGATCCCGCTTTTCCTCCATGTACGAGGTGCTCGACGAGGTTGGAAACATTCCACTGCCCCCTTATATCACAAAGAAATTGGAAAATAAAAACGACTATCAGACCGTTTACGCGCACGATGCGGGCTCCGCGGCGGCGCCCACCGCAGGTCTTCATTTCACAAATGAGCTCATCGACAGGATCAAGGCCCGCGGCACGGGATACGCCGAGCTCACGCTCCACGTCGGCCTTGGTACATTCCGCCCGGTTAAGGCGGAAAAGATAACCGATCACCTCATGCACGCGGAATATTTCAGCATAGACGATAAAACTGCAGACGAAATAAACAAAAGGCGCAAGAGCGGCGGTAGAGTCATCG
The DNA here is from genome assembly GCA_964593825.1 of uncultured Ruminococcus sp. Classification (GTDB taxonomy): domain Bacteria; phylum Bacillota; class Clostridia; order Oscillospirales; family CAG-272; genus UBA1740. The sequence goes on from CAZQII010000021.1 coordinate 20,199, forward strand.
CGGTGGGAACAACATCGTGCCGCGTGCTCGAAAGCGTTACCGACGAAAACGGGATCGTGCATGCCGCCTCGGGCGAAACGGGGATATTCATTTATCCCGGCTATAAATTCCGCGCCGTCGACGCCTTGATAACCAATTTTCACCTCCCCGAGAGCACGCTTATAATGCTCGTCAGCGCACTTGCCGGCAAGGATTTTGTCATGAACGCCTACAAGACCGCCGTCGATGAAAAATACAGATTCTTCTCGTTCGGCGACGCGATGCTTATACAATAATTATTTTAATTTGAAAGGAGCGCATGAGGGCCGATGTATTTTTCATGTCCGAAATGCCTTTCTCGCCTGCGAAAAAGCGAAGGATCATATATTTGCGAGTCGGGTCACAGCTTCGACATCGCTCGCGCGGGATACATAAATCTGTTGCCTCCCGTAGGTGGCAGAGATCACGGCGATAACAAGGAAATGATCGCCGCACGGCGCGATTTTCTCAACACGGGGCACTACATGCCGCTCTTAAACTGCATTTTGGATTTTTCCGTAACGCATTTTAAAAAGCATGCCGCCGTCCTTGATATAGGCTGCGGCGACGGATATTACACAAGCGCGGTGGAGGCCGCATTACGCTCGCGCGACGGAGATAGCGATGTGTGCGCCTTCGATATATCAAAGGAGGCCGTCCGTCACGCCGCAAAGCGAAGCGGCAGCATCTCTTTCGCGGTTGCAAGCGCATATCACATCCCCGCGCAGAACGGCACATTCGATGCCGCGATAAACATTTTTTCGCCGCTTGCGAAGGATGAAACGCGGCGGATCCTGAAGCCCGGCGGAATATTCATTGTCGCCTTCCCCGGTGAGGAGCACCTCTTCGGGCTGAAATCGGAATTATACGACACCCCTTACAAAAACGAGCCCGCCTCCCTTCGGATCGACGGATTTGAGCTGATCGAAAGCCGCAGAGTGCGGTACGAGATGACACTGAGCTCCAATGCAGAGATCCGCTCGCTGTTTATGATGACGCCCTATGCGTACAGGACGGGAAGCAAGGGGCGCGAGCGCGTTCTCTCCCTCGACACGCTGTCGACAGAGGCAGACTTTTACGTCTGCGTATACAAAAAATCATAAACTCAAAATCAAAATTCAAAGGAAAAATAACCGCATGGATACAAAGCACGGAAAATATCTCGGCGTCGATTACGGCGATAAGCGCACAGGCATTGCCGAATGCGATGTCGCGGGTATGTTCGCCGGCGCCGTCGCCACCGTAAGCGAGGGCGGAATGAGAAACACCGCCGTAAGAGTCGCAAAGGAAGCGCACGAGCGCGGATGCGTTAAAATTATAATCGGAATGCCGCGAAATATGGACGGCACGTACGGCGAGCGCACGGAGGTGGTCAAGGCCTTCTCCTCCATTCTCGCCGAGCTTACGGATATTCCGATCGATTTTTACGATGAGCGGATGACCACCATGGCGGCATACCGCTTTCTCGACGCGTCGGAGACATTCGGGAAAAAGCGAAAAAATGCGATAGACGCCCTCTCCGCGGAACTGATACTCCAGGGCTACATCGACAGAGAAAGAAGTAATAGGCAATAATATTTTTACATAACGGCATAAAACGGAAATGAGCGTACAAAATGTCACTTGGCCTTTGCATCACACGCCGACTTATAAGAAAGGATTACGTATTTAAAGGTACAAAAGATGAACAACACTTTGCTTTGCGACTACTACGAGCTTACAATGGCAAACGGCTATTTCGAGCTCGGCAAATCGAACGAAACGGCATATTTCGACCTGTTCTTCAGGCGCGTGCCCGACGGCGGCGGCTTTGCAATCGCTTGCGGACTCGAACAAGTCATAGATTATATTAAAAACCTTAAATTCACGTCGGAGGATATAGCCTTTCTGCGCTCCAAGGGGATCTTCTCCGAGGACTTTTTGACCTACCTCTCGACATTTAAGTTTACCGGCGATATATACGCCGTCCCGGAGGGCACCCCGATCTTCCCAGGCGAGCCGCTCCTCACCGTAAGGGCTCCCGCAATCGAGGCTCAATTCATAGAAACCTTTCTCCTGCTCTCCGTAAACCACCAGTCGCTCATTGCCACGAAGGCGAACAGGATAGTCCGCGCCGCAAACGGAAGGGCGGTCGCCGAGTTCGGCTCCCGCCGCGCACAGGGCGCAGACGGCGCGATACTCGGTGCGCGGGCTTCATACATCGGCGGCTGTGCCGCCACGGCCTGCACACTCAGCGACAAGGAATACGGCGTTCCCGCAACGGGAACCATGGCTCACTCCTGGGTG
>CAZQII010000022.1:0-22141 GCA_964593825.1 uncultured Ruminococcus sp.
CCCTCCGGGTTCGGTTCCAATCGGCGCGTGCGCCGATTTTCACTCAGGATGACAGTCTTTTTTGCCGAGTGCCCCCGCCGTGTCATTCTGAGCGGCGCGCGTGTCACGGCCGCGCGGAGCCGAACTGCGTAAGCAGCGCCGAGCGGTAGCGACGGCGGAATCTCGGCGGAGAAGGGAGAAAAAATAAACTTGTTGCGCATTCTTATTTCGGTTTTTATATTAGAGTAGAAAACGGTTGTGTGACGAACGTACCGAAGCGGGCACGAGATCCCGATGCGGACGTTCGTTCCGCATCGCCCCGGTGGGGTTCGGCGCGAGGCTCCGTCTCTTGCTCAGGATGACACGTCTTTGGCGCACGCACATTGCGGCGGGACGGTGTACAATGTTAACAAAGCTTTTTGTGCAAATTGCCATTTTTTAATAAATTTATTGATTTTTTTAGATTGGAGTGATATAATTGAGTTGAAGACAGGCATAATAATATTTTTCCGTGCCTGCTTTAATTTATTTTTTATTTAAGAAAGGAAGAAACAATCATGAAAAAGAGAATAATCTCTCTTCTCCTTGCGGTTGTGATGCTGTTCTCCTGCATGTCGGTGAGCATCTTCGCGGCTGAGGGGGATCAGGGAACTGAGGCGACGGGCGAAACGCAGACCGTGTATGACAACGGCGCGCTCGATGACCTTGTCGGCAAGCATACGGGCGAGCTGTATCAGTGGAACGATTGGACGCTCGATACGGATGATGTTCTTTGGGTTGACGGATATTGGAAGAGCGAAGATAACAAGCTGTTTGCGACATTTGTCAATAACGAAAGCGCATCAACCAAGATTGAATACTTGACGGGTAGAAACACAGACGAAATGGGAAATAACGAAGTCAAGTCTTCCGACGGTGAGGCGCAGTTTCTCGATGTTGTAAAACCTGCTACATGGAATATGGGGAATCCGGATGTTACTGTTTCATATGTGCCAGGGCTTTATGACATGAGCCAAAAGCAATATGTCGTCTTTTCCGTTGAGATCAAGCGCGGAGAGGCATTGACTAATACAACCTTTATGAGGTTGCGTTTTTGCGGCGATAAAAATAACATCGGATCCACTACGGCAGGAAAAGGATTTGCTTCTAATGAGAACGGTAAGTTGAAGCTTAATGGCATTGTAGTGGGAGACTTCAGCACATCGCTTTACACGACGATTACCGGAGTTTATGATCAAACAAATAATAAGATGACTCTTTATGCCAACGGTATTAAAGTAGGAGAAGAGTATATTTTGTTTGATGATGCATCAAAAACCAATTTTTTTAGAGACCTTTCTTGGTGGTACGGAAATACCGCATGCCAAGGACGCATATTCTCAATAAAAAATGTACGTTGCGCGATTTTGAATGACAACACTAACCTTGAAAGTTGCGTAAATGCAACCGATAAGGCCAACGGCGTATTCAAGATCGACGGTGACTATTACCTCTTTGAGAACGGAATGCCCGTAACCGGCACAACGAGGAGCGTAGACGGTTACACGATCGTCACCGAGGCCGATACCGGCAAGATCGTTAAGTGCTACAAGGCTCAGGCTGACGCGAACCCTTATCAAAGATGGACGGCAGAAGAGTATTCGGCCGCAGGTGTTACTCTTGCAAGAAGCGGTTACGCAGTCTACAGTGGTTATGGTAATACGCAAACCGGATACAGACTTATAAAGACAATTAAAGAAGATGACATAGAATATTACATTTTTACTACAAATACAGTTACCGTACCTGAGCAGTCGGATAAGGATAAGCTTGTTACCAAGGATTGGGGCGACGGATTCGAATTTGTTCAAAAGCTGAACGGCGGTTCGATTACGACTTATCGCGAGTTGCCCGAAAGCAAAGAAACATATGAGGAAAACGGAGTCTCATATTATAAGGTAAAAACATCCGAATTCACTGCAGAGTTTAATAATAAGATTGTCAATGAAAAAAAAAATAAGCAAAGCACAGGCCTCGACATTACAAATCTTTACAATCTATACAACGACAATGACCAAAACAGTTATATTACTGAATCAGGCAACATAAACTTCCGCATTAAGGCAGGCGCCGGAATAAGCGAAACCGGCACTGCTGTGAGATTCAGATTTAAGTATAACAACTCAATCGACTCTAATTATTTTAATGCAGGCACAATTAAAAAGAATGATACCGATAATAAGTTTCATCTTTACATGAGCGATGTCGATTGTGGTATTCTCGCGGAGGATATCTATACGGATATCACAATGCATACTTATATAAGTGAAAGTAAATTATATTATGACCTGTATGTAAACGGTGCTTTAAAGGCATCGAAACTTTTGATTGAAACCGATCAAATGAAAAATAATAATGGACAAACGGTCAATAATTATAGATATACCTGCATCGGTACATATATCGGCGGAATAACCTTCACAGAGTCTTATATCACATGGGGCGTAACGCAGGTATACTACGGCGACAAGGTCAACAATTATGATTCGACTGATGCGACAAAGGGCTACACCGGCACGGTCACGACCGTGAACGGAACATACACCTACACGAACGGAATCATCACCGCGTTTGATGCAAATGCAGCATCGGATAATGCTCTTGTGCTTGATTCTTATTCCGTAACTCTCGGAGAGAAGCTGGGCATGAACTTCTATGCAAAGCTCTCGGCAAATGCAACGACCGCGGTCATCACCGTGGGCGACGAGGCGAGAGTTGTAGATCTCACGAAGCTTAACGCAAATGCGGACGGCCTGACAAAGATCTCGTCCTCCGTCTCCTCGATCGATGTGAACGAGCAGATCAAGATCGCTTTCTATGACGCTGAGGGCAATGTGCTGGACATCGTGACGAAGGACGGCACATACGAGGGCATCTACATCACGAGCGTGAAGGCATATGCAGACACGCTGATCGCTACAGGCAATGCGGACACCGTCGCAATGGCGAATGCGCTGCTGAACTATGCCGCATATGCGGAGAAGTACTTCAATAACAACTGCGCGTTTGACACCCTCCACGCGCAGAGCGAGAGAAAGACCGTAACGGATGTAACGGCGAATGACATTAAGGGCACGCTGAAGGCATCTGTTGTCGAATCGGGTGACACGAATATCCTCGGCACGGTACAGCTCGTCCTCGACAATGCGACGAAGATCAGAGTGCACCTGAACGTGGAGAGCAAGGATGAGGTCACTCTCACAAACGCGAGCGACAACGTGCTCCTCGTTGAAAAGGACGGCGCGGTCTACATCGACATATACAACATCGACGCGAAGAATCTCAACACGGCATACACCTTCACGGTGAATAATGTCAAGGTGGAGATCAGCGTGCTCGGCGTTGCGAAGTCGGTAGTAAGCAGAGAGAGCTCCGATGCGGATCTCGTAAATCTGATGAAGGCACTCTGGCTCTACAGTCAGGCGGCCGAGAAGCTCGCTTAAGAGAAAGGAGAAATTTTGATATGAAAAAGTATGAGAGACCCTATATCACTGTCGAATCCTTCTCCGAGAGCGATATAATAAGAACCAGCGCCGACGTAACGACGGAGGACATTGACATCGAGTGGGGAAGTACAGAGTACTACGACGTTTACGGACAAAAATAAAAATGAAGGGCACGGAGCGAGAGCTCCGTGCTTTTTTTGCGTTTGACGAGCGTACCGAAGAGGGGACGAGATCCCGATGCGGACGTTCGCTCCGCATCGCCCCTATGGGGTTCGGCGCGAGACTTCGTCTCTTGCTCAGGATGACAGAGTCTTTTGTGCCGAGTGCCCCCCCGCCGTGTCATTCTGAGCGGCGCGCGTGTAACGGCCGCGCGGAGCCGAACTGCGTAAGCAGCGCCGAGCGACAGCGAAGGCGGAATCTCGGCGGAGAAGGGAGTAAAAATAAACTTGTTGCGCATTCTTTTTTGTTTTTTGAGAGTAGAAAATGGCGCGTCTGACCGACGTACCGAAGAGGGTACGAGATCCCGGCAAGGCGCGGGGCGCATGCCGCCCTTCGGGTTCGGCGCGAGACTTCGTCTCTTGCTCAGGATGACACATGCAGGGCACCCGTGTTGCGAAAAAGAGGCGCGTGGCGCCCTGCCGTTGTAATAAAGACGTGTCATCCGAAGAAGAGTCATCCTCTCTGGCGTTAGTAAAAGAGACGTGTCATCCTGAGTGGAAATCGGCTTGCCGATTGGAACCGAACCCTTTAGGGCGCCGTGGCGCCATGCGCCCACGGTGGGATCTCGCTATCATTTTGTTATGCCGGTCGAACGCACCGTTCCTTTTATGTTATGCTTCTCGGGGAAAAGCGCGGAGCGGGGTTGATTGCGGCAGAGAAATATGCTATAATGGAAGAAAAAGGCGGGTGATGAGATGTATTACGTTTACATACTGACCAACAAAAGCAATTCGGTGATGTATATCGGTATGACCAACGAGCTCGCGCGGCGGCTGTACGAGCATAAGACCGAGAGAGTGGAAGGCTTTACGGAGAAGTATCACGTGCACAAGCTGGTGTATTTCGAGGAGTATACGGACGTCAATGCCGCGATCGTGCGGGAAAAGCAATTGAAGAAATGGACACGCGAGAAGAAGAACGGCCTCGTCGAGGCGAAGAACCCGAGCTGGGATGATTGGGGTGAGGGGTTGATATAAAATACTGCCGAAAGAAGCGGTGCGTCTGACCGACGTACCGAAGAGGGCACGAGATCCCGGCAAGGCGCGTGGCGCATGCCGCCCTCCGGGTTCGGCGCGAGGCTCCGCCTCTTGCTCAGGATGACATGCCCCTTATGCTCGGCGGTGAAAAGGGCTTTTTTCTTTTGCTCGGCGAGCGCAACGAGGAGCGTACTTGTTACGCTCTTTTTCACATTTTATTAAAGAAATTCAACAAATTTCTACTTTTTTTTCACAAACTTATTGCATTTCATAGCGGAACGTGGTATAATTAATGGGTATTATGGTGTTTACACCACAAATTTAAGGAGGCTTTTTCTTATGAAAGGCAAGTTTTCAAAGCTCGTCGGCTTCGATCCTGTAGAGAAGCAGACAAGTGTCAAAACCGAGCTTGTTGCAGGCGTGGTAACATTCCTGTCAATGGCTTACATCCTTACCGTTAACCCGAACCAGATCTTCGGTGCCGGCAGTGCTTATTGGGCAGCGTCCTTTATCGCAACGGCTCTCGGCGCGGTTATCGGTACGTTGCTCATGGCGTTTCTCGCCAAGATGCCGCTCGCACAGGCATCCGGCATGGGACTCAACTCCATGCTCGGCGGTATGATCGGCGGATACGGCGGATACGGTCACTACACCCCCGGCCAGGCATTCTTCCTGGTGCTTATCTCCGGTCTTTTGTTCCTGCTTCTGTCCTTGATCCGCATTAAGGGCAAGACGCTGCGCGAGGCTATCTTTGACGGTATGCCCGTTGCCGTAAGAAGCGCGATCTCTGTCGGAATCGGTCTGTTCATTGCATTTATCGGCTTCCAGAATGCCGGCATCATTGTAACGAACGGCTATACTCAGGTCGGACTTGTTGATTTCACCAACTGGGATACTCAAACCGTACAGTGGGCGATCCCCACCGGCGCTGTTGCGGCAAAGACCGCTGCGGTTGCTTTCATCGGTCTGTTCCTTATTACTATACTTGATAAGCTCCGTGTCAAGGGCTCCGTTATCTTCGGCATCCTCGGTGCAACGATTGTCGGTATTCCTCTCGGTGTTACCGATCTCAGCATTCTCAAGGGCGAGGGCAATGTGTCCTGGAAGTTCTGGGAGAACTTCGGCGACTACTTCGGCGGCGAGAACAGCGTGTTCTGCTCCTTCACCGATGTATTTAGCGACGGTCTCATCCCCGCGGACGCAACTATCTTCACTATCATAATGGTAGTTATCACGTTCTGCATGATCGATATGTTTGACACCATGGGCACCATCGTCGGCTGCTGCGGCGGAAACCGCATTCTCTCCGATGAGAACAACAAGCCCCACAACTACGGCAAGATCATGATGAGCGACGCCATCGGTACCTGCGCCGGCGCAATCGTAGGAACCTCTACGGTAACGACCTTTGTTGAGTCCGGCTCCGGTGTTGCTGCAGGCGGAAGAACCGGTCTCACCGCGTTCACAACGGCGTGCCTCTTCTTCGTCTCGATGTTCGCTCTCCCCGTATTTGCGACCATCCCCTCCGCGGCTGCGGCATCTGCGCTTATCTATGTCGGCGTTTTGATGATGAAGAACAACATTAAGTCTATTGACTTCAGCACGGCAATCAATGCAACATCCGCATTCCTTACGGTTGCGGTAATGGTGCTTTCTTACTCTATTACCAAGGGCATCGGTATCGGCCTTCTTTCCTACACCGTTATGTCCGTTCTTGCATATGTTGTTGAGATAATCAAGTATGCGATCACGAAGAAGGAAGAGGAGAAGCCCGTTTGGAACGTCTCCGTCGTTGCGATCGTCGTATCCGTACTCTTCGCTGTTTACTTCTTTGTTCCCGTAACACTGTTCTGATCTTCAGCGATTAAAAAACGTATGTGAGTTTTATCCCCCCAAATGAACGATGCACATGGCCGATTCGGCGCTTTGTGTCGGTGCTTTGGGGGGATTTTTACGGGGAGCGCACATTTTTGTGCGAAAAAGGTAAAATATTTATAATTTTTGTCGAAAATCTTGAAAATCTGTTGACAAACACAGACAAAATGTGGTACAATACAAAGCAATAGTGACAGAAAAAAGGAGGAAAGAAGCCAAAGCTTTTTGAGGTTTTTTTCCTATTTTTATGCTGTTTTCACTTTAATAATTTATTTAATGAAAGGCGTTTGAAATGACAAACAACTTGGTTTACGGCATTCACGACAGACCGAGGTTCGGAAAGCTCGTCGTGTTTGCGATTCAACAGCTTCTCGCTATCATGGCGGCGACCATTGCCGTTCCCGTTATAGTCAGCAGCAACATCAACGGCGCTGGGCTCGGCATCAGCCTGGACATGAGCGTGTCTGCCGCTCTGTTCGGTGCGGGCATCGGAACGCTGGTATATCAGCTCTTCACAAAATTCCGCAGTCCTGTATTTCTGGGCTCTTCGTTTGCCTTCATCGGCTCGATGACCGCGGCGTTTGCCGGTGCGGTCTCCGCACAGCTCGGATATCTCGGCATTATTATCGGTGCGATATTTGCCGGCCTCGTTTATGTGGTCATCGCCCTGGTGGTGAAGCTCGTCGGGGTTGCCTGGATCGACAAGCTGATGCCCGCCGCGGTTATCGGCCCGACGGTCGCGATCATCGGTCTTTCTCTCGCGGGTGCGGCAATTAAGGATGTATTCTCTTACGGTGCGACGGATGCCAACGGCTCGTTCGTCATGACGGGCAATATTTGGGTGTCCTTCATCTGCGCGATGGTCACGCTGTTCGTTGTCGTGATCTGCTCGACATACGGAAAGAAGATGGCAAAGCTCATCCCCTTCATCATCGGCATCATGTCGGGCTACGCGGTCGCGCTCATCTTCACGGTGATCGGCATTCAGACGGGCAACGATGAGCTCGTGATCATCGATTTCGCTCCGTTCAAGGATCTGGTGGACGGCGGTGTCGGCGTACATACGTTCTTCGAGGTCCCCGACTTCTCCTTCCTTGAGGCGGTCAAGGGCTTTAAGGATTTCAGCTGGTCGTACGTTGCGACGATTGCGGTGGCTTACATTCCCGTTGCGTTCGTTGTTTTCGCTGAGCATATAGCCGACCACAAGAACCTCTCCTCGATCATCGATCACGATCTTCTCGAGGATCCCGGTCTGCACCGCACGCTCCTCGGCGACGGCGTCGGCTCCCTTGCCGGTGCGCTCTTCGGCGGATGCCCCAACACGACATACGGTGAGTCGGTCGGCTGCGTTGCGATCACGCGCAATGCCTCCGTTGCCACGATCACAGCGACCGCGGTCATGGCGATGCTCATCTCGTTTATCGCGCCGTTCGTTGCATTCCTTGATTCCATTCCCGGATGCGTAATGGGCGGAGTTTGCGTCACGCTTTACGGCTTCATCGCCGTTTCCGGCCTGAAAATGATCCAGAAGGTGGATCTCGAGGACAATGCCAACATGTTCACCGTCTCCGTTATTATGATCGCGGGCATCGGCGGCATGGCGATGGCGATCGGCCCCGTAACCCTCACATCCATCGCATGCGCCCTGATCCTCGGCATCGTTGTCAACGTGGTCCTGCATGCAAAGCAAGATAAAAAACAATAAACAGATAGGAGTACCGATACTGTGAAAAATTACGATAATGTTGTTATTTTCGATCACCCGCTGATCCGACATAAGATCGCGATCCTCCGTGACGAAAAGACCAGTATGAAAGAATTCCGCGAGCTGGTGGAGGAGATCACAACGCTGATGACATATGAGGCGCTGAAGGACGGCGTAGAGGTCACAGAGATAGAGGTGAAGACTCCGCTGGAGGTCTGCAAGCAGCAGGTGATAGCGGACAATTCGGTCGTAATAGTTCCGATCCTGCGCGCCGGACTCGGAATGGTCAACGGGGTTCACGTGCTGTTCCCGCTGGCGAGAGTCGGACACATCGGAATGTATCGCGACGAGGAAACGCTGGAGCCGTGTGAATATTACTGCAAACTCCCCGTGGGCATTGAGGACAAGCTTGTGCTCTTGGTCGATCCGATGCTTGCCACGGGCGGAAGCGCGTGTGACGCGATTAATCTCTTGAAGAAGCGCGGATGCAAGCATATCAAATTCATGGCAATCATCGGTGCACCCGAGGGTGTCGAGAAGGTTGCGCAGGCGCATCCCGATGTGGACATCTACGTTTCCACCCTTGACCGTTGCCTGAACAAGAACGGATATATTCTCCCCGGTCTCGGCGATGCCGGCGACAGACTGTTCGGCACGAAATAAAAGTTAATATTTGCGGGCTGCCTTCGGTACTAACGGTGCTTGGGGCGGCCCGCTTTATATACGGCGGCAAAAGCATTTAAAATAATTGACATTTATCCGCCTGTGTGATATAATTGAATTCGAAAAGCGCTTTTTTTAAAAAGGAATACGCCGCGATCGGCAGAGATCCGCCGATCGTGTCGGCGCAGGGTGGATAAATGTTAAAGAACAAAGTTGTGAACAACGCATCTTGGATAATAGTGTGCAAGGCGATACAGGCTGTGCTCACGCTGGTCGTGACCGTGCTGACGGCGCGACTGCTCGAGCCCGACGGCTACGGAATCATAAATTATGCGGCATCGGTGACATCGTTTTTCGTGCCGATAATGCAGCTCGGCCTGAATTTCACGCTCGTGCGCGAGATCATTTCAAAGCCCGAGCGCGAGGGTGAGATCATGAGCACAGCCGTTGCCATGTCGTTTTTCTCGTCGCTGCTCAGCATCGTCGGCATATTTGCGTTCACCTCGGTCGTGAACAGAGGAGAGTGGGAAACGGTCGCGGTCTGCGTGGTATACGGGACTATGCTCGTTTTTCAATGCTTCGAGCTTTTGCAGTACTGGTTCCAGGCAAAGCTCATGTCGAAGTACCATGCGGTGATCGCACTCGTTGCTTTTGCCGCGGCATCCGCGTACAAGATCCTTTTTCTCGTCTTCGGAGGCAGCATCATATGGTTCGCGGCGGCACAGTCATTCGATTATTTTCTTATCGCCGTCGGACTCATAACGGTCTATTTCGTGCAAACGCGCTCGAGACCGTGCTTCTCCCTTAAAACGGCGCGCGAGCTTTTTTCCTCGAGTAAATACTATATAGTCTCCGCCATGATGATCACGCTCTTTTCCCAGACGGACAAGGTCATGCTGAAGCTCATGATCGACGATGCCGCCTGCGGATATTATTCCGCGGCAGTGACATGCGCGGGAATGACGTCGTTCGTTTTCGGTGCCATAATCGATTCGGTGCGACCCGTGATATTCCAAAACAAGCAGGAGAGCGAGGAGGGATACAAAAGCACGCTTACAGCGCTGTATTCGATAGTTATCTACCTGTCCTTGGCGCAGAGCCTTGTGATAAGCATTTTTTCCGGATTTATAATCCGACTGTTTTACGGTGCGGCATACTCCGCGGCGGCGACCCCGCTGGCGATCCTCGTATGGTATTCCACGTTCTCTTATCTCGGCGCGGTGCGTGACATTTGGATCCTCGCGGAGAAGAAGCAGAATTATCTTTTGATCACGTACACGCTCGGCGCGGTAATGAACATAGTGCTTAATTTCATTCTTATCAGGCTCATAGGAATTTCGGGTGCGGCGGTCGCCTCGCTCGTGACCCAAATGTTCACAAACGTAATAATCGGCTTTATAATCAAGCCGATAAGAGAGAATAACTGGCTCATGATCAAGAGCTTGAATCCGAAGCATCTGATATCTGTGATAAAGAGCGTGCGTTGACCGAGGCAGCATGATGTCTCCGTATGCGAGCGCGGGCATAACTCCTAAATATCGGCTTGCGTTTTCTTTAAAAAGATCTAAATAAATCGGTCACTTGGATAATATAATGTAGTGAAGAGGGCAGGGAAAGCGGTGCGCCGCGCCCATGACCTCAATGCGGCCGCGATCCGAGCGCGGCTGTTGTATGATGTGCGTCCGATATCGGGCGGCAGAACGGAGGCCGATATGAGGATTAAGATGAATTTTGCAGAAATAAGAGGGTGCCGAGCGTGAGTCTCGGCCCTTTGATTTACGGGACACCAGAGTACTTCCGTGCGTGGGCTGAGATAGATCTCGATGCGGCGCGGAGCAATTTCGAGCGTTTGAAGGCCGCGGCAAGCGGCAAGCTTATCTGCGCGGTTGTCAAAGCGGACGCGTACGGTCACGGGGCTATGCGCATGGCGCGCCTGTATGAGGAGCTCGGTGCCGATCATTTGGCGGTCTCCAATTTTGCGGAGGCGCTGGAGCTTCGTCGCGCGGGGATCTCGCTTCCGATACTTGTCCTCGGCTATGTCTCGCCCCTGTGCGCCGCCTTAGCATACGAGAACGGTATAACGCTGACCCTCTATTCTCTTGCGCTTGCCAAGGAGCTGTCAAGATGCGCCGTTGAGTGCGGAGCTGTTGTCAAAGTACACGTAAAATTTGACACGGGTATGGGGAGAATAGGCTTTTTCGTAAACACGGAGGGGGAGAATTCCTTGCCCGACGCATATCGGGCGGCGCAGCTGCCCGGCATTGCCGTGAAGGGGGCGTTCACGCATTTTTCGTCCGCCGACGGCGGCATGCGTGCCGCGGATATGCATTATACGAGAAGGCAGGCAGAGCTTTTTAAGTCGGCATGCGAATACATGCGTCGCCGCGGAGTCGACTTGCCCGTCTGTCACTGCTCCAACAGCGCGGCGACCCTCGACTATCCCGAGCTTGCCTGCGACATGGTGCGGCTCGGCATATCGCTTTACGGGCTTATGCCCTCCGCCAACATGCGAAACCGCCCTCCGCTTGAGCCGGTCATGACGCTGAAGAGCATTATTTCAAGCATAAAAACGTTGCATCGCGGCGAGCGTGTGGGATACGGCAGGGAATTCGTCGCCGCGGCAGACACTACAGTTGCCACCGTTCCGATAGGGTATGCGGACGGCGTTCCCCGCTCGTCGTCAAACGGCGTTTTGCTGACCGTTTGCGGGAGACCCGCGCCGATAATCGGGCGGGTGTGCATGGATCAGCTGATGATAGACGTGACGGACATCGGGGCGTCTCTTTTTGATGAGGTCACGGTATACGGTGCCGCCGCCGTCGAAAGCGCCGACAGCTTCGCCTGTAAGAACGGCACGGTCGGATATGAATGTGTGTGCACCGTCGGACGGCGGGTGCCGCGGATATATTTGAAAAACGGCACGGTGGAATCGGCGATATTTTATTCATGATCTATTTAGTGCTTTTTTACAAATTTTCCGTTCTTTTTTACCTTTACAATTATATCTCACGGATGTATAATTAAGAAAAAAGAAAAAGGTAGGATGCTATGAAAAAGAATAATGTCAGATTCGGAGTAATCGGTCTCGGTGCCAGAGGCTACAGTATGATAAACGACGTTATCCTCACGTTCGACGATGCGGATATCACGGCGGTGTGCGATCTGTATGCCGACAGATGCGAGCACGCGGCGAGCTTGATCAAGGAGAAGCGCGGTCACGATGTGTTCGCAACGACGGATTATAACGAGCTCTTGAAAAGATCCGATGTAGATGTTATCTATGTCGCGACATATTGGGAAACACATGTGCAGGTCGCCATTGCTGCAATGGAGGCCGGCAAGACTGTCGGTATGGAGGTCGGAGGCGCATACACGGTCGAGGAGCTTTTCAAGCTTGTCGACGCTTACGAGCGCACCAAGACTCCGTTCATGTTCATGGAGAACTGCTGCTTCGGCGAGGATGAGCTCCTTGCAACCTCGATGACAAGGGCGGGCAAATTCGGTAAAATAGTTCACTGCAAGGGTGCCTATGCTCACGATCTGCGCTGGGAGATCGCATGCGGGAATATCAACCGCCATTACCGTCTGCGCAATTACATGACCCGCAACTGCGATAACTATCCCACGCACGATATCGGCCCCATCGCAAAGCTCCTCAACATCAACAGGGGCAATAAAATGCTCACTCTCGTTTCCGTTGCCTCATGCAGTGCGGGCGTCCGTGAGTTTATAGACGACAACAAGCTCTACGAGAGGGACGAAACGCTTAAGAATGCGGAATTCAAGCAGGGAGATATTATAAACACGATCATCACCTGTGCGGGCGGAGAAACGATACTTCTCACGCTCGACACAACGCTCCCGCGCTATTACACGAGGGATTTCACCGTGCGCGGCACCAAGGGCTTCTATGAGCAGACGCCGAACATCGTCTTCTTCGAGAGCGGAACGGAGCATTGGAAGAGCGTGGAGTATTACAAAAAAGCGCTCGACAATGCGAAGGAATATTACAGCGAGTATCTGCCGCCCGAGTGGACGGACATATCCGAGGAGACAAAGCAGCTCGGCCACGGCGGAATGGACCACATCCTCATCCGCAAATTCATGGATTGCTTCCTGAATAAAGAGGAGATGCCGATCGACGTGTACGACGCAGCATCATGGATGGTCATCACGGCTCTTTCGGAAAAATCGATAAGCGAGGGCGGCGCTCCGCAGTCCATTCCCGATTTTACAAACGGAATGTGGACACTGCGCAAGCCGAAGGATGTTTTAAAGCTTCCTTACTGACGTCCTTATCCGTTTGCATAGGGCTTAAAAAAGGTCGTCAATCGGAGAATATCCGGTCTCGGCCTTTTTTGCTTTTCTGTCGAAAAGGCGCGGTTTGTTTTTTTGCAGGTCTTTATTATATTGTTAACATAAAAATATTGACAAAGGAAAAGCAAAGTAGTATAATATCTACAGCGTTTTGATGTATTGCCCGTGGCTTTATATCGGCCGCGGAAAGAGAGGGAGAATAATGAAGCGTTTTTTAAAGCGCGAGTACCTGCTGATCGCCTTCGGCGTCATACTGTTCGTTGTGCTGAATCATGTAACCGGTATTTTTAATTTCGCAAAATACATATTTGCCGTTTTGCTTCCCGTCATTGCGGGATTTCTGATTGCATTTATACTTAACGTTCCCATGAAGGGATTTGAAAATCTGATAACCCTGATCTTCAAGCGGGCGAAGCACAAGCCCGGCCCGAGGCTCAAGCGCATGACGAGCCTCATCCTTACGCTTGCGGCGCTCATCGGCGTCTGTGTGCTCGGATTCAGCCTGGTCATCCCGATGCTTATCGAATCGGTGCAGGGCATTTACAGCACGTTTTCGAACAACCTGCCCGAGATCTCCGAGATGTTAGAGGATAAGTTCGGCTTGGACACCACCGAGCTTGAAAATTGGGTTCGTGAGCACAGTAATATAACAGAGCTCGCAAAGACCTATGCCATCACGGCATTAAAGTCCGTATTTTCCGTTGCCGTCACCGCGGTCTCCGGTATATTTACGGCGTTCATGGTGCTCTTTGTCGCAATATACGCCCTCTTGGCAAAGGACAATCTCGCAAAGCAGACGAAGCGCATATGCGCGGTGCTGTTTAAAGAAAAAACGAGAAACAGGCTCTACTACGCGGCAAATCTCTTGAATTATAAATATTACAAATATCTTTCCGGTCAGTTTATAGAGGCGTGCATCCTCGGTGTCCTTGTCTTCACGGTTTTGGCGATCTTCTCCGTGCCGAATGCGTTTATCATCGCCTTCATGACTGCGATCCTTGCGTTCGTGCCGTATGTCGGCGCGTTCTCCGCGTTCGGTATCGGCGCTCTGCTCACGTTGATCAGTGCTCCGGAGAAAATAATCGCTTACATCATCATTGTCTTCGTCGTTCAGATCATAGAAACGCAACTGATCGCGCCCCATGTCGTCGGAAACGCCGTCGGCTTAAGCGCGCTTTGGACATTGGTTGCCGTTTTCATCGGCGGAAATCTTTTCGGCCTTATCGGAATGATTCTGTTCATTCCTCTGTTTTCGGTCTTTGTCACGCTGCTTCAGGAGTACCTCGCAAAGAGGGAGGGCGAGAAGGTTGCTGCCGACGGTGATCCCGATCCTGCCGATCCCGGGACTGCGGACGAGCCGCCGAAGGAGGGCGAGGATCATTCGTGATCTCGCTGTCCTAAATCAAGGGCTTGAAAAATATATCTGAGTTTAAATAAAAAGCAAGAAAAAGGCGGCACCCGTGTGAAGAAAACGGGCGCCGCCTTTTTCTTTGTAAGAGGAAAGCGGGGAAGAACATGCGCGGGCAAAGGCCGCCGAGCGTTCTTGCCCCCCTTTTTTGCGTTAGTGCGTTTTATATGATGTAAGCGCGCTTTATGACAACGGGGATCTTGGGTCTGTCGCCGTAGCCCGTCGGAATCGATGCTATTTCGTCGACCGTGTCGAGTCCCTCGGTCACTCTTCCGAATGCGGCGTACTGACCGTCGAGATGCGGTGCGTCTTCATGCATTATGAAGAATTGGCTCGAGGCGGAGTTCGGATCGTATGCGCGCGCCATGGAGATGACACCGCGCTCGTGCTTTATCGGATTGTCATGTCCGTTCGCACGGAACTCGCCCTCGATGTTTTCGTCGGCACCGCCCATTCCGTTGCCGAGCGGATCTCCGCCCTGGATCATGAACCCGGGAATTATTCTGTGGAAGGTAAGCCCGTCGTAAAATCCGCTTTTCACAAGCTTTTCAAAGTTTTCCACCGTTTTCGGTGCGGCATCGGGATAAAGCTCGAGCTTGATCTGTGCGCCGTTTTGCATTTCGATAACTACCATTTTTTATATTTCTCCTTTTTAATTATAAAATTGATTTGTTAGGGATATAATTGTATAAAGCGAAAAAATGAGGTGCGGTATGAAGGAAAGAATCGATTTCTTCTCAAAAATAGTGATATGCCTTGCGGGCCTTTTGATCCTCGGATATATTTTTTTGAAGCATCTGCTCTTGATCCTTCTCCCGTTTTTGATCTCCTGGACGATCGCGTTCGCCGTCCGCCCGCCCGCGCATTATCTGTCCGCGCGGCTTCATGTGCCCGAGCGTGTGCTCCGACTGATCCTGGCGGTGGGTCTCATTGCGCTCGGATTACTCGCCGTCTTTTTCTTCGTAAGAGAGCTTCTTGTTCAGGCATGGCGCATTCTGACATCTCTCGGAGAGCAAAAGGAGATCTTCACCGTCTTCGAGCGCATAATGAACCCCGAGAGCACGCTGGCGCGGTTTTTGCCCGACGGGATCTCCGACGGAATCGCGCACACTCTTGAGGAGGCTGTCGCCTCGCTGACGTCATCCTTCGCCGCATTTGCCGCGCGTGCCGTATCTGCGGTCCCGAGCGCCGTTTTATTCATCGTCGTGACATTGATCGCCAGCATCTTTTTTTCACTCGATCTCGAGCGTGTGAACGGATTTTTGAGGTCCAAGCTCCCCGAGAGAATGTTTAACGCTGTTGTCCGCTTTAAAAACGAAATTCTCGGCATCGGTGCAAAATACGCAAAGGGGTATGCAACTGTGATGCTGATTACGTTTGCGACGGTGTTCATCGGGCTCTTGCTGCTCGGCGTGGAATACGCGTTTCTGATATCCGTTATAATCTCCGTTCTTGACATTCTGCCCGTCATCGGGATCGGAACGGTTCTGGTTCCGTGGTCGGTCTTTCAGCTTGCGTTCGGCTCGCGGGCGCTCGGAATCGGACTTTTGATCCTTTTTCTTATCGCGGAGTTCATCCGTCAGATCGCGGAGCCGAAGATCATCGGCAAGAACTTGGGTCTGCATCCGATCGTAAGCCTCGCACTTTTGTACGGGTCATATTCGCTGTTCGGCATAGTCGGGATATTGCTCATCCCGTGCACCGCCGTTGTTATAAACGCGCTCTTAAATAAAGACGATCCTGCCGAGGTCAAGAAGCGGCGAGTCGGTAAGGGCGACAAGGCTTAGCCCGGCTCCCTCCGCCGCGCTTAAAATTTTATCCGAATCAGGGTGGAGCTTCGGGTCTCCGAGAAAGTATACCGTGCCGTCCGCGACTCCGGCGGCCCCGCCGATGAATCCGTATTCGTAAGGTGGCAGGGAAATGCCGCCGTTTTTGATGAGGGTGACGTCTATTCCCGCGTCGGTCAGGACCTTCGCCATTCCGACATCCGCGGTAATCGCGGCACTGTCGCCGAGCGGCAGAACGGTGCATGCGGGATATCCCTGCCTTGTGCTTATTATTTCCTTCCCGTATTTGCCTGCAATGCGCAGGACGGCGGGGCTGACGCTGTCGCTTTTGCAGAATATCTTATTCCCCATGACGAGGACATTGAATATGCAGTCGCGCGGATAGTCGAGCCCGAAGCGGTCCTCCGTAATCACGAAATCGAGGCGCGCCGCGTGTGCGAGGTCGTCGAATAGCATCGGTGCCTCCTCGACATAATCCGCAGAGGAGATGACCGTGTCTTCTATCAGAGCGAAGAGCATGTCGGGATGGGCACAGAGCGGCGGCGGCAGCTTTGCCGTCGGTGCTGTCCTGATCACGCGAAAGCCGCGGGACATGAGCTTGAGTTCCGCCGCCGTCGGAGCCCTTGAATCTATTATTGCGGTTCTTTTCATAGTCTTAAAATAAGGAAAACTCCGTCATTTTCTGACGGAGTTTTAAACCTTATGCACGTTCGATCTTTCCCGAACGAAGGCAACGAGAACATACATAAACAGTAGTATTTGTTCCGTTAACGACAGCCTTTACCTTGCGGATATTGGGCTTCCAAGTTCTGTTGGTTTTACGGTTAGAGTGAGAAACATTGTGTCCGAATGTAACGCCTTTACCGCATACGCTGCACTTAGCCATTTGTACACCTCCTGAAATCTCGTCTTAAAGACGGGGCTTATCTTATTTTTGTAAATACAAATCAACATTTGATATTATATCATAAACTTTTGCAAATTTCAAGGGCTTTTGCAAAAAAATGTGTTTTATTCTTTTAAAATAAAAGGATTTTTGAATATTCGGGCGGAAAAAGCCGCTTTTTTTATGTCAAAGACCCGTTATTCGGGCGTTGAGTCCGGGTCAAAGTATCTTTTCCATCGTTGTCTTCATGGGCACAAGTCCCATTTTTTCGTAAAATCTCATCGCTCCGCCGTTAAGGCTCCAGACGTTTAAGGTAACGTGATAGCATCCGAGCCGCCGCGCCTCGTCAAGAACGAATCTGTAAAGCGCCTCGCCTATGTGCTCTCCGCGGTGCTCCTCGTCGACGCAAAGGTCGTCGATATAAAGACTCCTTCTGTCAGCGAGGCTGCTGTTGTTCTTTATCTCCTCAAGGATGCAGAACGCGTAGCCGACGACCTCGCCCGACATTTCCGCAACGAATACGGGTCGCCCGTCATCGGGGAGTATCGCCTCGAGCTCCTCGGATGTATATTTTTTGGAGCCGCTTTTGAATATATCGGGTCGCCCCTGAGAATGAACTCGGTGCACCTGAAGGAGCAGGTCGGTGATCCTTGCGATGTCGCCGCTTGCCGCTCTTCTGATCTTTATTTCCGTTTCCATTTTATTTTTTCATCCTTAACGTTTTTTCGTATGCTGCGGTGACCGCGTTTATTACCGTGCCGCGGAACGAGCTGTCCTCCAAGGCGGCAACGCCCTCGATCGTTGTGCCGCCGGGGGAGCATACCGCATCCTTCAGGGCGCCGGGGTGCTTATTTGACTCCAGCGCGAGCGCGGCCGCGCCCTTGACCGTTGCCTCGGCATAAAGAAGCGCCTTGTCGCGAGGGAGACCGCACCTTACTCCGCCGTCCGCCAATGCCTCGATAAACATATATACGAAGGCGGGGCCGCAGCCCGAAACGGCAGATGCCGCGTCTATGAGTCCCTCGCTTAAGATGTCGATGCGTCCTGCGTTCTTCATTACGGCGTTGAAGTCGGCGAGCATTGCGTCTGTGACGTGCGCGTTATGGCTGACGAGTATCATGCCCTCTCCGACGGAGGCGGGCGTGTTCGGCATTATTCTTATTATCGGCGTGCCGGGGGCGAGATGCTCCTCCAGCGACGCGATCGAAATTCCCGCCGCCATTGTGACGACGGTGCATTTTCCGCCCTTAACGGACTCGCGGATGCCGTCCGCCACGGAGTGTATGACGTTCGGCTTGACGCCGAGAAAAACGATATCCGAGGCAGCAGCCGTTTCCGCCGCAGAGCCGAGGACCCTCGCACCTATCTTATCTGCGAGCGCCATTGCCGCGTCCTCATTCTTATCGTAAAGAAGGATGCTTCCTATAGCGGCAGAGGCAAGCGCGCCGCCCATGTTTCCGCAACCGATAAATCCTACATTCATAATCAGATCCTACCTTATCTGTCCGTTTCCGCGGACGATGTATTTGTAAGTTGTAAGCTCCTCAATGCCGAGCGGGCCGCGTGCATGCAGCTTCTGCGTCGAGATGCCCATCTCGCATCCGAGGCCGAATTCTCCGCCGTCGGTGAAGCGCGTCGAGGCATTCACATATACCGCGGCCGAATCTATGCCCTCCGTGAAGTATCTTGCCGCACTCGGATCCTCCGTTATTATCGTCTCGCTGTGGTGGGTCGAGTGTGATTCTATGTGCTCCACGGCCTCTTCGAGTGACGAGACCGTCTTAACTGCCAGGATGTAATCGAGGAACTCTGTGTCATAGTCCTCCTCCGTTGCAGGAACGCCGTCGATCACGGATCGCGCCGCCTCATCGAGGCGCAATTCGACGGGGATGCTCCGCTCTGTGAGCCGCGCCTTCATTAAAGGAAGAAATTCATTTGCGATGTCCTTGTGCACGAGGCAGACCTCAAGCGCATTGCAGACCGACGGGCGCGATGTTTTTCCGTTTTCGAGGATGCTCAGCGCCTTGGAGATATCCGCAGATCGGTCAACGTATATGTGGCATATGCCTGTTCCCGTTTCGATGCAGGGGACCTTCGCGTTTTCCACGCAGGCGTTGATGAGCCCCGCGCCGCCCCTCGGAATCAGGAGATCGACGTATCCGCGTGCACACATCAGCTCGCGTGCGCCGTCCCTCGTCGTATCGTAGAGGAGCTGCACCGCGTTTTCGGTAAGGCCTGCGCGCACGATACCGCGTGTAATTGCATCCGCTATGGCGCGTGACGATCTGTAGGCCTCCTTGCCGCCCCTGAGCACGCAGGCGTTGCCGCTTTTAAGCGCGAGCGCGGCGGCATCCGAGGTGACGTTAGGTCTCGATTCGTAAATTATTGCAATAACGCCGATCGGAACGCTAACCCTGTCGATCACAAGCCCGTTCGGACGCTCTATATGCTTCAGAATTTTTCCGAGGGGGGAGGGAAGCGCCGCGATCTCTCTTATGCCCTGTGCCATTGCCGCAATGCGCTCAGGAGTCAATTTCAGACGGTCGATCATAACATCGGAGATTGACCCGCGCGCGGCCTCAACGTCCTCGCGGTTTGCGGCGAGTATCGCGTCGGTCGCCTCTTCTATAGAGCTTGCCATGGAGAGCAGGGCGGAATTAATATTCTCCTGCGATGCCAAGCGCAGCTCCTTTGCCGCCGCCTTCGCATCCCTCAGCATTTCATTAGTTGCTTTCATCTCTTTGATCCTCTTGAAATAAATCTTGTTCCGACGGCCTGTCCGTCCGTGATCTCGTAGAGTATCTCGGGGTCCGCACCGTTTGCGATTATCATGTCACAGCCGGCTGAGGTCGCGATTCTCGCCGCCTTGAGCTTCGTTTGCATTCCGCCGGTTCCGAGCTCAGAGCCCGCCGCCCCGCCGAGCGCCATTATCTCGTCGGTCAGATCCTCCACGACGGGGATGAGCCGCGCGTTGCTGTCTGTTTTCGGATTTGCCGTGTAGAGCCCGTCGATATCGGATAAGAGGATGAGCAGATCCGCCTTCGCACTTACGGCGACCTCGGCGGCAAGCGTGTCGTTATCGCCGAAGACAATCTCCTCGGTGGCGACCGTGTCGTTCTCGTTGATTATCGGAAGAACGCCGAGCTCCAGAAGCTTTGTGAGTGTGTTCTCGAATTTTGCGTGGCGGTCATCGCATTTCAGGTCCGGCGCCGTAAGAAGGATCTGCGCCACCGTGTGGTTGTGCTCGGCGAATTCCTTGTCGTACATGTACATGAGCTCACATTGACCGACCGCGGCGGCGGCCTGCTTTCCCGCAATGTCCTTCGGCCGTTCCTTTAGGTGCAGCTTTCCGACGCCCATTGCTATCGCACCGGAGGAAACGAGGATGACCTCGTGTCCGGCATTCATAATATCGCTCACCGTGCGGCAAAGCTTGGCAAAGCGGCGGATGTTGACGTGACCGCCGGTATATGTAAGCGTTGATGTTCCGATCTTTATAACGATTCTCATTACTCTCTCCTCTTTGTTATGTTTGCGTTTGTTACCTTACGACTCGGATCCTCTCCGTTCCGTAATATTTGAAGCATTCGATGATCTCCTTTGTAATAAGCTCGCCCGATGTGCAGATGGGAATGGCGGGCGGGCATGAGACGGCGGCGGAGGACAGGATCCTCCCCTCGCATAAGACGGCATCCGACTCCTCAGACGGAGCGAACACGGCCTCGCGTGCCGACATGACGCGTACAGCGCGTGGCAAGGGTGGCGGCACGTCCGTTATTGGCGCTCTGCGCGGAAGGGAGATTAGGCTTGTCACGGCTCGCATGAGTACATCCGTGTCAAATTCCGGGGACAGCATCAGGACGAGGAAGTCCGGATCCGCAAATTCCGCGACGATTCCGTCACGCTCCAGTTTTTCGGCGATGTCCGTACCCGTGTAGCCGTAATCCTTGGTTTTAAGGGTTATTTTAAGTGCCTCGTCGCCGACGGGCGTAAAGCCGCGGGCATAAAGCTCCCGCTTCGCCGCCTCTGCCTTCAGGCAAAATTCGGCGAGCCGCTCCTTGTATCCCTGCGCAAGATATGCGTTTGTCCTGTCGAGTGATTCGAGGATTATGTATGACGGGCTCGTCGACGCGAAGAGAGCCATCGCCTCGTCCGCACGCTCCGAAAAGATCTCGGGCGCATGCTCGGATATGTGTAAATATGCCGCTCCGGTGAGGGCCGGCAACGTTTTGTGCGCCGAATCGCAGCACGCGTCCGCTCCGAGGGAGATCGGGTGCATGTCCCGGGGCATAAATCTTAAATATGCGCCGTGCGCATTATCGACCAGCAAAAGCATTCCGCTCTCGCGGCACACCCTCGACACGGCACCTATGTCACCTATGTTTCCGAGATAATCGGGGGAGGTGAGATAAAGCGCGGTCGGCTTGCGCGTGCATGATGCAATTGCTGTCCTCAGCGTCTCCTCGGTGATCCTGCACAAGATAAGCGAGTCGCCGTATATCCACTCCACATCAAGGTCCAAAAGCGCCGCGGCACCGATGAAGGATCTGTGCACGTTCCTTGCCGCAAGGATCAGGGGACGCTCGTCGCGATCGCGCGCGTGCATTACGGTAAGGGCGAGCATAGCCTTGATCGAGAGGGACGAGCCCTCCGCGGAATACAGCGTTCTCCGCGTGCCGAAGAGACGCGCGGCATTGCACTCGCTCTCCTTGATTATGCCTGTCGGTGCATAAAGCACGTCCGCACCGGAGATCTCCGTTATGTCGCGATCCTCACAGCCCGTAATGGGATGGCCCTTGTGTCCCGGCATGTGCATACGTATCGTTCCGCGCGCGGAATA
>CAZQII010000023.1:0-21867 GCA_964593825.1 uncultured Ruminococcus sp.
TAGGCGATCTTGTTCGACGCATCCTCCCAGACCTCGCCGTAAAGCAGAGAGTCGCCGTCCGATGAAAGGGCAGATTTTATTTTTGCTATAAAGCTGTCCGAAAGCTCGTCCGCGACATCGAGCCTCATTCCGGCGATGCCCATAGAACGGTACTTGCTTATCACTTTATTTAAAATGAAATCCTCGAAGCTCACGTTTCCTGTATTGATGCGCGGAAGTATTTCGATGCCCCACCAAGACTCATACTCATCGGGATACGAGGAGAATGTATACCAACCGTAATATTCCGACTCCTTCGAGCGGTAGGCACCGACGGAGCCGTAGGTGCCGTATTTATTGAAATATATGCTGTCTGCCCCCGTATGATTGAAAACGCCGTCCAAAATGACAGACATGCCGCGAGCGCGCGACTCCTTTATAAAATTCTCCAATGCCCCGTCGCCGCCGAGCATACTGTCCACCGTCATGTAATCGGCGGTATCGTATTTGTGGTTTGACGGAGATTCGAAGATCGGGCTGAGATAAATTATATTAACGCCGAGAGATCTGACGTGATCGAGCATTTTTACCGCGGAATTAAGCGTTCCACCGTAAAAGGTATTGTTATTCATAAACGCACCGGGGTATTCGGGAAATTCGGGAATTACAGTCCAGTCGTCGGGAAAGACGGCATTCGCCTTTTTCTCTATATTCCCGTCCCTTGTAAATCTGTCAACGAAAATATGATATATCACACCCGCTCTGTCGAGATGAAACAGCGGATGAGAAAATTCGGAAACGGAAAGCTGAAAAAATGTATACTCACTGTCCGAAAAGCGTATCCTCTCCGCACATCCAAGCGCATAGACCTCACCCGATAATGTTTTCACCGCGATCCTGTAAAAATACAGACCCTTCGGCAAGGTACACTCCGATATATCCGATCTGAAAACATCCCGACCGCATTCCGTGTCACAGTATTCCGCAATGACGGAGGTTGTATTTTTTTCGCATTTTTCGTCGAATATCTCGATCTTCATACCGAAGGCTCCCAAGGTGCGCGGAACGAGGACGTCAATATACGAGTGCTCGTCCGCATCAAATGCACACGACCTGTCGCACCGACCCCCGTGAATACAAAATATCTCGCCGTACTTTCCCGACAGGAGCTCTGAATTTGAAATGTGAAGCTTATCCACTTTTGATCCTCGTAAAAAGGCGATCAAAGCTTGTTCACCGGCTCGATATGCCAGATCTCGCGCGCATATGTGCGGATACTGTTATCCGATGCAAAGACACCCGACGTTGCGGTGTTCATAAGCGACATCTTTGCCCAACGGGCTTTATCCGAATGATCACGCAGGGCGCCTCTGTACACATTTGTGTATGAATCGAAATCGGCAAGGCACATAAAAGGATCCGCAACGGAATATGCACCGTTTATCAGATACTCCGCTATGTGAGAAAAATCCTGACCGCCTATCGGGCTGTAAAGCCTGTCGACCACGGCGCGGAGCTTCTCCGAGCCGAGATAATAATTCCTTGCGATATATCCGTTCCTCCAAAGCTCGTCCACCTCGCTCGTGTTAAGGCCGAATATATAGGTGTTTTCCCTTCCTGCCGCCTCCAATATTTCCACGTTTGCGCCGTCCATCGTTCCCACGGTCACGGCACCGTTCATCATGAGCTTCATGCATCCCGTTCCGCTCGCTTCCTTTCCGGAAAGAGAGATCTGCTCCGAAATATCTGCCGAAGGAATAAGAATTTCCGCAAGCGAGACATTGTACTCCTCCATGAACACGATCTTGAGCCTGTCGCGTGTCAGCGGATTGCGCTCCAGCTCCTCTGCGAGGAACCAGATTAGCTTGATTATTTTTTTTGCCATAGCATACCCGGGCGCGGCCTTGCAGCCGAATATGAATGTCTGCGGCGGGATATCCGCGTTCGGATTATCGGTGATCTCATTGTAAAGCGAAATGATCTTGAGAACATTTAAAAGCTGGCGCTTATATTCATGCATTCTTTTGATCTGGACATCGAACACGGACTCAGAGTCTATGCGCTTGCCCGTTTTCGAATATGCGTGATATGCAAACGTCTCTTTATTGAAATGCTTGATCTCGGCAATTCTGTTAAGAACGGTCGCATCGTCCTTGTAGTCGGCAAGCTTTATAAGCTCCGAGGCATCGTTACGGAATCCCGTGCCGATGAGCTCATCGAGGAGCGCCGCAAGGCGCGGATTCGCATTATTCAGCCAACGTCTGTGGACGACGCCGTTGGTCACATTCGTGAATTTCCACGGAGTCATTTTGTAAAAATCGTGGAAGACCGTCTTTTTGAGAATATCGCTGTGCAGC
Source organism: uncultured Ruminococcus sp. (assembly GCA_964593825.1). Taxonomy (GTDB): domain Bacteria; phylum Bacillota; class Clostridia; order Oscillospirales; family CAG-272; genus UBA1740. Next base: position 2,337 of record CAZQII010000023.1, read on the forward strand.
TTCGAAACGCCGTTGACCTTGTTTGAGCCGACAACGGACAAGTTCGCCATTCTGACCTGATTGTATGCGATTATCGACATCCGCGAGATCCTGTCCCAATCTCCGGGATAAAGATTCCACAGATCCGCGGTGAATCTCCTGTTTATTTCCGAGACGATCATATAAATCCTCGGCAGCTTCATGGAGAACAGATCCTCGCGCCAGCATTCAAGCGCCTCGGGTAATACGGTATGGTTTGTATAAGTTACGGTTTTTACGACTATCGCCCAGGCATCATCCCACGGATATGAATAAACATCCATAAGTATACGCATGAGCTCGGGGATGCAAAGCGCAGGATGCGTGTCGTTTATATGGATCGCAACCTTCTCCTCAAAGCCGGAAAGCGAGCCGTGCTCCGAGAAATAATCGCTTATGATATTTTGCAGCGACGCGGAAACGAGGAAATACTGCTGCGTGAGGCGCAAGAGCTTTCCCTCATCGTGATTGTCCGGCGGATAAAGCTGCTTTGTTATCGACTCCGCCGTGCTCTCCCTGTTCAAATTCTGAACATAGGAGCTCTGAGTCGTAAAGCCGTTCGGCGACGAGCTGTAAGCGTTCCTTGCGCGCCAGAGCGTGATCTTGTTTACGGCATTTGTCTCTGTACCGGGGATGAGAAGATCGTACGGGATCGCCTTCACCTCATCATACTCGTAATTTTGTATGAAAAGGCGTCCGTTGTCCCATTTTTCATCTATTTTTCCGCCCAAGCGCACCGAAACGCTACGCTCCGGATGCGGGACAAGCCACACGCCGCCGGAGGTCAGCCATTCGTCGGGGAGCTCGATCTGCTCTCCCTCGACGATCCTTTGCTTAAAAAGACCGTTCTCATAAAGGAGCGAATAGCCCGTTGCGGCATAATCGAGCGCGGTCAACGAATCCATGAAGCAAGCCGCAAGCCTGCCGAGACCGCCGTTGCCGAGACCGGGATCGACCTCGCACGAATATACGGTATCGAAGCTTGTTCCGAAATCGGATAAGACCGAGCAAAGCTCGTCATATATGCCGAGATTGACCGCATCGTTCTTCAGCGACCTGCCGACAAGGAATTCCATGCAAAGATAAAATACCTTTTTTGAGTCCTTCGCCTTTATGCGCTTTTTGAAATCGTTGCGGTACTCGAGCATTATATCCTTTATTGCCTGCACGGTCGCCTGATAGACCTGCTCGACGGCGGCGCCCTTAGGATCAGTCACCCCCTTGGTAATAAGCTTTGCCTCAATTCTCTCACGCAGCTCTTGCTTTGTGATCTTTTCCTTTTCTCCCGTTTTGAGATTAGAATTAGCCTTGTTTTGCATATTAATATATTTATCCTACCAATTCAGTAATTTTTCGTAAACCTCAATATATTTTGCGGCAGATCTGTCCCATGTAAAATCAGATCGCATTGCGCGCGCGGTAAGCGCCTGCCATTCGCCGTCTCCGTTTTTATAAAGCTCTACTGCGCGCTTTACGGTAAACAAAAGCTCGTGCGCATTATAATTATCGAACCTGAAGCCGTTTGAGTTCTCCTCGCCGTACGGCTTTATCGAATCGTAAAGACCGCCGACGGAGCGAACGACGGGCACCGTTCCGTATGCACAGGCTATCATCTGAGCCAAGCCGCAGGGCTCGCTCTTCGACGGCATGAGGAATATATCGGCCGAGGCATAAAGCTTTTTCGAAAGTGCGCGGTCAAACTTGATAAGCGCACGCATCTTATCGGGATATTTGCCTTCAAGCGAAGAGAACGCCGCCTCGTATTCACTCTCACCCGTGCCGAGGATTGCGAACTGCACATCCGAAGTCAAAAGCTCATCGATGATGCGCAAAACAAGGTCGATACCCTTGCCCGCCGCAAGACGCGTGATCATGACGATAAGAGGAACGTCATCTCGCTCGGGAAGTGCAAGCGCCCGTTGCAGTGCGGCCTTGTTCGCCGCCTTTCCCTCTTTTCTCGTCCTTTCCGTGTAGGCGCTGAATATATCCTTCCCCTCAGACGGAGAAAAGTAAGAATAATCTATTCCGTTTATGACGCCGCACATCTTGTCGGAAATGCGGTTTATGATATCGGCGAGTCCGAATGCAAAGAAATCGTATTTCAGCTCGTTTGCATAATTGGGGCTCACTGTAGTTACATAATCCGACGAAACGAGTGCGCCCTTGGTAAGATTTATGCATCCGTCATACTCGACGAGCGAGGTGTGCTCTCTGTCAAGTGCAAATACGTCGCCGAGGATAAACATATCGTATTTTCCCTGATATTCTATATTATGAACCGTGTACACCGTTTTTATTGACGAAAGCGCGGGATCCTTTGCATACAGCGTCTTTAAGTATATGACGGTCAAGGCTGTCTGCCAGTCGTTGGCATGAATGATATCCGGAGCGATGCCCCTCTTTTTTATAAATTCGATTACCGCCATAGAAAAGAACGCGAACCTCTCGCCGTCGTCATACTCACCGTAGAGATGCACCCTGTCAAAATAATAATGATTTTCGACAAAGAAATACGTCACTCCGCCGTTCTCGATCTTGTAGACCGTCGCTCCCGTGCTTCTCCACGAGAGGCGGAAGGAAATGTCGCACACCTTTTCCATCCTTGCTCGGTATTCTTCTTTTATTGTTGCGTAATACGGCATTATAACCTCCGCGCTTGCCGCTCCGCTCCGCTCTATAGCGATCGGAAGTGCGCCGAGAACATCGCCGAGTCCGCCGCTCGCCGCGAAGGGATTCGCCTCCGCGGTCACATAAAGAATTTTCATTTTTTACCTCTGTTCAACATCAGATCTTTCTGTTTTTCTGTACGTAAAACGGCATATTGTAATTTCCGGAGAGATTAACGCCGTCGCTCACATGGACATCCTTATCGGTAACTATACAGTTGAGGCTCGCGTTCTTTCCGACATAGGTCCCGTGGAAGAGGACGGAATTCTTGACCACGGCGCCCTTCGCGACCGTGACACCTCTGAACAGGACGGAATTGATTACGGTGCCCTCGATAGTGCACTCGTCCGCGAGCAATGAGTTCTCCGTTCTTGCCCCCTCTTTATACGTCGTAGGCGCCGAGTTGTGCACTCTCGTGAATATCGGAGCCTCCTTCTTCCAAAGCAAGGACTCCATCGCCTTCGGATCCTCGAGCAGCTGCATCGACTGCCTGTAATAATCGAGGAAGCTCGAGACAGGTGCGACAAAGCCGGAATATCCGTACGTTCTGTAATTCGCCCGTTTGCAGTTCTTCAAAAGAATGGTGGTCAGGCTGTTGATATTATATGCCTCCGACTCCTCGATCAGCTTGCGCAAATACATCGTTGCCATAACGAAAATATTTATGGACAGCTCGGGATTTTTTTCATTGTAGGAGGAGGAAAGCGAAATATCGGTTATCTTACCGGCAACGCTCGAGACCATCATGCGCTGATGCTTTGCGGAATAGTCCTCGGATATCCTGTGCGTCACTATCGTGACATCCGCACCGGTCTTCACATGCTGTGAGATCACATCGGCGATACTGATATTCAAAACGGTGTCGGAGTCCATGAGGACGACATAGTCCTCCTTTATCTCGCTGATATACTGCTTCATCGAGCAGAGAGCCTCCATATGGGTGGAGAACATTTTTGCGGACGCGGTAGTGGCGGTGCTGAACGGTGAGATGACATTTACGCTGCTCTCACGCCTTGCGAGATCCCAGTCCTTGCCGCTTCCTATATGATCTATCAAGGAACGGTAATTATAATTTGCCACTATGTTTATATTCGAGATATCCGCATTTACAAGATTCGACAGGCAAAAATCGACCAGCCTGTATCTGCAGGCGAACGGGATCGCCGCGACCGTTCTGTCACCCGTAAGGCGCGACAGCGTATTATCGTTGAGACTCGAAAAAATAATTCCTGCTGCACTGTTAGACATAAAACCAAGCTCCTCCTGCTTACTGTTCCACCGAAATGTTATGCGTCACCGAGCTTCCCTTTGCAATAACGGTGATGCCGTTCTTGTCCGCGTTTTCCTTGCCGACCGTGATGTTCGGCATAACGGTGCTGTCGGAATCGATGATCGACGAATAAACATGTGCGCCGCTTTTGATCACGACATCCTCCATTATCACCGAGTCCTTGACGACCGCCCCCTCTTCTATAATGACACCGCCGGAGAGGACGGAGCCCTCGACCGTGCCGAAGATCTTACATCCCTCGGATATAAGCGAGTTGCTTATAGAAGAGTTAGTGCCGATAAATTGCGGTGCGCGCGCCATATTTCGCGAAAAAATGCGGAAATTGCGATCGGTTATGTTTAGCTTGGGCTCGTCTCCTATCAGATCCATGTTCGACTCCCAAAGCGAGGCAATGGTTCCGACATCCTTCCAATATCCCGAGAAATTATAAGCATAGAGCTTTTCCCCGTTTTTAAGGAGATTGGGAATAACGTTTTTGCCGAAATCGTTTTCGCTCGTTTCGTCCGCCTCATCTATCTCAAGATACTCGATGAGCGTCTTCGTGGTAAAAATATATATTCCCATCGAGGCCTGATCGTTCTTCGGATTCTTCGGCTTCTCCTCAAACTCGTATATTGAATTGTCAATATTGGTATTGCATATTCCGAATCGGCTCGCCTCCTCAAGCGGGACCTTAATGGTCGCCACGGTGCAGGCGGCACCGGTCTCCTTATGCTTGGCGAGCATGTCGGAATAATCCATGCGGTAAATATGATCACCCGAAAGAACAAGAACATAGTCGGGATTGAACTGCTTTATGAAATTCAGATTCTGATATATGGCATTCGCCGTGCCCTTATACCAATCCGAATTTTTAAAGCCCTTGTAGGGCGGAAGCACGGAGAGCCCGCCGCGCTGTCTGTCAAGATCCCACGGAGCGCCGTTGCCTATATATTCATTAAGCGCGAGAGGCTGATATTGAGTAAGAACTCCGACGGTATCGATGCCGGAATTGATACAGTTGGAAAGAGGAAAATCGATTATTTTGTATTTTCCCCCGAAGGTCACAGCCGGCTTTGCCGTCTGCTTCGTGAGGTCGTAGAGCCGCGAGCCCTGACCTCCCGCCAACAACATTGCGATGCATTCTTTTTTACAATACATGCCTCTTCTCCTTGATTCTGTATATTTTTGCTTGACTTTTCAGAGTAAATATCGCGGCGGAAAAGGATCTCATTTTGAGCTGTACGTATTTTTTATTCCTTTCCGTGCACGCGGTCGCCTCGAGCACCGCTCCGCCTTCGCTTTCAAAAGCGGTCTCTATTCCGTCGATTCCTTTTCCCAGCGGAATTTTAAGCACCTGCTCTATGCCCGAGAGATTGACCGCAACGATGAGCTCGCCGTCCTCGGAGAGCCTTTTATAAACGACGGAATTCTTCTCCGCCTCGTCGGGATAAATCCATTCAAATCCACGCGCGGAAAAATCAAAGCTCCAGAGCTCCTTATGCGAAAGATAAAACTCATTTAAAGCACGTACATACTCTCTGAATGCCCTGTGCATCGGATAATCGAGCATGAACCACTCCAGCGAGTCATCGAAATTCCATTCGCGAAACTGTGCGAATTCAGTCCCCATGAACAAAAGCTTTTTCCCGGGATAGGTCATCATCAAAAGCAGTGCCGCCCGCGCTTCGGAAAACTTGTCCTCATACGAGCCGTACATCTTATCGATGAACGACCTTTTGCCGTGAACGACCTCATCGTGTGAGATCGGTATGCAATAATTTTCCGAAAAGGCGTACATGATCGGAAAATTAAGCGCCGAATGATGATATTTGCGGAAAACGGGATCAAGCGACATGTAAGCATAGAAATCGTTTGCAAATCCCATGTTCCATTTCAGATTGAATCCGAGCCCCCCGCTGTAAGCGGGATGAGTTATACCGGTAAAGGAGCCGGATTCCTCCGCTATCATCAATACGTCGGGAAAGCGCTCGAAGATCGCCGCATTGAGCTTTCTCAAAAACGATGTTCCCTCTTTGTTTTCGTTTGTCCCGTCCGTGTTCGGTATCCACTCGCCCGCGGCCCTGTCGTAATCGAGATAGATCATGGAGGCGACGGCATCCACTCTGAGTCCGTCTGCATGAAATTCATCGAGATAGTAGATCGCATTCGAAATAAGGAAGCTCTGCACCTCCTCGCGCCCAAGGTCGAAAAAGCGCGTCCCCCACGAGGGCGATTCCATGCGGTCGCGCCCCTGATACTCGTAAAGAGGCGAGCCGTCAAATTCGTAAAGCCCCCATGCATCCTTCGGAAAATGTGCGGGAACCCAGTCAAGAATAACACCGATCCCCGCGCGGTGAAACGAATCTATAAAAAATCTGAAATCGTCGGGATCACCGAAGCGGGAGGTCGGCGCATAAAATGCGCAGACCTGGTATCCCCACGAGCCGTCGAACGGATGCTCCATAACAGGAAGCAGCTCGATATGCGTATAGCCCATATACTTAACGTAAGGCACGAGGATATCGGCCAAGGCTCTGTAGGAAAGGTAATTTCCGTCCTCATCGCGCATGAAACTGCCCAAATGCACCTCGTATATATTTATCGGAGCACCGAGATAATTGCCGCCGTCTTTGCCGAGAATTTTTTTCCTGTTCTTCATCCATGAGGAGTCCCCCCACTGATAACCGTCATCGGTAAAAACAACTGAGGCTCCGTCGTCGCGCCCCTTCGAGCACCTCGCGTACGGGTCACCCTTGTCAAACACACGCTCGCCGCGCCTGATCCTGAATTTATAGCTCTGTCGCTCCGGTGATATTTCAGTCTGTAAATAAAGCTCCCAAACTCCGTCTGCCGCGTTTTTTGTCATTTGAACAGGAGTATCCCAGCCTGTAAAATCCGAGATGAGGGAGACCTCATCGGCGTTCGGCGCCCAGACCCTGAACACATATTTTCCGTTTTCCTTATTGCAGCCGAGGTATTTGTAAGACTCGAAATTGGTGCCCTGGTGAAAATAAAAGCTTGCAAGGTTGTCGCATTTCATTTTAAAGATCTCCTCTTTTACACTTATTTTACCACACACCGCGTGTCGAAATTCACCGCATCGCGCCGCAATAAATATTTTCAACTATATTTTATCATTATTTTATATATTTGTCAAGAAAAAATGTTAAAAAATAGCTTTATTTTTGTATTTTATTACCAGTTTTTCTCTTTATTATCTTCTTTATTATGACAAGAGGAATATAAGAGCTCGCATAAAGTACGGCACAGAGTATTTTATAAACGCAAAGCGATATAAAATAAAAGACCTTTTCCAGCGGTCTTTTGAACAGGTGCGAAAAGGTCCAATAGCCGAGCAGCGTCAGGATAGGTATATATATCCTCACGATCCCGTCCGAAACAATATAAACATAGACCGTGAAAATGATGCCGAACGCAACCGAGAGAATACAGGCGAGCATCTCGGATATTATAAAATGAACGATCTCTGGCATCCTTGCGGTTTGAACTTCTGCCGTGATATTTGTCTTTGTTTTTATATTTTTTAAAACTAAAGCGAAAAATCCCTTCATTCCGTAAAGGACGGATAAGGAGAGCGTGCCGATCAGTGAAAGCACCGTCCCGAGCAGAAATGACAGCGGCACCGCAGTAAGAGTCTCCGATAAGGAAAAATACTTCATTAAAACGCTTTTCTCTTTTTCATATTTTTGTCCTTATAGTAAAGGGCACATATCCGTCCCAAAACCGTTATTTCTCCGCTCTCCTTCGAGAGATTTTCTATCTTCAAGCCCTCCCCCTCGACAGTAAGCTCGCCGAGCGAGGTTGCCAGCAATATATACCCCTCATCAAAGCTCAATACATTCTCGACACCATCGAGCACGGTGCTTTTTCTGTCTGTAACGACTATCTTTCCCTTTGCCTGCGGATCCATAAGCATTCTCCCCAAAAATAAAAAGATGACATGACCTTTACATAAGAAAGATATGTCATCCTTTTATAATTTATGCATCGGATTCGGATATTACCTCGTACATACCGATCGCTTCCGATTTTTTTGTCGTATCCCTGATATCAAGGACACGGACCGTCACGGATTTCGAACCGAAGGCCACGGTGATCTCGTCACCGAGCTTTACGTCATAGGACGCCTTTGCGGCCTTGCCGTTCACGGTCACTCTTGCTCCATCGCAAGCCTCGTTGGCAACCGTTCTGCGCTTAATAAGCCTTGAAACCTTTAAATACTTGTCAAGACGCATTTGGTATTATCAGTTGATCTGATCCTTGAGAGCCTTCGATGCGGAGAAAGCGGGCTTCTTGCTTGCGGCGATCTTTATCGTCTCGCCGGTCTTGGGGTTCCTGCCCTCCCTTTCAGCCGATTCCTTAACCTCAAATGTACCGAAGCCGATGAGCTGGACCTTATCGCTCTCCTTAAGTGCGTTTGCGATCGCACCGAGGGTTGCGTTGATCACAGTCTCAACATCCTTCTTCTTCAATTCTGTTTCTGCCGAAACAACATTCACGAGATCTGCTTTTGTCATAATTTTAACTTCCTTTCAAAAAGTTTACAATAGTATTATAGCAACTTTTTATTATAAATTCAAGTAAATTTCTAACATTTTTGTGTAGGGCTAAAAAATTCGTCTTATTGTCTAATTAAAAGACGGCTTTTTTGTTGAAATTGACAAAGTTTTCCTAAAAGTTTTGTTAAAAACGATCGTTAACGAGTTAAAAAGCAGATAAAATGCGGAGAATGAGGCCAATATCATAAGCCTGCTCGGCACATCCTCTCCGAGCTTAAAGCCGTTCACTCCGAGCTCGGTTATGCATATTGCCGCAAGGCTGCAAAGCATCGGCCGCAAAAATTCACAGAAGAATGCCACATGGACATCTGTTTTTACATACAGCATTATTACTGATATAAAGAAGCCCGTCGCATAGGACGCAAGCGTTCCGATCGGAGCGCCGCTGATTCCGTACGCCTCGTTTGAGATCAGAAAATACGATATGAGTATCTTCGGAATATTTCCTATCAGCATCGAAATTATCGGCGCCCTGTAATACCCCTTTGCCTCAAGTGCGGTGTTCACAAGCGTTTGCCCCGTCAGGAATATCAGCGACGGTGCGAGCACGGTGAGAAGAGGTGCGCCGATCTGTGCCGCGGAGCTTACAAATATCAGCGAAAGCAGCTCTTTACTGTATACCGTAAAGACAAAGACCGACGGAACGGCTATAAAAAACGCTTTTTTCAGTGTGAAATTCAGCTCATCCTCGAATGTGAGCCTGTCTCCGTTTACGTGCGCACGGGATAAGATCGGCACGGCGGCTATGAAAAACGGCGACACCAATGAAACGACAAGATTGAACATAGGCACGGCAAGCGTCGTATAATTGCCGTAGAGCGCGCTCGCCTCAGCCTCGCTGTACCCCGCGATCCTCAGCTGTCTCATTATCATTGTCAGATCCACCATATTGGAAAGGCTCATTACCGCGGCGCCCAATGTCAATGGAAACGAGATCTTCAATATCCTTTTGATGCAGTGTGTTTTCTCCGGTATCTTATAGGCCTTTTCCCTCGCGACCTTTTTTGAGCGAGCGAGCAGATACAGGGCGCTCGCGGCACTGCCGAGTGTTATTCCGAGCACCGTGAACGCGGAGATCATCTGCAGTGAAAATCCTTGACGCTCTCCCAAGAGTGCGAACAGTATGCCCAAAAAGAATTTTGCCCCGCCCTCAATAAGCTGAGAAACGGCAAGCGGCAGGAGCCTTGAATTTCCGTTAAGATGTCCCTTTGCAACACCGGCGACAGAAACAAATATAAGCGTCGGAGCAACGGTCAGCATCGTATACGCAGCCCCGGAATTACCTATTATGCGGCACAGCTCATCCGCAAACAGCATGAACGCGAGCGTCGCAAGTGCACCGAGCGTGAAAAAAGCTATCATGGCCGTGCGCACGATCCTATTCTCCGCCGCGCCGTTGCCCCTTGCATCGTTCTCCGAGATGACGATCGCCACAGCCTTCGGAACTCCGGCACTGCATAAAATGTAGAAAAATGTATAGACCGTGTATGCGCTGTTGAAATAGCCCATTCCCTCATCGCCGAGTATTCTCGAGAGCGGCATTTTATACAATAGTCCGAGCACCTTCGTCACGACCGTTGCGACCGCGAGCGCCGCCGCTCCGTCGAAGAGACGTCTTCTGCCGTCGGCCGTACTTTCTTTTTCGATAATTGTTTTCATAAGCCGTAAAACTCCGAAAAAAAGGATTCACTAACAAATATATTAGCGAATCCTTGATTTTATACTGTTTTATTTTGAGTAGAATTCCAAAACCTGATCACGGAAGCCGTTGTCCGTCTCTGTGCCGCTGTCCTTCGTCTTGGTATGCTCACGCAAATACTCATACGGATATTTGGGACGGAAGATGCGCTTGATCCTTGTCTTGGAATCATCCGTGCGATCGCGATCCACGAGCTTTGTTACAGCGCCCGCCCCTACGGCGAAAATGGTCTGCATCTCCTCCATCATGTAAATATTATAGAGACCCTCGTGCCCCTCCTTGGAGAATCCGACGTTTTCGAGATTTCCGACGGTATTCTTCTGCCTGTACATATAATAAGGCTTATATCCGGAGAATTTCGCGCGGAGCTGAGAATAGGAAACGCTCTTTGCGGCATCGCCGCCGGAGAGCGAATATACTCCGGCATCGTTCCTCAAAAGGTCGGACGCCTTTTTCACGCAAAACGTATGTACGGTTATATTTGAGGGCCCAAGCTCGATTATGCGGTCGATCGTATGCGCGAATCTCTTGAATTCATCGCCGGGCAGACCTGCGATCAGATCCACATTTATATCTCTGATTCCGCTCTCCTTGGCAAGCGCGTATGCGCGGAAGAAGTCATCTGCCGTATGTTTTCTGCCGATTTCTTTTAAAATATTATCATCGAGAGTCTGCGGATTGACGCTCACGCGAGTAACTCCGTATTCCTTCGCGACGGCGAGCTTACGCTCCGTTATGGTATCGGGTCTGCCCGCCTCGAGCGTAAATTCGACGAGCTTGTCCTTGTCGGTATTTTCCGATATTTTCGAGAGTATCCGCTCGAGCTGCTCTGCGCTGAGCGTCGTCGGCGTTCCGCCGCCGATGTAGACCGTCATCAGATCAAGACCGAGCTCCTTTATTATCGAAAAGACCTCGTCAAGATCCTCGAGCAGCGCATCTATGTACTCGTCGATCATGGACAGCAGTCGCGGCGTTGTATATGAAACAAAGCTGCAATAGGCGCATCTCGACGGGCAGAACGGAATGGATACGTAAAGCGAGCAGGAGTTGGGCGGCAGCTTCTTTTCCATTCTCATTTCGTTTTGGGCAACCGAAACCGCCAGCGCCGCCTTCTGCGGATTAAGAAAGTATTCGTCGCGCAGAACGCGCTTGCTCTTGATTATTCCGCCGGTCGAGCGAATTATTCCCGCGGCGACCTTGGCCGGGCGGACGCCGGTCAGTATGCCCCACGGCGGAACATATCCGAGCAAAGCCTTTCCTGCGGCAAAGAGTGCGCGCCCGACCGCAAGTGCGGAGCGCGTCGCAATAGTTACGGGCTCCTCGTCCGAGACCGTGACGATCGCCTCGGATTCCTTGTCATTGAGCTTTATCGAGGCATAAGCGGTTTCGAATCCATCCTTATCGAGATAGGTATTTACCGTTATTTCGGGGACGTCGGCTCTTCGCTCTTCGTTTTCACCGAAGGTCGCCCCCGGGAAGAAGACCATACAAAGCGTTTGCACATAGTATTTATTTATATTGCCATCAACATGTAGGATCATGCACAGTTTTATCCTTCCTTCAGACTTGTTAACATATTACGGCGCTTTTTTCTTTGCAAGCATATCCGAGCGCATCACTATGGTCACGGGGCCGTCGGTCGACATCTCCGTGCGCATATCGGCGCCGAAGCGTCCGTTTTCCACATTCTTTATTTTTTCGGCAAGCAGAGTGCTGAAATGCCCGTAAAGCCCGTTCGCCTTCTCCGGAGCGGCCGCACCGAAATAATCGGGACGGTTGCCGTGAGAATAATTTGCGCAAAGCGTAAAATTCGAAACCACGAGCGCCTCACCGTCTATATCCGTTACCGAAAGATTCATTTTCCCGTTTTCGTCCGAAAAGATCCGGAGCTTCGATATTTTTTCGGCAAGAAGAACGGCATCGTCCTCACCGTCGTCCTTTTCGACGCCGAGCAAAATATATAAGCCGCGGCCGATGCTCCCCGCGAGGACTCCGTCGGCATAGACCGTCGCACTGTTGACTCTCTGTAAAACAGCTATCATAATAACCTCCCCGTTATACGCCGAATCCGCGCGTTACGGATATAACGCTCTTAACGGTCTTAAGCTTTGATACGATCGATTCGTAATGTGATGTGCTCCTGCACCCCACCTGAAGATTTATCATTGTTTGTCCGTCGCGCATGGACTGCGTGTTGATCTGAGATATGGAGACCTTCATATCCGCGAGGGCTGTCGCAATGCCGGCGAAAACGCCGATTCCGTCCTCCGCGACGATCTGAAGCTTCGCCTCGTATGTCGTGCTGTCGCGCTCGGCCGCATCGCGCTTCTCCCATTCTGCGCGAACCCATCTTGCAAGATTATCCTCACTGCGCGAGCGAAGCACGTTGGGGCAATCCGCCTTGTGTATCGAAACGCCGAATCCGCGTGTTACGAATCCCACGATCCTGTCACCCGGGAGAGGATTACAGCATTTTGCGAATTTAACCTGGCAGCCGGGCTCACCGTCTATTATGACGCCCCCGAGCGCCGTGCGGCGCGGAGCCTTGATCCTCACGCTTGCGATCTCGTCCTCCCTCGTTGGCTCGGGTGCGGCCTCGGTGTTGGACGGAAGCTTATCGATTTCATCTTTAATTTTGGGCAGAAAGCGTTGAAGTGAAACACCTCCGAAGCCGAGGGTGTTATAAAAATCATCCGCGCTGTTTATTCCGATGCGCTTGGCGGCAGTCACGATTATGGCATCGAGCTCCGCATCTGTATACGATTTTCCGTATTTACGAAGCTCCTTTTCCACCTCGAGCTTGCCTATCTGAATGTTTTCGGGACGCTTTTCCTTCTTGAACCACTGACGAATTTTGGTGCGTGCCTCACCTGTCTTTACGATCTTGAGCCAGTCTCGGCTCGGGCCCTTCGAGCCACCAGATGTGATTATCTCTATAATATCTCCGTTGCTCGGCACCTTGTCGATCGGAACTATCACTCCGTTGATCTTTGCGCCGACCATCTTGTTTCCCACTGCGGAATGTATGGCATATGCGAAATCGATCACATTGGAGCCCTGCGGCAAGGATATGACATCGCCCTTCGGCGTGAAAACGAATGTCTCGTCATGAAAGATATCGGTTTTGAACGAATGAATAAATTCGTCGGGATCGCGCGTGTTTTCGTCGGATTCGAGAAGCTTTGCGATCCAGCGCAGCCGATCGTCGATATCGGATGCGGAGCGCTCGCCCGTTTTGTATTTCCAATGCGCCGCGATACCGTACTCCGCCTCATCGTGCATGAGCTGTGTGCGGATCTGTACCTCGAACGGGATGCCCGAGTGACCGATGACGGTCGTGTGGAGCGAGCGGTACAGATTCGGCTTCGGCGTCGAGATATAGTCCTTGAAGCGGCCGGGGATCGACTTGAAGAGCTCATGGACGAGTCCAAGCGCAGTATAGCATTCGAGCTCCGTGTCCACGATTATACGCAACGCGTAAAAATCGTAGATCTCGTCAAACGACTTTCCGAGCGTGTACATCTTTCTGTAAAGACTGTATACCGATTTGACGCGCCCCTCAAGGGTGAAATTGATCTTGTTTTCTCGGAGCTTTTCGTCAATTATTTGCTTTGCCTCTTCTATAAAAGTGCGGCTCTGACCGTATTTTTTATCTATTGCGGAGTGCACCTCCTCATATCCGACCGTGTCAAGGTAGTAAAGGCTGAGATTTTCGAGCTCCTGCTTTATTTTCTGCATACCGAGCCTGTGTGCCAGCGGTGCATATATATACATGGTCTCAAGAGCGATGGCGCGCTGACGCTCCTCCTTCTTGGCGGAGAGAGTGCGCATGTTGTGGAGCCTGTCGCACAGCTTGATAAATATAACTCTGATGTCGCGGTTCATTGCGAGGAGCATTTTTCTGATATTCTCTATATGAGCCTCTTCCTTGTCCTCGATCTTAACCTGAATTATTTTGGTAAGACCGTCGACAAGCATTGCGACCTCGCTGCCGAACATCTTGGATATCGTGTCAAGGTTCGTCTTGTCCGCGCAGTCCTCGACCGTGTCATGTAAGAGCGCCGCGCAGATCGAATCCGTGTCAAGACCGAGGGACGCAACTATTGCCGCGACCGCAACGGGGTGGCTGACATAGGGCTCGCCGCTTTGACGGAACTGCCCCTCATGGAGCTTTTGCGCATAAAGAAACGCCCTCTTTATTTTTTCTGTATCGTAATTTTTTTCGTTTTTCTCGATTATATCGAGCAAAGGCTTGCATTCTGTAAACATATTCACCTGCAAATTATAAATAACGGAAATTATTTATAAATTCTTTTCATGCAATATTTCATCAATCCCGCGGACGCAGCTGTGCGCGGATCTTCCTCAAGAGACTTGATTTTTCAAGATCCGTCTTCGGTGCGCCAAAGCGAATGTTAAACTCGTAGACCTCGTTCTTCTGCTCGTTTATGGATATGAGATTCAGCTCCTTGAATACCATGATGATGATCTTCAGCTTAATGTAGCCTATCTCCTGTGCTCCGGGCTGCATCTTTCTTATCCTTGTGGTTATATCACGGTGCGTCAGAACGGTAACGCCGCTCCTCTGCGCGGTCAAAAGGAATCTGTAAACGCTGGCAAAATCCTCGCGCGAGGGAACGATGTTCTCTTCCTTATAAATCTGTGCTCCGCGGCGGATCTCCTCGAAGCGCTCTTTCGCCCGTTCCTCACTCTCCGTTTGTTTTACGGACGCCTTCAGGTCGCGTACTATGATCTGCGCGGTACGCTTTCCCTGCCAATCGTTTACATCTATATTAAAAAGCATGTCTATCTCGTCGCCGGGATAGATGCCCAAGGAATCCGGCGCGCAGGAAAAATACATCGCGGAGAGCGAATATCTTCCGTTCGTCACGGTGAGGCGGGTATGCTTTCCCGCGCTGACACCGGAGATCTCCGTTACGACGGCGCCGCGCAAAACGAACGCGGGAACCGGGTTCTCCACTCCGTAGGGCTCAAGGATCCTGAGGCTGTCGGCAAGGGCGAGGGTGACATCGTCAAAGCCGATCTCCATATCGGCATCGAGCGTCGGCATCATATCGTCCTTATTGAGATTGTTAAACGCGTAAAGGTTTATTTTTCTCCTGAAATTATCAAGCTCCCCGCGCGCGACAGACAGACCCGCCGCAAGCTCGTGGCCGCCGTACTTTATGAGATTTTCCTCACAAAATGAAAGCGCGTCAACGAGGTTCATCCCCTTTATGCTCCGTCCGGAGCCCTTGCCGGGATCGCTCGGCAGATGCTCGCCGGAATTGTTTCCTTCGAATGAAACGAGAATGGAGGGTCTGCCGTATTTCTCGGTAATTCGCGATGCGACTATACCTATAACACCGTGGTGCCAATTGTCCGCGTCGAGAACGATGACCGGAGTTTTGTCAAGATCGAGTGCCTCGATCTTTTTATATGCCTCCTCCATTATTTTGTTCTCTTCGTTTTGGCGCTCCTTGTTTGCCGCGCACAGCTTTTCCGCTATTGCGTATGCATCGTCGTAATTATCGGCGAGGAAAAGCTCCACCGCCATCGAGGCACTCTTTATCCTTCCCGCGGCATTGATGCGCGGAGCGAGCGTGTAGCCGATGAATCCCGAGGATATCTTGCTCTTCTTTTTTCTTTTGTCACCTGCGGCGGAATCGAGCTTTCGCGTTGACGCCTCGATAAGTGCCGCAAGACCCAGGCGCGGCGCCTTCTCCATCATGCCGAGTCCGTACTTTATTATAATGCGGTTCTCTTCTCTCACCGGCATTACATCGGCGATGGTGCCGATCGCGACCAGATCCGCATAGTCGGAAAAGATCTTTGCCGTCGCCTTTATCCTGTCGCCGGAAACATAGCGCTCCTCGTACGCACATATAACCTTGAAAATAACGCCGACGCCCGCCAGCTCCTTGAAGGGATAGCCGCAGTCCGGACGGTGCGGATTGATCGCCGCCACAGCGGACGGAAGCTCCGCATGACACTCATGGTGATCGGTGATGAGAAAATCGATGCCGACGCTCTTGGCGTATTCCACCTCGTCATTTGCGGTGATACCCGTATCCACCGTTACGATAAGCGTGCTTCCGCTCGCCTTGATCGTGTCAATCGCGGAGCAGGAAACTCCGTAGCCTTCCCCGTTTCTGTTCGGTATATAATAATCGACATGCGCGCCGATCGATTTAAGATAAAGATAAAGCGTGCATACTGCGGTGACTCCGTCGACATCGTAATCTCCGTATACGGTTATTTTTTCTTTGCCGTCGACCGCTTTTTTAATTCTCGCGATACCCTTCTCCATATCCTTCATGTCAAAGGGGTCGGAAAGCATCTCGCTCTCCATGTATATGAAGCTCCTCGCCGACCGCGGATCGGTATAGCCGCGGTTATATAAGAGCCTTGCGATTATCGGTGTTATTCCGAGCTCGCTTGCGATTTCCGCGACCGCCGTATCCGTTCCGTCGGAGGCGGAGGATTTCAGAATCCACTTTTTCTCCTTTACTTCGCCTAAACTGTTCATTTAATATATTTCCCATTAGTCGGAGCAACAGGGCTCCGCCTTCCATTTTATTATCAAATTCGGTATTTGCCCGACGGGAGCCGATTCGACCCCGATGGGCAAACTGTATTTTTTCCGCCGTGCGGAAACGGTCTGTATTTCACCCGTCAATAAGAATTTCTGTATCTGCCGATCAATGCCGTCGCGCATCTAATGCCGTCGACGGCGGCGCTCGTTATTCCGCCCGCATATCCCGCACCTTCACCCGCGGGATATATGTTATCGTATCCTAAGGCGACCCCGGTGCTCCTGTCGCGCAGAAGCCTTATCGGAGCGCTCGTCCGTGTTTCCGCGCCCGTAAGCACCGCGTCTGCCGCGGCAAAGCCATTGATTTTCGAATCAAAATCCGAGAGCGCGTTTTTTATATTGTCGCAAACAAATTTCGGGAGATAGTCATAAGGCGACGCGAGCCGCAGATGCTCCCCATTCATATATGTCGGCATAATTCTCTTCGGCATGCTCGTAAGCTTGTCTTTAAGGAAATCGCCGACCGTGATCATCGGCGCCGAGTAATCCGCACCGCCCGCGGCATATGCCGCTCTTTCTATTTTTCTTTGGAGCTCTATCGCAGCGGCGGGCGTCGCGCCGTAATCCTCCTTAAAAACGGAGCAAACGACGGCACTGTTGGAGTTTCGTCCCGCGCGCGCATGCCTGCTCATTCCGTTGGTGACAACGCCGCCGTCCTGGCTCGTTGCCGCGATGACCTCACCGCCCGGACACATGCAAAAGGTGTAAACGCCCCTGACCTTCGTGTTATACGAGAGCGCATATTCCGCATGACCGAGATTTTTATTTCCCGCAAAGTTGCCGTACATGGCACAGTCTATGTCTTCGGTAAGATGCTCAATACGCATGCCGACGGAAAACGGCTTCGCCTCCGCGGTGATTCCGAAATCGAAAAGCGACTGATAGGTGTCGCGCGCGCTGTGCCCTATTGCAAGAACGAGCGCGCCGGCCTTTATTTCGCCCCTGTCGGTTATGACCGAGGTGACGCGCCCCGACGAATCCGAGACGGCACGCAAAAATTTCGTGTTGTAATGAACACACGCGCCGAGCGACTCTATCCTTGCCAAGATATTGTCGACGACCTCGGAAAGTATATCCGTGCCTATATGCGGCTTTGAGAGATACCGTATCTCCTCCGGCGCACCGAATTCGATAAGGCGCCCGATCACATAAGAGGAGTACGGATCGTTTATACGTGTTATGAGCTTTCCGTCCGAAAAGGTTCCCGCACCGCCCGCACCGAACTGAATATTCGTCTCGAGATCGAAGGTGCGCGTTCTCACAAAGCGCGAAACTGCGGAAATTCTCTCGCTCACTCGGGCTCCGCGCTCGAGAACGACGGGACGGTATCCGTGCTCGGCCAGCAAAAGCGCCGTAAACAGACCGCACGGACCGGTGCCCACCACGACGGGCGGAGCCGACAGCGGCTCTCCTCCGACGGCGAATTCGGGCTCGCAGGACGAGATCTCCGTCGCCCCGGCGGCGACAAGCGCGGCGCACTCCCCCTCGGAGAGCTCGCCCTCGACTGCAACGGAATAAACTATCTTTATATCGTTTTTATGCCGTGCGTCGATGCTTTTTTTAAAAAGCGAGAATGAAATTGCGGCTGTGCTTATGCCGAGCCGCTTCAATATTTTTTCAGCAACCGAAAACGCCTCTTTAAAAGAGGCGTTCGGCGATAACTTTATGTTACTTATAACAAAAATCCGATTAGAGAAGCTCATGCCGTGATCCTTTCGATCTGCTTTAATTACAGATTCATGTACTTCACAAAGATCCAAAGGACCATTGCCGCAACAAAGCAAAGCGCCGCAGTAAGAAGCGTTCCGGCACCGATTCCAAAAAAATTCTTCTTCATGGTATCTCCGTTCGTCGCCGAGGACTTATTATTTATATTTTTTTTTGTCATCCGACGCATACCGTCAATCCTCCTGTGCACCGTCATCCGCCGTGCGAATGAGCTTCTTGGTAAGGAAGCGCCGAAGCGTGCTCGACGTATAGTCGCGCGTCAGCCTGCAATCGAAGGCGACCGAAATCGTTCCCGTCTCCTCGGAGACGACGATGATGATCGCATCGCTCGATTCGCTCATGCCGATCGCAGCCCTGTGCCGCGTTCCGAGATTGGAATCGACATCGGTCCTCCTCGTCAAAGGAAGGAGGCAGCCGGCAGCGGCAATGCGCCCGTCCTCGATCACCACTGCACCGTCATGAAGAGGTGCGCGGTTGAAAAATATGTTGCGGAGCAATGATGAGTTTACATCTGCGTTGATTTTTATTCCGGTCTCGGTTATATCGTCTATTTGCGTTGCGCGCTCGATAACTATAAGCGCCCCCGTCCTCGTGGCGGACAGATCCGCAACTGCGGCGCATATATTGTCGATGACGGAATAATACTGCTGCTTTTTGTGCTTATCGCCCAAGCCGGAGAAGCGGCCGATCGAGCCGGAGCCGAGCTTTTCGAGCGCATCGCGTATCTCGGGCTGAAAAATTATGACCAGCGCCAATATACCGTACTTAAACACTCCGGACAAAATAAAGTACAGGCCGTCAAGATTGAATATCCTTGATATTCCCCAAATTATCGCGCAAAGGACAACGCCGATTATCAGCGCCCACGCCTTACGCGTCTTTAAAAATTTAACGGAAACAAAGAATATGGCTGTCAAAAGGAGGATATCTATCGCATCGGTAACCTTGAAGTCTCTGAAAATGTCGAGAAC
>CAZQII010000024.1:0-20956 GCA_964593825.1 uncultured Ruminococcus sp.
GAATTCTACCATTGAACTACACTCGCATGCTTTCTTTTTCAAGCCTATATATGATAACATATTTTTTCTCATTTGTCAATAGATTTCCGAAAACTTTTTTATATTTTTCGAAAAAAAGCACTTTTCGGTCATGATAGGCAGTATATCACCGCTTTTAACATACCGGAGGCTGCCAAAGCAGCCTCCGTAAATTATTATGTATATTATTCAAAAGGCTTTTCGACAACGGTGGTTCCGTAATCGGTGCACTTTGTTTCAACAGCGGAGGTTAATTCCAAAATTGCGGTTTCGCCCTCTGCCGTTATCATTATATCGAACTCCAGATCCGTTCTCACTCCCGTGAGGGCGCCGTCCGACACGTAATACTCGGAATACATATCAATGTCGGAGCCGTCCCAATTTATGTAGGACGACATCGCACCGAGCATAGCGTTATAAAGAGTGGTGACATACTTCTCTGCATTTTCGTCCGCCAGAACAAATCCGAAATCGGTCTTTGTAAAATATGTGTAATCAAGATAGCTGTCATAAAAAGGCCTGAGCGCATCGATATTCGAAAATCCGACCGTGGTAAGCGAGCCTAACGCCCATTCTCCGTTCTCACCGTTTTTGACATAGCAGACCGTTGTGCCGTCAACGGTTTCCAGATACGCATAAAGTGTCCCCGGTGTCAGCGAAGATCCGAAGTACCCCGATATGGTCTGCTCGAAATATATCCTTCCGTCGGCATACTTGATAAGCTTCTCAACCGTTCCGCCGTAAAGGGGTTCTCCTGCTACTTCCTCATAAATATAGCTTATACTTTGAAATGTACAGTTCTCATACTTATCGGAATTAAATACGGAATCGTAGTAGCTCTTTGTTACGGTCGTGCCCGTCACAGGCATGGGAGCGAAATATTTCCAATCCACGCCGTATTTGATAACATAGACCTTTACCGTCATTTGAGGGGCGAGAGCCGCCGCACTGTACGTGCTGAATGTGCTGACCGCACTCTCGGAGAGCGAGTAAGTCAGCTCCACCTCTTCCACAGAGTCCGAGCCCTCGAGAATGTCTGTCGGAATGCCGCTCGCGGCTATTTCCGAGGTGTTCAGCTCTTTTTGTTCGGTATTTATGACCGTCGCCGTGTCATTCCCCGCAAGCTCGTAAATTACAAACGCCTCCGCAGCATCGTTTGCGCTGACATAGCTTTCTTCGGAAACACTGCCGGTATAGGTCTCCGAAACGCCGCCTATCTCATCGATAAACTCGCTTCTTCCTATGCTGCCGTCCTTTCTTTGCTCTGTCGGCTGAGTCGGTGCCGGTGTGTCGTCCTTACTGTCTCCGCATGCAGTGGCAAGAAGCAAAGTCAAGACCGTCAGCAAAGCAAGAGTCAACAGCGCCGTTTTCTTCAAAATGTGCTTCATAAGATGTTCCCCCCCGATAATGATGTTTTTGCAAAACGCACTAAATGTGCGCCTTGCTTATGTATTCATTATAAGCCGATTGTAAACAAATGTCAATACATTTTTAACTTTTTTTGGTTATAAATTCAAAAATCGAGTCCGAGCATTTGCAAAAAAGACCCCGAGTGACAAAGCACTCGGGATCCGAAGGATATTATTTTAAGGCGTTGTCGGTGATCTTGCCGAGGACGAGGGGTCACCTCCGCCCCTTTTTGTCCTATGTTGCCCCTTTATTATCAGAAAGGCTTTTCGACAACGGTGATTCCGTAATCGGTGAACTTCATTACAAAATCAAAATCGTAAATTGTTTTAACGGTCGCATCTCTCTTCATAACCGCAAAGCTGTCAACATCTCCGCCGAATTTCAAATTAATTCTCACGCCGGCGAGAATTCCGTCAGATACATAATATTCCACCGACAGCTCGATATTCATCTCGCCTATCCAAAGTCGCGAATCCAACATAACATCCATATTCCAAGCGCATAGAATTATTTCGCCTACTTCTCTTTCTTTTTCCTTATTTAATGCGAAACCGTAATCCGTCTTTACAAAGTCGGTATGATCGCAGGCCTCTACTATAGAGATTACTTCCTTGTGAATATCTTTAAGATTTGTATATTCACTGCTTTTTTGAAAGCTTGCACTGTCGCCTTTCTTTATGTAGCAATCCGATCCGCTCTCGGTTTGCTCAAAATATACGTACCTTGTCTCCTCCGCCTGAGTCGTGGATCCGTTTTGAGTTGTATTTTGCTCGGCTGTTTGCACATTGTACAATTTTCCGTACGCATACTTTTCCGTTCCTTCCAGACTCTCTGACGCCGTCTCCATGCTATAACCGTCAACGACCGTACTGTGAAAAATATCCTCCGAATACTCAAAGGTATAGTTTTTATACCTTTCCGGATCGAACACGGAATCATAGTAGCTCTTGGTCAAGACTGCGCCCGTCTGCGGCCGAGGCGAAAAATACCTCCAAGAGGAGCCGTATCTCAAGGCGTAGGCATTTACCTTCGCTTCGGAGCCGTTCCTTTCCGCAACTCTGCTTTCCGAAAGCGAATACGTCACCGCAACCTCCTCGACCGAGTCGCAGCCCCCAAGGATTTGAGCGGAAATGCCGAGCGCGTCTATCTCCGCTCTGCTAAGCTCCCGTCTCTCGCTGTCAATTACCGTAACCGTACTGTCACAGACAAGCTCACAACTTACAAACGCCTCCGCGGCATCGGACGCGCTGAGATAGCTTCCTTCGGAAATACTGCCGGTGTAATTCTCGGAAACACCGCCTATCTCGGTGATGAACGCTTCTGTCTCCGCGCTTTTATCGTCGCCTTGCTGCGGCGGTGTCGGTGACGGAGTGTCATCATTATTACTATCTCCGCATGCGGCGGTAAACAGCAACGACGAAGCCGCAACGAGTGCAAGGATCGTCCTTGCGGTTTTCTTAACAAGTCTTTTCATATGTTCCTCCCGAATTATTTTTTTGCGAAAGAGATCCTGCCGCCCCTCCCGCTTATGTAATCATTATAAGCGCGCTGTAAACAAATGTCAATATTTTTTGAACTTTCTTTGTTTAGAGATTTAAAGAGGAGCCTCGATCATAAAGAAAAAGCCCCCGAGTGGCAAAGCACTCGGGGGCCGAAGGATATTATTTTACAACGATGTTGATGATCTTGCCGGGGACGACGATCTCCTTGACGACCGTTTTGCCCTCTGTTGCCGCCTTGATCTTTTCATCCGCGTAAACAATTGAGAGTATCTCTTCCTTGGATGCGGATGTGGGGATCATGAGCACCGCTCTAACCTTGCCGCATACCTGGACGGGCATCTCGACGGTGTCGTCCACCGTTTTTGCCTCATCGTACTCTGGCCATTTTGCAAGAGAGACAAGGCCTTCTCCGCCGAGCGTCTCCCAGATCTCCTCCGCCACGTGCGGCGCAAAGGGAGAAAGGACAGTTGCAAGCGTGCGGAGCTCGCTCTTTGTGATCTTACCGATATCGTAGACCGTGTTGACCGTCGCCATCATAGCGGCAATGGCGGTATTGAACTTCATGGTGTCGATATCGAAGGTGACCTTCTTTATGAGCTTATGGATATGCTTTTCGAGCTCGGGGGTGCTTCCCTCACCCTCGGCGATGTCGAGAAGGTTCAGGAATCTCTCAAGGAATCTTTTACAGCCCTTGATGGATTGCGGGTTCCAGGGTGCGGACTGCTCGAAATCGCCGATGAACATCTCATAAAGACGCATCGTGTCCGCTCCGTAATCGTTTACGATATCATCGGGGTTTACAACATTTCCGCGCGACTTCGACATCTTCTCGCCGTTCTCGCCGAGGATCATACCGTGGCTCGTACGCTTTGCATACGGCTCCGCGCAGGAGACCGCGCCTATATCATAAAGGAAGTTTGACCAGAAGCGGGAGTAAAGAAGGTGAAGCGTGGTATGCTCCATGCCGCCGTTATACCAATCGACGGGCATCCAGTACTTGATTGCCTCCTTCGATGCAAGCTCGTTCTTGTTATGCGGATCGCAATATCTGAGGAAATACCACGAGGAGCCTGCCCACTGCGGCATTGTATCGGTCTCGCGCTTTGCGGGGCCGGAGCATCTCGGGCACTTGCAATTCACCCAGTCAGTGATGAGCGAGAGGGGCGATTCGCCGGTTGCGGTCGGCTCGTACGACTCGACCTCGGGGAGCTCGAGCGGGAGCTCATCCTCGGGAACGGGAACCCAGCCGCACTTCGGGCATTCGATAAGCGGTATGGGCTCGCCCCAATATCTCTGGCGCGAGAATACCCAGTCGCGGAGCTTGAAGTTGACCTTTGCCTCGCCGAGCTTATTTTCCTCGAGGTACTTGATCATTGCTTCCTTTGCGTCGGCCACCTCGAGCCCGTTGAGGAAGCCGGAGTTTACGAGCTTGCCGGTCTCGACATTCGTGAATGCCGCGTTCTGCACATCGCCGCCCGCAACGACCTCGATTATCGGAAGATTGAATTTCTTTGCAAAGTCCCAGTCACGCTCATCGTGCGCGGGAACGGCCATTATCGCACCGGTGCCGTATCCGGCGAGGACATAGTCGGAGACGAAGATCGGAATCTCGCGTCCGGTGACGGGATTTATCGCACGTACACCCTTGATCTCGACGCCCGTCTTATCCTTTACGAGCTCCGTTCTTTCAAAATCGGACTTTCTTGCCGCCTGTGCTCTGTATTCCTCTATCTCGGTATAATTGACAATGCTGTCCTTCCACTTCTTCAAATATGCGTGCTCGGGTGCGATGACCATGTAGGTCGCGCCGAAGAGCGTGTCGCATCTCGTTGTGTAAACTCTTAATTTGTCTCCCTCGGTGGTCGAGAAATCAATCTCGGCGCCCTTCGACTTTCCTATCCAGTTGATCTGCTGAGTCTTTACTCGGTCGATGAAGTCGAGTCCGTCAAGACCGGAAATAAGCTTATCCGCATATTCCGTGATCTTCAGCATCCACTGGCTCTTTACCTTTCTTATGACCGCGGAGCCGCAGCGCTCGCAAACACCGCCGACAACCTCCTCATTTGCAAGAACGACCTTGCAGGAGGTGCAGAAATTGACCGCCATTTCTTTCTTGTAAGCAAGTCCCTCCTTGAAGAGCTGAAGGAATATCCACTGCGTCCACTTATAGTAATCGGGATCCGTTGTGTTAATCTCACGCGACCAGTCGAAGGAAAGGCCGAGAGCCTTAAGCTGTGACTTGAAGCGTGCGACGTTTCTCTCCGTTACGACCTTGGGGTGGATCTTGTTCTTGATCGCGAAGTTCTCGGTCGGAAGGCCGAATGCGTCCCAGCCCATCGGGAAAAGGACATTATATCCCTGCATTCTCTTTTTTCTTGAAACAATATCAAGCGCAGTGTACGGTCTCGGATGACCGACGTGAAGCCCCTGCCCGGACGGATAAGGGAACTCGACCAAGGAATAGTATTTGGGAAGTGTGAAATCCTGCTTTGCCTCGAAAGCCCTCTTTTCATCCCAGATTTTTTGCCATTTTGCTTCGATTCGTTTGTAATCGTAAACCATTTCAATGTCCTTCTTTGCTTTATATTTTATTTTTTAATATCAAATTTACTGTCGACCTCTGCAACAAGATCCGCAATGTCAACGGCGGAATCGGCGGGCATCAGTCTGTCGAGATCGTAAAACTCACGCGACAGCTTATCGAAAATGTTGACAATAACATCGCCGTAATCGACGAGCAGCCACGAGGAATCCGATCCGCGCCCCTCGGTATGAAGAGCGGTGCGGCCGTGCTCCGAGATCCTGTCATATATCTCATCGGACAAGGAGGCCGTGTGATTTGCAGATCTTCCGGTTGCGATAATATAAAAATCGGTGATAGCCTCATGCTCGCGCATGTCGTAGAGCTTTATATCAAGTGCCTGCTTCTCGATTAAGAGCTTGACCGTTTCCCGTGCCAGCACCTGTGAATCATTAATATCAATTTTGATTGAATTCATATATTCTGCCTTTGTTTTTTGTTGGATTTTTGTTATTTCGTGTTCAATAAACTTTTTTGTTCCTTCGGTGCGTGAATTAAGGCTCAGCCCCTTTTTGCTAAGCGAGCGCTCCGTCGATCCTATCTCCGCCAGGGCGCATTTATGCAGTGCGAGCAGGCTCTTCGCTCTCGAGTCGCGATCAAGCTCGGAAAAAAGCATTCCCCCCGCATCTTTGCATTCGCTGTATTTTCTGTTCGGCTCAACATAATCCGCGACAAATATGATTTCGTCAAAAACGGACATTCCGTCGCGGCCCGCGGTGTGATTGAAGACCGCGGAAAGTATCTCCTCGGTTGCAAAGCTCGGGAAATCGCGCTTCACGATATACGGTGCGGCAAAGGCGTGATGAAGACTGCGAGAGGCTAGATCCTCATTTGTCATGCGCGGATCGTCCTTCAGGATCTCCGCAAGCTCGTCATCAGTGAGCTCCTTTGCGATATCGTGCAAAAGCGCGGCGGCGGCTACCGCCGATCTTGCCGCGGGGAGACAGCACTCCGCGATCTCTACCGCGGTCTTCTCCACTCCGAGGGTATGAATATACCTCTGCTCACCGAGTCGCGATCTCACACACTCCCGCAGTCGGTCGAGCTCGCCGTCCGAAAACGGTGCTCTGTATAAAAGGCCGCTGTCGGCATATTCTCGAACGGACGGAGCCAAAAGTCCGTCCGTGCTCTTGCCCGACGCTATTCTCTCCCTTATCTCGGTCGAGGATATAACAAGCGCATCGGTCCTTACGAACAACAGCCTCGCGCCGAACCTTCTTTTATATTCGTCGGCTTTTTTTTCGATCTCGGGATCGAGGGCCGACTCGCTCTCGCGCCTTATCAGCACAACGGTCGCAAGATCAAATATTGTTTGAGGCTCACGCCATCTGTCAAGCGTAAGGAACATGTCCGTTCCGAGCAAGAAATAAAGCTCATGCTCGGGAGAGGAAAGCTCGGAGAGAGTTATATAAGTATAGCTCTTTCCCTTCTTTCCGATCTCGAAATCGGAGACCTCCGTCAGCGGCAGCTCCGAAAAGGCCAAGCGACACATCTCGAGCCTGGACTCGGCGTCTACAATATTTTCGCCGTCCTTGTGCGGCGGCAGAAACGTCGGCATTATCAAAAGCCTGTCGAGCTCGGCCGCTTTTATAAACTCCCGTGCCGCCTTGACGTGCCCGAGGTGCGGCGGGCTGAATGTTCCGCCGTAGATCCCAAGCCTCGTTTTCATGGGAGCTCGATCCTTTTTTTCTTTTGAGATTCGCGATATAAAACTATCTTCGCGCCTATGGTCGTCACGACGTCGCACGAGAGGAACTTTGCGATCACCTCTGCCGCCTCGGCCGAGGTATATCCGCTGTTTTCAAGAACGGTGATCTTGATGAGCTCGCGTGCCTCGAGCGCGTTTGAAATCTGATTTACGGTCTCATCGCCGATGCCGGACTTTCCGATCTGAAAAATGGGAGATATCTTCATGGCGAGGCCGCGCAAATAAGCTCTTTGTTTACTGTTTAACATATTTAATCTTCCTTTTCGAACAGGGCTCTTGCAAAATCTACGGCGTCAAACGATTTCATGTCGTCGATCTGCTCACCGACGCCGATAAATTTCACCGGAATGCCGAGTTCCTTCTTTATCGAAAGGACTATTCCGCCCTTTGCGGTTCCGTCGAGCTTTGTAAGAATAAGTCCCGTGATCTTCGATGCCTCCTTGAATTCCTTTGCCTGCATTACGGCATTTTGACCGGTCGTGGCATCAAGAACGAGAAGTGTTTCCTTCGATGCATCGGGAAGCTCCCTGCTTATTACTCTGTCGATCTTCGCGAGCTCGTCCATCAGGTTCTTTTTATTATGAAGCCTTCCCGCGGTATCTATGATAAGAACATCGGCCTTTCTGCTTTTGACAGCTCCTATCGCATCAAAGACAACGGATGCCGGGTCCGCCCCCGCGCCCTGTCTTATTATATCGACTCCAGCTCTGTCGCACCAGATCTCAAGCTGCTCGGCGGCTGCGGCGCGGAATGTATCCGCCGCGGCAACAACGACCTTTTTGCCCTGAGATTTTAATTCTGCCGACATTTTTCCTATCGAAGTGGTTTTTCCGACACCGTTTACTCCTATTACAAGAATAACGGACGGCTTTGTGTCGAGCTTCAGCGGCTCGTGCTCGCCTATGAGGCGTCTCAGAATTGCGAGCAGCTCGTCCTTGACCTCCTCGGGCTCCTTTATTTTGTTTTCCTTTACCGTTTCTCTGAGCTCGTCAAGAACGTCCTCAGTGGTCGTTACACCGACGTCGGAGGAGATCAGAAGCTCCTCCAGCTCGTCGAAGAGCTCCTCGTCGACCTTTGTAAAATGCTTGAATACGGAATCGATCTTTCCGACTATGGCGCTTTTTGTCTTAAAAAGCCCCTGCTTCAGTTTATCAAAGAACCCCATCTAACAGCTCCTTCTGCTTTCCTTCGATTTCGTTTACATTGAGCTCTATTGCCTGAGAGATACCGCGTTGCGGCATCGTTACACCGTAGAGCCTGTCGCCGACCTCCATGGTTCCGCGACGGTGAGTGATGAGAATAAACTGAGTTCCGTCGTCGAACTTTCTTATATATTCGGCAAATCTGAACACGTTGACCTCATCGAGCGCCGCCTCAATCTCGTCGAGGATACAGAACGGCGTCGGATTTACCTTAAGTATTGCAAAAAGCAATGCAATGGCAACGAACGACTGCTCTCCTCCCGAAAGAAGCGCCAGATTCTTAATTATTTTGCCGGGAGGCGCCGCCTTTATTTCAATTCCCGAGGTCAAAACATCCTCCGGATCCGTCAGCAGGAGCTCCGCGCTTCCGCCGCCGAAAAGCTCTCTGAAGGTGATCGCAAAATTCTTGTTGATCGCCTCAAATGCATCGACAAAGCTTGTGCGCATCTCCTCCTCGAGACGTGAAATTATTCCAAGCAGCTCGTCATAAGAGCTGGTGAGATCCACGAACTGAGTGTTAAGCGCATCGTAACGCGTCTTTACCTCCGCATATTCGTCGATCGCGGCGGGATTGTAATTTCCTATCGCGCGAAGTTTTGCTCTGCAGGAGGATTGAAGCGCCGCGACCTCATCTCTGTTTTCCTCAGTTACGGGCGGATATTCGAGCGCCACAGCGTCCTCATATGTGATTTCGTAATCGTCCCACAGCTGTGAGCCGAGCTTATCCTGCCTTTCGCGCAGACCGTAAAGCTTGTTCTCGTTTTTAACGGTCGCTTCGTATGCGACCTGCCTGCTTGCGGTGTTTTCCTTTGTCTTTTGTCTGATGAGTGTCAGCTCGCGCTCGAATTCATCATTTCCGCTTTCGACCTCACTCCTGCGCTTATTGAGCTCGTCAAGAGCGGTCTCAAGCTCCTCCAAAAGATTTTTGTTCTCGTTTTTCATGCTGTCGATGCCGTTGCTCTTGTTGCCGAGCTCCGCGATCTTTTCGTTCTGTGCCGCTTGCTCCGCATTAAGATCGGCGATGCGCGCATCGATATTCGAGATCATAAGCACAACGTTTTCAATGTCCTTGCGGATCTCCGTTGCCTTTATGTAAAGCTCGTTCGCCTTTCCGAGGACCTCATCGTTCTTCTCATCGAGCACACCCATCTCGGACGACTTGCGTGCACGCAAATCCTTGAGTGCCGCGATACGCTCGAGCGCCGCATTGTATTCCGCACCGATCCTGGTCAGCTCCTCGTTTGCCAAGGACTGCTGATTTATAAGGCTGTCGCGGTCGAAGGTAAGCTTATCGAGTATGTTTTTGTTTGCGTCATATTTTGCATTTGCGTTATCAAGAGCCGCAAACTGAGAGCGTGAGAGCGTAAGGAGCAATTCCTTATCCTGCTCCGCACTCTTCAATTTCTCGTCCGCCTCCCTGATCTGAGCGTCCAATTCGGAAATTTCCCTGACGGTCTCCTTTATCTTACCCTCAAGGACCGAGGCACGATCCTTGAGCGAGGAAATTTCGGTAAGACGGGAGAGTATTCCGCTGTCGCGCTTTGCGCTACCGCCCGTAAAAGCACCGCCGGCATTGATGACCTGACCGTCGAGGGTGACAATCCTGACACGGTAGCGCAGCTTTTTTGCGGCGAAAGACGCGTTATCGATATTGTCGAACACTACCGTCTTTAAAAGCAGCCATTCTATTATTCCGCGATACGCCGCATCCGATTCGACGAGGGTGTCCGCACGGCCGACAAAGCCCTGCATCCTCTTCGCCTCGCGGATCTCATCCGTTTCGACGGCGGACTTGATCGCGCTGATCGGATAGAAGGTGGCTCTTCCCGCATTTGCCCTTTTCAGAGCGCCGATCGCCGCCTTCGCCGTCTCCTCGTTTTCGACGACGATATTCTGCAGGCTCGCACCGAGCGCGGTCTCTATTGCGGTTATATACGACTTATCCACCTTTATGAGAGAGGACAGCGGTCCGTGTATTTTGCCCGCTCCGCTTATGCGCCCCGCACCGTATTCCTTCATTACGAATTTAACGCTCTCGGCATATCCCTCAAAGAGGTCGTTCATGCGCTGGAGCGCATCGGCACGATGAGAGAGCGTGTCGTGCTCGAGCCTGAATTTATTCAACTGCTCGGACGTTCCGTTTCTTTTCTCGGCGAGCGATGCAAGAAGGCTGTCGGCCTCGCCGATGATCGCCTCCTTTTCGGAGATCTGAGCCTTGAAGCCTGCGGCGTTCTTTTCGCATTTTTCCGCCTCTTCCTTCAAAACACGCTCTTCTGCCCTGTATTTTTCTATTTCTTTTTCGATATCCTGTGATTTTGTTCCGTCGCTGGCGGCAGAGGATTTCAAAATGTTGACTCTGACGTTGAGATCCTGTGCGGCATTCTCCTCAACCGTCAATTCATCGAGAGCCTCTTCAAGCTCGCGCTTTACATCCTCTATCTTTTTAACAAGGCTTTGGCTCTCGCTCAAATATTCGAGCCTTTGATCCTGAACCTCGACAAGTGCTTTTTCAAAAGCAGTGCGCCTGTCCTCGTATTCCTTTTTGCCGTTCTCGATATTCTGCCTTGAGGATTTTATCTCCTCGATACGCGTACGGCATTCCGCTATCTTTTCCGCGGAATGCGCAAACTCCGTCTCCGCAACTCTCAGATCGTTGTCGATCTGGTGCATCCGCGCAGTCGTTTGACGGATCTCCTCAAGCAGCTGCTCCGAGAGGCGCTTGTTGGACTGAGTCTTGTTAAAAATATTTTCGTTTTGCGCCTCGAGGTCGGATATCATCTGATCTATTATCTCGAGCTCGTGGACGGAGAGCTTCCACGCATTTTCCGCCTGCTCTATATCATCTCTGATCTTCTTCGTATCAAAGAGCCAGAGCGAAACATCCGCACGCTTTTTCTCCTCATATATTGCGAGACCCTTGCGCGCCTTCTCCGCCTCCTTTTCGAGCGGGCCGACGCGTCCCTCGAGCTCCGAAAGAATATCCTTCACACGGTCGAGGTTGTCCTGCGTTTGCTTGAGCTTGCGCTCGGACTCCTCTTTTCTGTGGCGGTATTTCGATATACCTGCCGCCTCCTCGAATATATTTCTGCGCTCGTCACTCTTTTTTGATATTATTTCGGCGATCTTTCCCTGACCTATGATGGAATATCCCTCACGGCCGACACCGGTATTCATGAAGAGCTCATAAATATCACGCAATCTTTTCGGCTGTCTGTTTATAAGATATTCGCTGTCGCCGGTTCTGAAATAGCGTCTTGTAACGGTGACCTCGTCGAACTCAGAATCGAGTCTGTTTTCCGGGTCGGAGTTGTCAAACGTGACGGAAACCTCCGCAAAGCCCATCGGACGGCGCTCGTCCGTTCCGCCGAAAATAACATCCTCCATTTTCGTTCCGCGGATATTACGGCTTGAAAGCTCACCGAGAACCCAGCGCATGGCATCGGAAATATTCGATTTTCCGCTTCCGTTCGGTCCGACTATGACCGTCGCACCGCGCTCAAAGGTCAAAACGGTTCTGTTCGGAAACGATTTGAATCCGTGAAGCTCAAGTGATTTTAAGTACATTTATTATCCCTTTCTCCGATGAAGCTTACCGCGACCTCGCCCTCTGCCAAATTCGCATTCTCTTTAAAATGCACATCAGCGAAGGAAAACTCTTCAATAAGCCGAAGTTTATTTTTCTTTTTCTGTCCGACCGCCCGTGAGACCGAGCCGCGCGGAACGAATACGACAGGCGATGAATGCGGCGGAATGATTTTATCCGCAAGCGCATCTTTGATCCTTCTGTAATAAAATTCGCCGAGGACAAGCTCGCCCATGGCACTGTGCGAGGCACCCGCGTAGAATTTGCCCTCGTCGCAGAGCGCCTCCGTTGCCTGAAGGCCGATGCGTATTACTTTTACCCCCGCATTGAAAAATCTCTCATATACAAGTGCCGCGCGCTCTGCGGCCTCCTCGTTTGTTATCGGAACGTATTCACCGCGCTTCGCCATCTCGCAAAGCTCCGTTCCGCGGAAAACGACCGTGGGATATATTCTTGCGCATTTTGCTCCCGACGAGATGATAAAATCAGCGGTCTCAAGCTCGTTTTCTATATCAGATCCCGGCAAGCCTATCATCATTTGCCCGACAAAATCAAAGCCGTTCTTTACTATAAGCTCCGCGGCGCGTCTCTCATCCTCTCGCGTATGTCCGCGCTTTGTGCGAATCAGAACATCCTCCGAGACGCTTTGCAATCCGAGCTCGACCGTTTTAACGCCGTAGCGCTTTAAAATACTCAATATATTTTCATCGATGTAATCCGGGCGCGTCGAGCACCTTACAGACGCAACTCTGCCTTCCTCAATATAACCGTGCGCGATCTCCAGCAGAGATATCATAAGATCGGTATCTATACCCGTAAAGGAGCCGCCGAAGAACGCGATCTCACATTCTCGGTCATCTCCAAGGGTTTCGAGAGCGGCATCGATCTGCTCCTTAACGGACGCGACATCGAATTTCTCCACACCCGAGATCGTCCTCTGATTGCAAAAAACGCATGTGTTGGGACAGCCGAGGTGCGGAATGAAGATCGGAATGTTCGCATGCTTTTTAATCTTTTCGCTCATACCGTAACCCCGAACAGTCCGAGTGCCGCCTTCGCCGCGAGCATTTCCGCATTTTTTTTGCTTTTTGCACAGCCGAGGCCGACCTCGTTATTATTTACATAGGCCGCAACTGTGAAGGTGCGGTCATGCTCCGGCCCCTCTTCCTTCAATACCTTATATTCGAGGACCGCTGCTCCGTCCGCCTCGATGAGCTGCTGCAGGATGGTTTTATAGTCCCCCTTCTTCGTATCGGAAACCGTTTCTATTCCGTCCTTCATGAGAGCGAGAACGAAGCTCTTATACGTATCGTTCGGCGCAGAATCGATGTACACCGCCGCAATCAAGGCCTCAAGGGCATCGGCGAGCACCTTCGGTCGGCGCCTGCAATCCGTGATCTCTTCACCTCTTCCGAGGTTGATATAGTCGCCAAGTCCTATCTCTGCCGCGATTTTTGATAGGTTTTGCTCACAAACAAGGCTCTGCCGCATCTTTGTAAGCTCCCCCTCGCCGTATCTTTGAAAATTGTTATAAAGATATTCCGAGATGACCAATTGAAGCACGGCATCGCCGAGGAACTCGAGTCTCTCGTTCGAGGGAAAATTGATCCCTCTGTTTTTTTGCTCGTTTGCATAGGAGGAATGCGTGAGCGCGTTTTCAAGATGCATTATGTCCTTGAACCTGTAGCCTATAACGGCCTCAAGCTCTGTTATTTCCTTTCCGATCGCCACTTAATATCCTCCTCTCAATAAATTAAATATCCAATTTACCGAATGCTCTTTCGGCATCGGCAAGAAGCTTTTTATCGTCATAATCACCGGCGAAGATCGTGATGTCGGTATTTATGCCCGTCTCAACGAAGAATATCGCCTGTCTCACGGCATTTTTTATAGCCTTCGCATCCGAGGAGCCGTGCGCCTTGATGACGGGCTTTGAAATTCCGAGCAAGGGTGCGCCTCCGTGCTCCGAGGCATCAAACCTTTGCTTCATATCCTTGATCTTCTCATGCATTGTCAGGGTCGACAGCTTTGTTACGACATTCGTCGTTAAAACATCCTTAAGCGTTCCCATAAGGAATTTTCCCATTCCCTCGATGCTCTTCAAAAGAATGTTGCCGGTGAAGCCGTCGGTCACCAAAACATCGCAAACTCCGAAGGGCACCTCCTTCGCCTCGACGTTTCCGACAAAGTTCAGCCCGGAATCCGAAAGGAGCTGATACGACTCCGTTTGAAGCGCATTTCCCTTATTGTACTCCGTTCCGTTGTTCAGCTGTCCTATACGCGGTCTGTCAAGAGAATATATCTTCTCCATATATTTTGCGCCCATGAAGGCAAATTGGCATATATTGTCCGACGTGACTGTAAGATTCGCACCGGAATCCATCAGCAGAACGGGATTCGTAAGCGGCAGGATCGATGCGATCGCCGCACGGTTTATTCCCGGTATCCTCTTAACGATGATGGTTGCACCCGTAAGAAGCGCGCCGGTATTTCCCGCGCTCACAAAGGCGTCGACCTCACCCTTGGCCAATGTTTTGAAGCCGATGCCCATTGAGGAATCGCGTTTTTCTCTTATTACCGAAAGCGGACTGTCCTCCATGGTTACAACGCTGTGGGAATTAATTATCTCGATCCCTTCGATATCTATATCGTTTTTTACGGCAACATCGGAAACGATATTTTCGTCGCCGACAATCACCAGCGTGTGCTCGGGGAATTCCGCCTTTGCAAGCGACACACCCTTAAGTATTTCAAGCGGAGCGTTATCACCGCTCATCGCATCTATCAATATTTTCATAAGGTCTTAAGATATCCGAAACGCGAATCTATCAGCTCAAGCGAGCGCTCGGCATATGCCGCGTTTCTGTTCTTTTTTCCTCCTTTAACTTTTTTATCAAACGGCGCGATGATTCCGAAATTGGCATTCATCGGCTGGAAGGACGAGGAGACCCCTCCGCGGCTTATATAATGCGCCAGAGCGCCGATCTCCGTTTCCTGCGGAAATACGACGGGATCCTCGCCGAGGGCGAGCCTTGCGGCATTTATTCCGGCAACAAATCCGGACGATGCGGACTCGACATATCCCTCGACGCCCGTCATCTGACCCGCGAAAAACGTCCTCTCATGCTCCCTCATCGAATAGATCTCGGTGAGCAGACGCGGAGAATTCAGATATGTATTTCTGTGCATTACGCCGTATCTGAAGAACTCTGCGTTTTTCAAGGCGGGAATGAGACCGAGAACGCGCCTTTGCTCCGGAAATGTCAAATGTGTCTGAAAGCCGACGATGTTGTACATCGTTCCTTCCTCGTTTTCGCGTCTGAGCTGCACGGTCGCATATGCATCGCACCCCGTTTGCGGACACGGAAGTCCGACAGGCTTCATGGGTCCGAAGCGCAGGGTGTCATATCCCCTCGATGCCATGACCTCAATCGGCATACAGCCCTCGAAGACCGTAAGATCGCTCTGCAGCTCCCTGTCAAATTCCTTAAGAGGTGCGGTTTGCGCACTTATCAAGGCATTGTAAAATTCATCGTACTCGTCCTTTGTCATGGGGCAGTTAAGATAATCCTCGGGATCTCCCTTGCCCCAGCGCGATGCGAAGAACGCATGCTCGAGATCGACGGTCGAAAAATTGACAATGGGCGCCGCGGCATCAAAGAAATGCAAGCCCGACGTTTCCGTTATCTGCGCTATTTTTTTTGAGAGCGGCTCAGATGTGAGCGGCCCTGTCGCTATAACGGTTATCTCGTCGAAATCTATGTCCGACACCTCTTGCTCGCAGACGGTGATCAACGGATGCGATCTGACCTTTTCCGTTATATAGTTACTGAAATCGTCTCTGTTCACTGCAAGTGCCGAGCCTGCGGGAACTCGGTTCGCATACGCGGACTCGATAATGAGCGAGCCCATTCTGCGCATTTCTTCCTTTAAAAGGCCGACGGCATTCGTCTGATCGTTGGAGCGCAGAGAATTCGAGCAAACAAGCTCCGCAAAGCCGTCCGAGTGATGCGCCGGCGTTTTCTTTGTCGGCTTCATTTCATAAAGGCGGACGCACACGCCGAGGCGCGCCGCCTGCCAAGCCGCCTCACACCCGGCGAGCCCGGCACCGATTATTTTTATCTCCTTTGATCCCATCACTCTATGACCGTCATTTCTTCGTCGCGCTTATAATCGCATCCGCTCTTTTTGCAGATAACGTTTTTCCTGCTTTTGCGGTAATAGAGCATCTCGCCGCATTTCGGGCACTTCTCGGCAAGCGGCATATCCCAGGTGGAAAAATCGCACTCGGGATATTTTTCGCAGCTGTAGAACAGCATCTTTCCCTTGCCGTGGCGCGCTATGACCGCGGACGAGCACTTCGGGCATCGGACATCGAGCTTTGTCGTTTTTTGCTTTGTGAATGTGCAATTCGGATAGTTCGAGCAGGCGTAAAACGTGCCGTATCTGCCTGTGCGCAAATACATATCTGCACCGCAGAGCTCGCACTTTTCGCCCGTCGGCTCCGGACTCGGCTTCTCATGCTCGGCGACATTGCCGTCCTTATCGAGCGTTTTTGTATTCTTACAGGACGGATAGGACGGGCAAGCCAGGAAGCGACCGTATCTTCCGGTCTTATAGACCATGAGGCGCCCGCATTTATCGCACACTACATTGCTCTCCTCAAGCGGAGGAGCGCTCTTCTCCTTGTTCTGTGCATCGCTTGCCGCTATCTTCAGCTCCTCTTCAAAGCGCTTGTAAAAATCGGAGATGACGTCATATACCGTAGTTTCCTTGTTTTCTATGGAATCGAGCTTTGACTCCATATTGGCGGTGAACTCGTAATCGACGATCTCGGGGAAATATTTGCTCATGAAATCTGTCGTGATCTCTCCGAGCTGCGTTGCGACAAGACTCTTGTTTTCGCGCCTTACATATTCGCGATTGATTATAATGGAAATAATGGGCGCGTATGTCGACGGACGTCCTATTCCGTTTTCTTCGAGAAATTTGATGAGCGATGCCTCCGTATAATGTGCGGGCGGCTCGGTATAATGCTGTTCGCTGCGGATCTCGTATCTGTCAAACGACTCACCCACCTTTATCTGCGGCAGTCTGGCAAGGCTCACATCGTCGATCTCGCCGTCCGCGGGCTCCTCATCGGAATGATCGTATAAGACCATAAAGCCCTTTGATTTTACGATATAGCCGCCGGTCTTAAACAAATATCCCGAATTTTCTATATCAACAGACACCGTGTCAAGGACGGCATGCTCCATCTGGCTCGCGACGAATCGCTCCCAGATCAGCTTGTATATTCTGTACTGATCCGTCGAGAGGAGCTTTCTTATCTTTTTCGGCTCTATAGAAACGTTCGACGGACGTATCGCCTCGTGCGCATCCTGAGCGGAGGCGTTGCTCTTATATGCTCTCTTGGTCCTCGGAACGAGCTCGTCGCCAAATGTCTTACGTATATATTCCTCGGCGCTGCGCTGTGCCTCATCCGAAATCCTTATGGAATCGGTACGCATGTAGGTGATCAAGCCCTGAACGCCGCCGAACTCCGCGCCGAGATTAAGACCGTCGTACAGCTCCTGTGCGACCTTCATTATGCGCTGAGTCTGATACCCGAGGCGCTTGGATGCCTCCTGCTGCAGAGTTGAGGTGGTAAACGGAGGTGCGGGCATCTTGAACTTCTGCGCATGCTTTACGCTTTCGACCTTAAATTTTCCCGCTCCGACAGCCGCCACGATCGCATCCGCCTCATCCTTTGAGGATATCTTCTGCTTGCCCGCGGAGGTGCCGTAAAACTTTGCGCAAATATTTTCCCCGTCGTCGGCCGAGAGATCGACATCGACGGTCCAATATTCCTGCGGAACAAAGCTCCTGATCTCCTTCTCCCGCTCGGTTATTATCCTTGCGGCGACGGACTGAACTCTTCCGCCGGAGAGCCCGCTTTTGACGCTCTTCCAAAGCACCTCGCTGAGGCTGAAGCCGACGAGACGGTCCAATATTCTGCGCGCCTGCTGAGAATTGACGAGATCCTCGTTGATCTTGCGAGGATTTTTTATCGCCTCCTTGACGGCGCTTTTCGTTATTTCGTTGAATGTGACTCTGCATTCCTTATCCTTGGAGATGCCGAGCTGATTCGCGATATGCCATGAAATGGCCTCTCCCTCGCGGTCGGGGTCCGTGGCAAGGAATATCTTTGTCGCGTCCTTTGCTTCCTTTTTAAGCTCTTTTATGATATCGCCCTTGCCGCGAATATTTATATAATGCGGCTCGAATCCGTTTTCGACATCGATACCGAGGCTGCTCTTGGGCAGATCTCTGATATGTCCCTTTGAGGCTATGACCTTGTAATTCGAACCGAGATAAGACTTTATTGTATTTGCCTTTGCAGGCGACTCAACTATTACTAAATTTGACATTTTCAAAGCGGTCGTAAACCGCCCCTTTCTTTTAAAGATTACGTTCAACTCGCTCGCCGGGCAGCATTTTTATAAATTTGCCCATTTCAAGCTTTAAAAGACACTTCATAACGTCGCGCAACGAGTATTCACCGTCCACGAGCGACTCGATGGAGCATGATTCGTTGCTCGGTATTCTTTTATAAAGGCCGAGCGTGCGCGCATCGAAGCCGTCGGTCGAGGGCGCCGAGATATCCGCGGCCGCTCCGGTAGCTACCTTCAAAGGCATGAAGCGCCGATCCTCGGACTCCTTCGGCTCATCGCGCCGCACCGCGGCTCTCTTCGGGCGCGAGACGAATATATCATCCTCGGCGGACGTGGCGCTGACGCAATATTTTTTAAGCATTTCATCCATGCTCGGACGCTTTTGACGCGTGAGTGCGAACGGATCGATGATCCCGGGATATTCGGACTCGAAATCTCTTACTATATCATCCGCACAGGTGCAAGCTCTCGCTCCGTTTTTAAGCAGGAGATTTGAGACCTCGCTGTTTTTGTTTTCGACATTTCCTGGCAAGGCGTAAACGGCTCTGCCCTGCTCCCTTGCATGTCTGGCGGTTATCAACGCGCCGCTGTTCTCACGCCCCTCAACGACAAGGGTCGCCGCGGAGAGTCCGCTGATGATCCTGTTTCTTCTCGGAAAATTGTATCGCTCCGGCTTTGTTCCCGGTGCGAATTCGGTTAAGACGCATCCGCTCTTTACGATCTCGCGCGCGAGCATTTTATGCTGCATGGGATAGCAAACATCTATGCCGCTGCCGAGCACGGCAACCGTGATCCCTCCGGCAGATAAAGCACCAGCCGCGGCAACGCCGTCGATCCCGAGTGCCATACCGGAAACTACCGTCGCACCCGCGGATGCAAGGTCATACGATATGTTGAAGGCATTCTTTCTTCCGTACCGCGAGAGCGAGCGCGTGCCTACCACGCTGACGCAAAAGCTCGAAGAAAAATCGGGAAGCTCGCCGCGGTAATATAAAAGCACCGGCGGCGACGGTATTTTGCGAAGCTGATCGGGAAACATTTCATCCCCGTAAGCTGCGAGCCCGACGCCGTGCTTCTTGCAAAAGGCATATATCTCCTCTGCCGCGTCAAGATTCTTTTCCGCAATGCGCTCATACTCCGAGGAGCCGCTGTCCAGAGCTGCGGCGATCTCGCCGATGTCTGCGGAAAATATTCCCTCGGGATCGCCGAAGCGCTCACGGAGCTTCAAATAAGATTCCGAGCCGGGTGTAAGAGTGCATGAAAGCCAAATATCGTATATGATTTTATCCATCGTCCGAGATATCCTCTGTTTAATTAAAATGTCGCCTTCCCCTGCTCCCACATGAATACCGCCGCGGCGCACGAGGCGTTCAGCGACTCCGTTCCCTCCGAGATGGGGATATACACACTGCTTGTACAAAGTGATGATATTTCCTTAGGAATCCCGTGCCCCTCGTTTCCGATGATGATTATGTCATCGGCGCGCAGTCCGATCCGCTCGAGCGGAACCGCGTTTTCGGCAAGCTCTGCCGCGAGGACTCGCCTGCCCGAGTAGAGCGCCGCCCCGATAAAGCCCGCCGTGTCGGAGACGACCGTTATCTTTATCTTAAAGAGCGAGCCCATCGCGCATCTGACGGTCTTCGGATTATATATATCCGCACAGTCACCGCTCAAAACTATATGCTCAATCCCGAACGCCACGGCACATCTTATGACCGATCCGAGGTTGTTCGGATCACGCACGGAGCACAGAAAAAGAGTCCTTTCCCTGTCCCGAATGAAAAACTCTTCCTTATATATTATATCCACTTTACGAAAAAAGTCAAGATATTTTACGATACTTATTATTCCCTGGGGTGCTTTTTCCGTAGATATTTTTTCAAAAACTCCGTCGGAGAGTATCTTCAGCTCGCACATCCCCTTATATTTTTCGGAAATCAGCGCACCGAGCCTCTGCGCATTTTTTTCGAATTTGCTCTGCGATACGATGATATGCGTCACCGGCAGACCGTATTCCAGTGCCTCATAGGTGAGCTTTTCGCCCTCTATCAGAAAGGCCCTGCTCGCCGCCCGCCCCTTTTTATCCGCGAGGGAGATGACCCATTTCACAAACGGATTGCTCCTGCTCGTTATTACATCATTTGAAGGATACATCGGTAAAAAGCTCCGTTTTCTCTTCTGAATTTAATTAAAAAGAGGACTGTCGCATATTTTAATGCGACAGTCCGATATAAAATCAAAGTGCTGCCTTTGCCTTCTCGCAGATCGCCGCAAATGCTTCCTTGTCGGAAACTGCGATCTCGGCAAGCATCTTTCTGTTAAGATCGATACCTGCAAGCTTCAAGCCGTGCATAAGTGTGGAATAATTCATTCCGCAAACCTTTGCCTGTGCCGAAATTCTCGTGATCCAGAGAGAACGGAAATCTCTCTTTCTCTGCTTACGGCCTGCAAAAGCATAGTTACCGCTCTTCATAACGGCCTGCTTTGCCATCTTAAAATGCTTGGATTTTGCACCCCA
>CAZQII010000025.1:0-20811 GCA_964593825.1 uncultured Ruminococcus sp.
CTTTTCGGGGCGATATCTTTTTTGTCGCCCATTGATGGTGGAGCCGACGGGAATTGAACCCGTGTCCAAAAAACTCTTGGCACAACCTTCTTCGCGGACAGCTTATCTTTTATTATTCCCTATCCGGTACGCCGACAAGCTGGCTCGCCTTCAAGGTATCCCTTTTATGCTTGATCGGTTCAAGAGAGAACCGCCGATGCAAGTTCACTACTGATTTGACGCACGGCAGGAGCCGTAGTCCTCTCCTGCGGTACGGGCGGCATTATTGCCGCGTCACAGCCTTAGGCTGCAAGTGCAACTCTATTGTTGTCGTTTATTATTTAAATTCGGACAGTTTTACGGGATTATCCGGCCCGCCGCGCTTATCATGCTTCAAATTCCCTGTCGAAACCATTGCGGCCCCAAATGAGGTTAATTTAATAATGATTATACACCATTCCGAGCGGTTTGTCAAGAATTTTTCATCGCAAAATACGAACCGCACCGACATCGGACTCTAACGCTCGCATGCAAAAATCAAAAGAAATACCGGCACCGCCCTTTGGCGAGCGATGCCGATATGCTCCTGCATCTCTTTTCATGCTTTAAAAGCGATCGGTCATTTTTCGAGCGCTCTTTTGATCATAGAGTTAACGGCGGCGCGAATGGCAAGCATCTCCTGCTCGGAACGGGCGCAGCGCTCAAACGTGATCTCTTCACCGAGGACCTTTTCGATCTCGGCAACGACCTCGTCATGCGAATAATATTTCTGTGCAAGCTTCATCGCACGATAATCCTGCATCGCTTCCTCGAGCGTGAGGATACGAACGGACTCGAGCGGCCTTCCATCCTCACCAGGGTAGACGACAAACGTGTCACCTGCGGGAACCCAATCCTCGCCGCCGAGGTCGACATACGGATTTATCGCATTGCCGGATTTGGCATTATTGTAATAATTGTACCCCCAATGAAGGAAGCCCTCGATGTTTTCGTGCTTGAAAAGCTGAAATCCGAGCGAGCGGGTACGCCACGACGGCATTGCAACATAGCAGTTTGTGTAACCAACAAGCTCACAGCAAGCATAATAGACCCAAAGATTCGGGATCTTGGCATCTATAAATCTCTTTGCGGAGGTGAGCGTGGGAACGGGACTGTCAAGCGCGCCGGTCTCGTAAAATTCAAAATCGGAGACGGCGTCTATTATACGGTATTCGCCGATGAGATCGATAATTGCCGATTTTACCTTTTTATACTGATCAAGGTTTGCAAGATCGGGCTCATCGGAAATATGATATATGCACCGTCTGTCATCGCCGCGATCCTTCAAGTGTGCGATGAGCGCGGTGATCAGCTCGCGGAGGAAGCGCACATACTCGGGGTCGATCGAGAGCGTCTCCCAGCCGAAAAGGCGGCGGTATTCTCCGTCGACGGCGGCATACACATGCGCGGCGTGATACGCCTTGTCCTGCTGATAAAAATGAGAGAACTCATACATTTTAACGCCGATAGCGTCGCACATGTCGATCCATCTGTCAAGGAGCGAAAAATCAAACGAATATTTTTCGCCGTTGCGCTCCACACGCACGAGCTGCGTCGGATTTCTGTAATAATCGGGGATAACATTTAACGACGGCGTCAGAAGTGGTGTATATATCACGTTTCTGCCTCTCTTCACCGCGAGCTTGACAAAATTCTCTATGATCTCCCAGTGCTTCTCCGAAAATGCCTCGACATTGTAATAAGAGGCGAGGCAGTCGGCATAGAACCACTGCGTGTAGAGCAGCTCCTGCTCCGGAAGCGCCGCGGGTATTACGTCTATCCTTATGCTGTGCTCGGATTTTACATCCTTTACGTCCGGATTTTCGACCGAGAGCTTAACGCAAAGCTCCGTGCTGCCGGAGAAATCGGCCGGAATCTCCACATCGACCCAGATCGAGCGGAGCTTATCCCGCGAGGGACAAACCTTTCCGCCGTAGCGTATCGGCGTTAAGAGATCGGGATATATTCCGGGCACCGTGCGTAGATATTGATCGTCGAACTGTATGGGGTTTACGGGTCGGTCAACAGGCACGAATCTGACATCGCGCAATGTCGCGCACTCGGAGAGCTCGCCCGATATCTCCACCTTGGTAAAGGGTCTTACGGGGAGATAGTCATCCCCCTCGTCTACGTAAAGGATCTGGAACGAAACTGTCTCTCCGCCGAGGGCGGAAATCTCCCCGCACTCCGAAAATGAATCTATTTTGTCATCGATAAATGCCTTTACCTGAGATGACACGGCCTTAGTCTTAAGCATTATTTGTCTCTCCTTTACTTGAGGTTAATTAAAAGTTAAAATAATTCTTTGCGTTTTCGTAAGCTATGCCCCTCAGTATTTTTTCCAAGGCATCGAAATTTGCGGGATATTCTCCGTCCTCGACCCATCCTCCGACGAGATTACACAAAATACGGCGGAAATATTCATGGCGGGGATATGAAACGAAGCTTCGGCTGTCCGTCAGCATTCCGACGAATCTCGAGAGCATGCCGAGATTGGCGAGCGCCTTCATCTGCGCCTCCATTCCGTCGCGCTGATCGTTGAACCACCAGCCGGAGCCGAACTGGATCTTGCCCGGTGTGGGTGCGCTCTGGAAATTGCCGAGCATCGTTGCAAGGGTATAATTGTCCTTCGGATTGAGTGTGTAAAGAATAGTCTTGGGGAGAATGTCGGAATACTCGAGCCTGTTCATAAAGCGGGCGAGATTTTCGGCAATCTCAAGATCGTTAACGGAATCGAAGCCCGTGTCGGGGCCGAGGCGCTCGTACATTTTTCTGTTATTGTTTCTGAGCGCTCCGATATGAAGCTGCATTGCCCAGCCGCGCTTTACGTACTCCTCCGCGCAAACGGCGAGCATCGCCGTTTTAAACGAATCGGTCTCATGAGCGGTGAGC
The DNA here is from genome assembly GCA_964593825.1 of uncultured Ruminococcus sp. Classification (GTDB taxonomy): domain Bacteria; phylum Bacillota; class Clostridia; order Oscillospirales; family CAG-272; genus UBA1740. Next base: position 2,911 of record CAZQII010000025.1, read on the forward strand.
TCCGCGCCCGACATACGCTTTTCAAATGCCGCAGCGGGATCGCCCTCTGCAAACGGAACGTATTCGAGCGCATGGTCGGAGAGGCGGCAGCCGTGGGAATCGAAGAACGCGATACGGTCGCGTATCCATTCCGTAAGCTCGGCATAAGAGGAAGCACCTATTGCCTTTATATACGGAACGAAGGTCTCCTTCCCTATTTCCACAGCCTTATCGGGGCGGAACGTGGGCAGGATCTTAACCTCAAAGTCCCCGAGCTCTCTGTGATACTCGAGGCTGTCGGCGGGATCGTCCGTCGTGCATATGACCTCGACATTGGAGCGCCTGATCAAATTCTTTGCGGAATACTCGGGCCTCTCGAGAAGCGCGTTGCACTTGTTCCAGATCCGCTCGCAACTCTCGCCGTTCAGCTCCTCGTTAATATCAAAATATCTCTTAAGCTCAAGATGAGTCCAGTGATATATGGGATTCCCGATCAAAAGCGGAAGAGTTTTTGCAAAGGCGGCAAACTTCTCATAATCGGGGGCATCGCCGGTGATATATCTTTCATCTATACCGTTCGAGCGCATCTGGCGCCACTTGTAATGATCGCCGCCGAGAAAGAGATCGAACGCATTCTTAAACCTGTAATCCTCAGCGATCATCTTGGGCGAGAGGTGGCAGTGGTAATCGATTATCGGCAGATCCTTTATCATGCCGTAAAGCTTTCTTGCGGTTTTGCTCTTAAGCATAAAAGAGTCGTTTACTATATTTGGCACAGGCATTTCATGTTCTCCTTATTATTAAATAATTTACTTTATTATAACCATTTCCCGACTGTTTGTCAAGTATAATCAAACCCGTGTGATAAAAAGGCGAACGATTTTATAAAAAACGGAAAAAATAAATACGATATTATAATTTTTCGGCGAAAATATTGAAAATCGAAAATTGTTGTGCTATAATCTTATATTATAAAATACGGAGGGATAAAATTATGAGCATACGGGTTGGAATTTTCGGATACGGCAACCTTGCGAGGGGTGTCGAATGTGGGGTAAACGCGAGCGACGATATGGTGCTTACCGCGGTCTTCACAAGGCGCGACCCTAAGACGCTGAGGATCGCATCCGAGGGTGTTAAGATCATGAGTGCGGACGATGTGCTGAGCATGAAGGACGAGATAGACGTCATGATAGTTTGCGGCGGAAGTGCGACGGACCTGCCGCGTCAAACTCCTATGCTCGCGGAGCACTTCAACGTCATTGACAGCTTTGATACTCATGCGAGGATCGGCGAGCACTTTGCGGCTGTAAATGCGGCGGCTAAGAGCGGCGGACATCTCGCACTTATCAGCGCGGGCTGGGATCCCGGTATGTTTTCCCTGAACCGCCTTTATGCCGAGGCTATCCTTCCCAACGGCAAGGATTACACATTTTGGGGCAAGGGCGTCAGCCAGGGGCACTCCGATGCGATAAGAAGGATCGATGGCGTCCTTGACGCAAAGCAATACACCGTCCCCGTTGAGAAGGCGCTCGATCTGGTGAGAAGCGGTGCTTGCCCCGAGCTTACAGCAAGAGAAAAGCATACGAGAGAATGCTTTGTCGTTGCAAAAGACGGTGCGGACAAGGCAAGGATCGAGAACGATATAAAAACTATGCCCAACTATTTCGCCGATTATGACACCACGGTCAATTTTATAACCGAGGACGAGCTTCGCGAGAAGCACTCCGGCATTCCGCACGGCGGATTTGTCATAAGGACCGGAAAAACTGGTAAAAACGGCGAGCACAGTCACGTGATAGAATACAGTCTTAAGCTTGACTCCAATCCCGAATTCACAGCCTCAGTCATCGTTGCATACGCACGTGCGATCGCGAGGATGGCGAGAGAGGGTGCGGTCGGCTGCAGATCCGTATTCGACATACCGCCGGCATATCTCTCGAATAAGAGCTCGCTCGAGCTTATGACGAGCATCCTTTGATCCGTCGTCCATCGGGATACGCGGACTTCCCTTTTTATTCGCATATATATTTTCGGCAGACCCGAATTATCAAACAGGTCTGCCGATGCTTTTTATTTTGCACCGTCTCGCTCATTCGACGATGCTTTTTCTTTTTCCCTTCCGTTTTTTATTTATCACATTATAAACGAACAGCATGAGCGATGCGGAAATCCAGCCTACCGGCATGGAATAAACAATGGGAATAAAGGTGTTCGATATAAAATTCGCCATAATATAAAGATACAGCTGTCTTACTCCGACGAAGGAGGTCAGCATGATTACCATCGGGATCTTCGCATTGCCCATACCGCGCAGTGCGGCGGCGGAGACCTGATTATAACAGCAGACGAGATACATCGGTGTTACCCAATAGACCACCTTCAAGGCGAGCGACACGATCTCGGGCGAGTCGTTGAAAAACGCAACGGCCTGCGGAGCGAAAATGAACAGAGGTACCATTATTATCGCGGACGAAGCAAGGGCGAGCATGAGCGAGAGGGCGATGCCCCTGTCGACGCGGTCGTTCTTTCCCGCGCCGATATTTTGTCCGACGAAGGTCGTTGCCGCTATTGCGACGGTCTGCATCGGCAGAAGCAGAAACTGATCGAGCTTGTGGAATGTCGTCCATGCACCCATCGCGGTCTTGCCGAAGAAGTTTATATAGCTCTGGACAAAGATATTGGAGAAGCCGGTGATCGCCATCTGAACGGCGGCGGGAATACCGATCCCAATTATTTTCCCCAAGATCGGCATATTGAGCCTCAGTCCGCGGAGAGTGATACGCACCGGCATTTTTGTCAAAAACAGCGTCACAAAGACGAGCACGGCGGAGACTCCCTGCGAAATGACCGTGGCATACGCAACGCCCTCAACGCCCATGCCGAGCTTAATGACGAAAAAAAGATCGAGCACGGTGTTCATCAATGCGGAGATAACAAGATAGTAAAACGGCCTTTTCGAGTCCCCTATCGCCCTTAAAATTCCTGCGCCGATGTTATAAAAAAGAAGTCCCGCGACACTGGCAAAATATATGGTCAGATATCGCTTGGCATCCGGAAAGACATCCTCCGGCGTTGACATAAGCCGCAAAAACAGCGGCGTTCCCAAAACTCCGACCAACGTAAATATCACGGACAGCACGGCGGTCATGACGACCGAGGTATGCGACGCCCTTGACACATTGTCCCTCTGACCCGCGCCGAAATACTGCGAAATAACAACTCCCGCACCGCTCGCAAGACCGGAAAAGAAGCCTATAAGCATATTTATTATAGGGCCGACGGAGCCGACGGCGGAATACGCCTCATCGCTTACGAAATTTCCGACCACCCATGTGTCGACGGTATTGTAAAGGAGCTGAAAAGCATTGCCGAGAAGCAGCGGCAGCGAAAACAGGATCAAGTGCCTGACAATGGAGCCGGATGTCATGTCAATCGGCTTCTTGGATTCGGTCATTTTAATTTCTTCCTTAAGTTTGTTTATTTTGTTTATTAAAGCAAAGGCGCGAGACTCGGAAACAGAGGCACCGCCTCGGGCAGATCACACATCCGTTATTCTGTACACAAAAGAATTGCCGCGTTTGCCCTCACGCACTATTATGCCGAGGGATAATAAGAGCGAGAGCGTGTTGTGCGTTCTTCTCGAATCGAGGCCTATGAGCTCGCGGAGCTCCGACGCAACAAAAAGCCGCTCGAGCCCCGGCGGCAAAAAGGCGCGATAATCCGACGGGCGGCGCAGCACAAACTCCGATCCGACCGATACGGGGATGCGCTCGGTCGAGCCCGACCCCCTACCCGTGTGAAATTTTCCGCCGTCGTTATACCTGAAATCTTCAAAATTTATAAAGATCAGCTTCACGCACAAATTCGGATCCGTGATGAAACGGGAAATTTTATAAAGCTCGCATGCGGCGCGGTTTATCCCGTCATGGCGCGGGCTTTTTCGGCTTGAGACCACCTCTCCGCTCTCTGTGTCAACGTAACAGATGGTCACCGAATCGATCAGCGGATGAATCACCGTTACCTTATAGCAGGGTAAAAATCGGCTCAGCTTCGGCACCAGTCTTTCAAACGCGCGCGTCTGCACCTCGGTTATTCCGTCGGCACCGAAAACATCGGCAACGCATCCGAGCATCGGGATCTCGTGATTCCCGACATCGGGATCGGCATAAAGCTTCAGGGTCCTGTGCAAAAGCTTCTCCGACAGGGTTCCGATGCCCGTCCCCTCGCTCGCCGATGATGCCGCATCACGCGCCTCGAGGAGCCGCCGCGTCAGATCCGGATCGACGGAGGCACATTTCGATCCTTGCTTCTTCAATCCGATCACCGCTCAGTGCCTGTCGCGGACAAGCGCGTCTCTTGACACGTGAGCCGCCTCGGGATCCATGTTGCATTCCAGCCTTACGAACGGAACGCTCTTCAGCAGCATGTCCATCAATGACATGGTTTTTATCACCGCGATCCTGTCCTTCGGCTTGTATATCTGAAGCAAAATGCGCGAAAGTGCGTCGGAGGTGCTTATGTCAAAGGCCGCGTTTTTCTCACCCCTGTCGATGAATGCTATTCCCGCAAGAGGAGCGCTCTCGTGCACGCCGTACATCTCCTTGCCGCGCCACGGAGTTCCGCAAGCATGAAATTTTCCGTCGGCATAGCGTATAACGGGCTTATCTCCGTTCAGGACATGACACTTGTCCGCAAATTCGGAGAGCCAAAGACGCGTGTGTGTCGTCTTTCCGACTCCGCTCCTCGCGGTTATTATATACGCCGCACCCTCATAATTTATAACGGAGCCGTGGAACACGAAGGCGTCATGCTTCGGAAGGATCTCCGCAATATTCCTGTAAGCAACAATAGATTCGAAATACGCATCCGAGGTCCGGATTTCGGACGCCAGGCGCTCTGCGGCAATCTCCGCCTCCGTGGCACTCACGGTGAAGAGCGGCTGCACGTCGGTGAGATAATCCTCGGCGAGCTTTTTTATATAGCCGTACTTATTGTCAACGGCGACGGTCAATCCGCCTATATCGATATTGATCAATTTTAGAAAATCCTCTCGGTAAAAAAGTTACACTATAATTATACTATAATAAAACGGCTTTTTCAAGTAATTTAAAATTATTTTCGGGCTTGAGCGCTCTTTCCGCGAATAAGGAGCGCAATTAAAGAAAAAATATAGTAAACATCATTAAAAAGCGAGGTGCTACAGATTGTTAAAAAGAAATTTCCTTGCCCTTCTGCTCGCCGCCTGTGCGATGTGCGGCACATCGGTGCGGGTCGGCGCGAGCTTCGGCTCCGGGGCGGCCGTTATAGCTGAAAAAACGACACTCGTAAAATCGGGAATCTGCGGGGAGAAGATATGCTTTACGGACAGCGACTTCAAATCCGCGCTTGGTATCGCGAATTTCAAAAAAATAACACTGGCATCGCTTCCGTCCGCCGATGAGGGAACGCTCATCTACGCGGGCAGGCGTGCCGCATGCGGACAGCAGATCAAGCGGAGGAACATTCCCTCGCTCGTTTTCCTGCCGGCGAGCTACAGTGTTTGCGAGGCGCACTTCTCGTTTACCGTCGACGGCTTTGCGGACGGAAAAACAATCAATTGTGTGCTTAGGTTTACAGACTCGGAGAACAAGGCTCCGTCAACCCTGTCGGACGGAGAATCACTCCCCGAGCGATGCGGCAACGGCAAATTTGTCGGCACGATGCGCGCATCGGACAGCGACGGAGACGGTGTGGAGTTCATTATCGCCGCATTCCCGGAGCGCGGAGTGCTGGAATACTCGGCAGACGGAAGCTATGTCTACACGCCGACATCATCCTTCCGCGGGAGAGATTCGTTTTCATACGTTGCACGCGACGAATGGGGCAACTGGTCGGAGCCTATCAGGGTATTCATAAGGTCAAGTTAAACACAAAAAGCGAGGATACGCACGGCCATGTAATTTAACACGGGGTGCATCCTCGCCCTTTATATTCAGCGATCCTGCAGACGGATTGCCTCTTGTGTTTTTGCGATCATGCGTGCGATCTCCTTCGGCAGGTCGGACGGAGTCACTCCGTAGGTCGAGAGTTCCCTGGCAAGGCTGTCACCTGCCGCACCGTGGTAATAAACTCCGAGTGTCGCGGCGACCGTAGGCTTCATCCCCGCGGCGGCGAGCGAAGCGATGAATCCCGCAAGCACATCTCCGGATCCCGCCTTTGCAAGGGCGGATGAGCCGCTCTTATTTATATAAACATCATTACCGTCCGTCACTATCGTTCCCGCCCCCTTAAGCACGAGCACGCATCTGTTCTCCGCCGCGAACCTTATAGCCATTGCAAGCCTCTTGCGCTGTACCGTCGCGACATCGTTGCCCGAAAGGCGGGAGAACTCGAGCGGGTGCGGCGTAAGCACCACGGGGCGCTTGGCATTCTTTATGAGCGTGAGTGCGTCGTCGCGCTCGGACAGGGCATTTATCGCGTCTGCATCGAGCACGAGCGTGCCCCCCTCCGAGCAAAGGAGTGCCACGGTTATCCGTGCGGTGTCCGCACTGTTCCCCGAACCGGAACCGATGAGAGTCGAGCCGTGGGCGGAGGATATCTCGGTTATAAGCTGCGGTACATCCGGGGCGGAGAGATCCTCACTTTTATATATCGCCTCGGGATACTCGCGCGAAAGATCCTGCGCAAGCTCCCCGTCTCCGAGATAAGTAACAAGCCCCGCTCCGCCTCTGAGCGCCGCCTCCAGCGACAGTCGAGCCGCGCCGCGATACCTTGCACTTCCCGTGATCAAAAGCGTCTTTCCGAATGTGCCCTTGTTCGAGTTCTCTTCCCTTCTCGGGAGATGCTTTTTTGCATATTCTTCATCGATGAGTCGGTATTTAAAATCAAAATGCTTCTCTATCCGCTCGCGCGGGAGTCCGAGGTCATCGTATATGATGCGTCCGACATACGAGCGCGCGGGGTACGAAACTATTCCGGGCTTTATGAAAGAAAGCTCGACTGTGGCATGCATCGATGCGGCGGATATGTCGACGCTTCCGTCATCGGCATTTACGCCCATCGGAACATCGACGGCGATCTTCTTCGCTCCGACGGATTCGCTGACAACGGTGGCAAGCTCTTTGACGAGCTCTGGTATCTCGCCCCTGAATCCGGTTCCGAAAACCGCGTCGACAATGCATGCGGCGCTTTTGATCACCCTTTTCTGCTCGTCGGAGAGGACCAGATCCTCGACATCGCCGTTTTGCTCCTTAAAGAGATTTAAAAAGTGCTGTCCCTCCGCGTTTCTCTGCCCCTTGGAAAAGACATCGAAGATCTTCACGCGGTAATCCTTCATCAGCCTTACCGCCGCGGCATATCCGTCACCGCCGTTGTTGCCGGAGCCGGCGAGGATCACAACGAGTCCGCCGACCTTGGTATATGAGCGCACCGCGCCCTCAACGGCGGCGCCGCTCCTGCCCATGAGATCGATGAGAGGCATGCCTATTACATCGGTTGCGTATTTATCTATTTCGGAAATGAGTGATGAGAGCGCAAGTTTCATATTTCTTCCTTTCTTATAAGCGACATTTCTTTCTTTTGAAGCTATTGTACCATATTTTTTAAAAAAATTCAATATTTTTAGCGAAAATTACTCAAAAGAGCTTTACAAATCGCATTTTTTTTGCTATAATTGTATTAGAAAAGCCGATTGGAGGTCAAACACATGGCAAAGAAAGTTATAATAACGATTGCAAGACAATACGGCAGCGGCGGTCGCGAGATCGGAGAGAGAGTCGCCGAGATGCTCGGCATTCCGCTTTACGACAAAGAGCTTATAACCGACGCGGCAGCAAAGGGCTCGCTCAACGAGGAAGTGATAAAGGGCGCGGACGAATCGGCCGCGAACAGCCTTTTATATACTCTTGCAATGGGGTCGAATATTCTCGGCACCACAATGAATTTCGGTTATAAAATGCCTTTGAACGATAAGCTCTTCGTCCTCCAGTCCGAGGTCATTAAGGAATATGCCGAGGGCGGCAGCTGCGTTATAATCGGCAGATGCTCGGACTATGTTCTGAGGAACGAGAAGAACGTGCTCAGGCTGTTCATCTACGGCGACCTCGACCACAGGAAGGCGCGCGTTGCCGAGCGGCATCCGGAGATCAAATCCTCGCAGATCATCGATATAATAAACAAAACGGACAAACGCCGCGCTTCTTACTATAATTTCTATACAGGCAACAAATGGGGAAAATACGACAATTACGACATGGCGATAAATTCCTCCACGCTCGGAATAGAGGGCACGGCAAATATCATTGCGGCTTCGGCGAAAAAGCTCCTTGAGGAATGACCCGAAAATAAAGGAAAGCACATACAATGCACGGTCGGTTTGAGATCTTATGCATTATATGTGCTTTTCTTTCGGAAGATCAAAGCTCAGGCCTTCGGTCTGTGCTCATCGATCACAGCGGCAAAATGCTTCGCGGTGTCGCACATGAATTTTGCGGCGGTGGGAACATGTGCGTCGTCGAATCGCGCAAGAAAGCTGTCCGCCTCGAGAGTGAGATCGCCCTTGTAATCTATTTCGCCGAGAGCCCTCATCACCTCGTAAAAATCTATGCGCGCACAGCCCGGCAGCGTGTGCAGATCGCTTACATAATCGACATCATGCACATGAAGCGCACCGAGGCAGTCATGGCCGATGATGCGTATGGCGTCCTGCGGCTCCCTGCCGCACAGCGCAACGTGCCCGATGTCCAGGCAGACGGTGAAGTGCCGCGGATCATCCAAGGTGTCGTAATACATTGCGAGCTCGTGCGGGTCGGCGCAAACGTCGTCCACTATATTTCCGTTGACGGGATGACGCTGCCACATATTTTCGATCGCGATTTTTACGCCCGTGTGCTCCGAGAGCGGAATAAGGCTCCTGTAAAAATCCATATTTAAGTCGAAGAGCTCCCTCTCCCTGCCGTAATATCTTCCGTTCTGGAGCGGGTGGACAACGATGTTTTTTACACCGAGGGCCGCAGAGAATTCAAAAACCTCGGGAAAATGGGGCACGAGATTGTTGACATAATTTGCATATCCGCCGCCAAACGGTGCATGTGCCTGATTGAAAATCACACCGCGGTCATTCGCCTTTTTGCGAAGCCCCTCGGCCAGAGCCGTCGCTCCCTCGCCGCGGAAAAAAGTAAGATCCTCAAATTCGAAGAAGGAGAAATCCAACCCCGTATACCCCGCGTCCATAAGCATATCGACGCCGCCCTCGATCCCGAAGCGCCGCACCGCGGCAAGCGTTTGAGTTGAAACCGTAATTTTTTTCATCATTTTATATTAAAGGCACACAGCCTCTTCCTTTCCTTTTTTATTTTATTCTAACACAAACGGCGGCAAAAGTCAACCGTGCGCACAGCGCGCGGTAAAGTAAACAGGCAAGCACACGCACCGGTGCTTACCTGCTTTTTTGTAATATTTTACGTTGTCGAATTGTTGTTTGCCTTAATGAGCGTCTGTATTGTTGCGCCGGAGGATATTCCGTTATACTCCTTGCTGCTCCTCCATGTTCCGGTGTCAAACGAACCGCTTGATGTTCCGCCAACGTAGCCGACGACCTGCGCCGTTCCTTCATACAGCTTCTCTCCGATTTGTTCCCAATCGTCAGACTCGCTTTTCTTAGTGAACACCATAGCATACACCGGCACCGAAGCACCGTAACTTTTCTTTGAAAGATCCTCTGTGGTCAAATAAAGAGTCATCTCGCAGCCTTTGAACGTTTTTTTAGTACCGGTCCCGGTTTCAATTTCATAAAAATCGCCTGTTTCATCATTTCCGTCTACATTCTCACGCTTTATAATACATGTTACGCTCACGGTGTTGCCGTTTATATCAAGTGAAAGATCTTTGAGCAGTGCATTTAAGAGTTCGGAGTCTTTATCGGAGGATCCGGCAACATTGCCTATATACGATGCAGTCCATTCTCCTTTTGCCGCATTATAATTGCTATCCATCGCACTGGTAAGCTGTTCGTACTTAGTCTTCCCTTCGTCGTTTTTGGTTTCGGTATCGTTTAAGATATCTGCAAAATTATTGGAAATTGTGTTATTTGCCATCTCATCCTCATCGACCCATGAGAATTTTAGAATAGACTTCAAAGTTTCCTTATCGCTTGTCGGCGTGTAACCGTCTTTAAAAGCAAATGTCATTTCAACGGTCATGCTCTGACCCGCCGCGATTCGTGTTCCCTGCGCAAGCTCTTTGCCGTCCGCAAGGGTGGTGCAGCTATACACAATATTCATATTTGTATAGGCATCGGTGATTGTCTCGCCGGCATGCTCGACCTGTTTAAATGAGAAATTGCCCGTGGAGTTATTGTAAAATTCGATCTTCAGCGTTTTTTTATCGGACGCGCCCTTTAAAGTGACCTCGCTGTTAAGCACGGTCGAAAAATACGTATTGACCGTGACGCCGTCGGTCTGCTCGGTAGTGACATCGGAAATAAACACGCCGTCCTGCATGGTGCCGACGATGCTCGCCTCTATGCCGATCGTAGAGGTCAGCTGTGCATATCCGACGCCGATCAGCGCAGTGGAAAAGGAAAGCACTGCGGCGATAAGCATTTTTATTTTTTTCATGAGTGCCTCCCTCCTCCCGGTATTGGATCGGTGCGATTATTTTTTGTTCAGCATCTCGCTGATGTCGACCCTCTGCACCTCTGCGTTTTCGTCCTTTTGGCCTTTATAAAATTCCTTTATATATCCCTTTTCGATGAGCGTACGAGTGTCCTCGTAGGGCAAGGGAGCGACCTCGGGAGCCTCATCCGCACGGGCTATGCCGTGGCCGTCCATGACGTCGCCGATGAGCTCGAGTGCATATTTGAGCGATCGGTTGCTCTTTATTCTCAAGGCGAGCGGAACATCCGCGAACTTCTTTTGCTCCGAGCTGTCAAAGACGGGATACTTACTGCCGGCATAATCGCTCGGCGACAGATTAAGATTAAGCCACAGGATCTTTCCGCGGACGGTGAGCTTTGCGACCTTGATCCTGCCGACGCCGAAGGACTCCGCGCCCCAGCTTATTCTCGACTTGACCTTTTTATACGAAAGCATCTCCCGCTTGACGGTCGTGTACCGTTCCTTCAGCTCGTCGTCCGCTTGGATCAGGCGCGAAATGTACGATCTTTTATATGTGACGTATGCAACGTTTTCCGCCGCGGCAACAGCACTCACCTCGCCGCCTTCTACATTTTCGTCTTCAACTTTATTGTCTTCGATTTCGCTTTCCGACGTATCGGTTACCTCGGGCTCTTCAGCAGGAGCTGTGACCTCATGCTCCTCAACCTCTGCCGAATCGGTGATCTCGAGAGCCTCCGCCGTTACCTCGGGCTCCTCGACCGAAGCCGTTATCTCCGGTTCCCCGTCGACTGCGGTAACATCACCGTCGCCATCGAGCGTGGCGATAAGCTCCGCGTTTGAGACCCCCTCCGTGTTATCCTCGACCGTGATCTCGTACATGTAGACCACATTCGCCGAATTTACGATAAAGAACCTCGCATGCGTACGGTCGTCGTTCTCGTACATGAGGACGGGCGACTGCACCGTGTCGCGTATCTCGAGCAGCCCCTTAAAGGATGAGAGGCGCAGGACCTGATATCCCGAGAAATCAAAGGGATCCAAGATCTTCTGTATGTAGGATTCGTAATTGGAGATGAGCTTTCTCACCTTTCTCGCATAATCGATGTGCTTATCGATCGACAGGAAGATATAAAATGCGAGAATTACAGCGGCGAGAATGTCGGTGCCGCCCAAGATGATGGCGGCGATCTTGATTCCGCCGTACGCGTCGATATCCTTGACGACGATCCTCTGCTCGCCCGTCGGAACGGTGGCGGAGACCTGTGGCGAAACGACCGACTCCATCAGCGGGAGACTGAGCGAGACGGTGTAAGCATCGCTGTTGCTCTCCGCGAAGCTCTCGCTCATGCCGATGACATTGATATTCATCGTGACGATCAGAGTGTTTTCGGTATTTTTCAAGCCGTATGCACTGTTGAAATCCCGCGCCATACGGTCAAACTTCTGATAATCGAATTCGACGAGCCGGCGCACATGCAGGTTGCTGCCGCTGCCCTGCGCGGTCTCTTCATGCAGGACCTCGTGGAAGGAATCGTATATTTTTGTCTTCGACGACTTATCCTTTACGACAAGGCGCGCATCGATGCTGTAAGAATAGCGATATTCAACATCGTCTATCTGCATCTCAAGATCGTAGGAAAAGTCGGCCGTCATCCTGTCGATCAGGGAGGCAACGTAAGCGTGGCTTCCGTTCAAATACTCTTCCTCATAAAAGTTATTGTCGGCAAGGTACGCACGGTAAACGACGCGCCCCTCCTCCGTGTAGCTCACGTACGCATTCCTTTTATTTTTAATAAAGGTGACGGAGGTTATGACCGTCGCAAAAGTGAGGAGTCCTATTATGATCGCCTGGATCAGGATGAGTCTCTTCCGCTTTTTTTGATATCGATCTCTTCTTATCTTTTCAACTTCTGACATTGCAAGCAACCTCGGTACTTAATAGACTTTATTTAAACAATGACCTAAACCATAAGCTGGGATAGCCCATATACATTATTTTCAACCTTGTGACACCGACGATCTGTCCGTCGGTCAAATATCCGTCGTCGGCGCTCGCGTTTGCGTCGCCCTTTGTATAATATCTTATTTCACCGTCGATATTATTTATCTCAACGATGCGGTGGACGATCAGCGCGCCGTCCCCCCTGTCAAAGACGATGATGTCATCCGGCTTCAGTGTCTGTTCGCCGTATGCCTCGTAAATAACGGCATCGCCCCTGTCGATCGTGCCCGTCATGCTTTCTGTCGCGATGACGATCATTTTATATTGGAATTGCCCGGAAATCAGCATTATGAAGCTGATCGCCAAAGCGGCTAAAACGGCAGTCAAGGTGACGCCGAGTCTTCTTTTTGTTTTTGCGGTGATCCTGCCGCCCGTTTTGTAGACCGCGCATACCGTGAAATAGATCACAACAGGTATGAGCGTTTTCGCAAATGCCAAAAGCGCGTCGGGCATCAGCGGTCGGACGGAAAAAATATAAGGATAAAGAAAAAGTATAAGCTTGTACGGCACGGTGGCAGTCGCACCGAACCGCTCGGATACATGGTGATACAGAAAATTCGACACCGCGCATGGCAAAACAACAAGCGTCAGCGTGTCGGTGAAATTCTTAAAGCTCGAAAACGCCCGAACCTCAGTTAAGATCAAAGCATCGACCGTCAGGCACGTGAAAAACACTACTACCCTTACGAGCTTGCTCTTCTGTGCCAAAAATACACTCCTCACGGTTTCCGTACCGATGACGGTCGCCGCAACGGGAATGACGTATATCGGGAGCGAGGAATAAGAAACACTCACCCTGTAGTACCCGAATTTTGCACCCGCTATAAAATACAGAGCGACCGAGCAAGCCGCAAAAGCGGCCAATATCAGCGCCGCCTGCTTTTTATGCAGGTTGTGTATATTCCGTTTTTTCACAAAGTGGCATATCCCCACGGCGGAAATCACGGAAAAAAACGCCAAGAAACTTATCTGCGCCATTTTGTCGGGCACAAAGCAGACAAGAAGGAGCATGGCGACATAAATTGCCGTAATTATATACAACCTTTTCGTATCGCTGTGCATGCCGCTCCTCCTTGTCGTTTTGTATCCAATCAATTTTGCGTTTTTCTCACCGTTTAAGTTTTAACAGACGTTATGACTCAACAGTTATCTTCTGATTTGCAGTTACAGTAACCTGGAAGGCCTGCTCAAATTTACTATCTGCAGCGACCTGGGGATATTTTACCATTTTGACGGTTATTGAAACACCAATCTCGCTTCCGGCCGCAATAGTACTATCGCAAGCGATAGTTACTTCGTAATAGTTATTCGTTTCAGAATTAATATTAGTTGTCGAGTTGACTGTAGCCGTTACGTTTTCGGCATCGTACTTACTGGTGTTCTTAACCTTTGCCGTAATTGTAACGTAGTCGTCATTGATGACCCAGTCGGTTGTGTCGACCGAGAATTTCAATACACCCTCTTCAACTTTTATGTCGGTGACATTGCTTGCTTGAGCATTATTACTGAAACCTTTTATAGTAACTTCTCTCTCTTCGCCCCACTGAATTGCAAAGTTAGGGGTATAAGTGACCGTACCTTCTCCTGTAATCGTACCGGCTATCGCCGCATAACCCGCACCGATGCAGACAACTGCCGCGAGCAATATCGCAACAACGAATTTTCTTCTGTTTTTCATTCTTTTTCACCTCCTTTATTTGGTTTTGTTTTTTTGAATTTATAGTTTATCGCCGAGAGGCGACGAGCTATACATTATTATCCGCGCTACTTTTGCGCGCCGCGCACATGACCGCCGCAGCTGCCCTCTCGGGAGGCATGTCGCAATGCCAAAGTGCTCATTAAGCGCAAAAATGCCGTCCAAAGATAATCAGGCGACATTTTCGCAATCGGAAAGCACGATCATCGCCGTCGGTGCCGAGCCTTGCTCGAAAAGCGGAATGTCGCATGCTTTTATTAAATTCATGTACGCCTAATTGTTAACAGACGTCCTTTTTCTTCCATTATACTCCGGCACCGTTGCTTTGTCAATAGGTTTTTAATATTTTCACAAGATTATTTTTCGCAGTTTTGAAACAATTCGTACATATTTGAGCCGTTTTTCGTTCATTTTGGGCCGTTAATTTAACACGGGTACGCACTTTTGACCCCTATTGAGTTAACGCCTGAACATTTAGCAAAAAACGTCAGAACAGCGCAAAAGCTCCGACTTTTTTTCATTTTTCCCCACCCGTGTTCGAAAATTCTTATGCCGAACGAGAAAATCGGAACGGCCGAGGCCGTTCCGCACATATATCGATTTAAGAGCCCGTTTTTGATAAAGCTGTTTGCATTTACACCTCTTTTTAAGAATGCTCCCTCGCTTTCGCAGGCTAAAGATCTTCCGACATCTTTTTTTGTTTTTTCCGCTAATAGAAAATGAATTGTCGGAAAAGCTATTGACAATGTAACGGCAAAGCGTTATAATATTAATAAAAAAAGGGGGCGTTCTCATATACTCGAAGCAATTTTAAAGCAAAAGAATATGTCGATCTACCAATGCTCTAAGCTCTGCGGAATACCTTACACAACCTTGTCCGAGGTCGTCCGAGGTAAAACAAGACTTGAAAAATGCTCGGCAGAGGTCGTGTATAAGCTCTCACGAGTGCTTGATATCCCTATGGAGCAGCTGATCGCCGACAGCATCGAGCTTCGTTCCGATTTTGAAATATTCAAAAGCAATATATGCCACAGAGTCAAGGACAGCGGCGACCTTGACTTTATTCTCCGAGTGCTTGAAACGGATGATATCCGCCGCTATTGGATAAAGAAATGGTATCCCGAGGCATTCTATCTTTTAGCAACAGTCGATTATCTGAGCCGAGAGAACGACATCCCGCTATGCAATAAATACGATGATATACGTTCCCGGTCATTAAAATTCCCGCTCTATCCAAGGGATGTTTTAATGGCGGCACGGCTCTCCCCCGCGCTTGACAGGCGGGCGGATTGCAGAGAAACGGCTATCCCGGAATTTATGCGATTTAACATCGTGGAGGGGGAGATAAGAAATGTCTATTGACGTACCGTTTACAAAAGCTAATCTCGAATACTATCTGAAGGAGCTCGCCAAGGAATATAAGAAGAGAGGCCGAGGCACACCGGCCGAAATGATCTTGGTGGGCGGCGCATCGGTTCTCATCAATTACAGATTCCGTACGTCCTCTTACGATATTGACGCGCATTACGACGCGCCGTCAATTATGAAGAAGGCCATCAACGCCGTCGGGGATAAATTCGGTCTGCCGAACGGTTGGGTAAATGCGGATTTCAAAAGGACGTCCTCATATTCACCGAAGATCGTTCAGTACTCGGAATATTACAAAACATTTTCCGGTGCTTTGATGATACGGACAGTACGCGCGGAATACCTCATTGCGATGAAGCTTGTATCTGGCAGGCAGTATAAAAAAGACTTGTCCTATATTGCCGGCATCGTGATTGAGGAGAAAAAGGCGGGACGGCCGCTGAGCCGCGAAATGATCGATAAAGCGGTGTGCGATCTCTACGGAGGATGGCAGGATGTTTCCGACTATGCCAAGGAGGTTCTTGACAGAGTGCTCTGCTCCGACGATCCCGAAAAGCTGTTCATCTCGCTCAGCGAGGACGAGGCAGAGGCCAAGGAAGCTCTTGCGGAAATGAACGAAAAATATCCGAGCGCCGTAAAGCCGGATAACGTCAACGATATTATAGCCGCCATTAAAGCGAAAAAACGTGAAATCAGCGGCAAGGATGAGAAATAATATAACCGAAAAGCCACGGCAAACCGATCAAGGAGCGCCGTGGCTTTCATTACTGTTATGCAGTTTTAATATATTATATTAAAATAAGTGATATTCGAATTTTACCGTCCGGGATCATGATCGCTTCGTCAAGAAGTGATAAGCGGAAAAGATTCCGCCGACGAGCACCATGGCAACGCACACGCCGAAAACGACATAAATGACCGCACTCCAGCCGAAGCCGTCCGAGATCGCACCGAGGCCGTAGGAGCAGACGGTCGTGCCGAGGTAGCAAAAGCCGTTGAGCACACCGGAGAGCATGCCGGAATTCGCCCTGTCCTTCAGCTTCAGCGGGAGGACGCTCGTGACTATGTTATTGACGCCGGACATCATGCAGGCTGTGAGCGCGAAGCATGTCACGGCCACGGGCATCGCATTCTTCGACAGGGTGAGCATTACCACTATCAGAAAGAGTGACGCCGCCGCATACAGTACGACGCAATCGAGAGAAAAGTCCTTTATGTACCTTCTTATAAATGTTGCGGCAAAAACGCCGAATATGCTGAGGATTGGGAGCGACAGCGCGAGGAGTATGGACAGCCAATCGACGATGCCGTACATGTCATTCAATATCTCGGGCATCCAGGTGGTGAGTCCGTCCTTGACAAAATTGTTCGACACGGCGAAGAAGACAAACACGCCGAGCAGCGGGAGCAGCGCCACATCGAAGCCGCGACGCGCGGCGGCACCCTCTTCCCTTTTGTCGATCGACATGCGCTTTTGCTCGAGGAGCGGATCGACGGTGCGGTCATAGCGCAGAATCCAGACCGAGGCGGTGATCACCAGCGTTGCCGCCGCGACATAGAACGAGACCGAATAGCCCATGCCGAGCGCGGAGAACATAGAGCTCACACCGTACATAAGCGTGTTTCCGACGGCGATGGGCGTGCCCATCACTATAATGGCGCGATCCATGTACATATCGCTCACCGTCTCGGATATGAGGCGGATAAGTGAAGTCCAAAGGCAGGAGCAGGCGGCTCCGTTCACGAGCCAAATGTATTTCATCGAGGCGAACGACGGCGTCAGCGCCATCGCCACATTGGAAAGCGCGGAGACGGTGAGCGCACCGAAGATAACATACTTTACATTATATTTCTTGCACATCAGGCCGTTGAACACCTGCCCGATGCCATAAGCGAGAGAGAACATGGACCAAACGAGGCCGAGGCTCGCGTCGGTACAGCCGTCGAACACACTTGCCACTGAGAGCTTGTTTGCCGTGTAGCCGAGTCTGCCGATATACGATGACATGTAGGCCAGCCAGCATAAGAACACCAGCTGCATCGACCTGTCCTTTTTATTTCGCTTTAATTCCGTCATTTTGCGATCTCCTTTTGCGCGTCCTCACACTCGGAGAGTCGCGCCGTCCGTTGATAAATACTATTATAACCCAAGCAAAAGCTTTTTGCAAGAGCAAAAAGCCAAAATATCCGCCGATTCGTTTATTCGTAAATTCTCAAAGTAAATGCAACAGTGCAATTTAGAGTTGCATTTAGTCTGG
>CAZQII010000026.1:0-20183 GCA_964593825.1 uncultured Ruminococcus sp.
TCGTGCATACGGTACATCGGCTGCATATGCATCGGCTTCCAGATCGGTCTGCCCTCCGCATTGTATCCGGCAAGCGTTTCGAGAATCTCGGTAGGACATGTCTTGCCCTTTTCCGGTATGTACAGCGCCCTCGAATCGTCTCTGACCTGCTTGCACATATATTCCTTATCGATGATCATAGCACTGAGCCAATAATTCGGCTCGGTGCCGTCCGTGATGGGATTCATCCGAACCGGCAAGTCCTTGAACCCTTCTCTGTAACGCTCGTATATCGCCTTTTTCTGTGCGACGTGCTCCTCCAAATACGGATACTGTCCGCGCACGACGCCGGCGATCACATTGCTCATGCGATAGTTATATCCGACCTCCTCGTGCTGATACCACGGTGCGTTCTCCCGCGCCTGCGTCGACCATTTGCGCGCCTTATTTGCCACCTCGATATCATTCGTGAGCAGGCATCCGCCCGCGGATCCTGTGATGATCTTGTTGCCGTTATAGCTGATGGCGGAATAGTCGCCGAACGAGCCGCACTGCCGCCCGTTTACCGTTGCGCCCATTGCCTCCGCCGCATCCTCGATCAAAAGTGCGCCGTGGCTGCCGCAAATCTCCTTGATTAGATCCATCCGTCCGGGAAAACCGTACAACTCAGCAGACACAACCAATTTCACATCAGGGTACATTTCAAACGCTTTTTCCAGCGCCACGGGATCCATGTTCCACGACTCCGCCTCCGTGTCGATGAACACGGGAATACCGCCCTCATAAACGACGGGGTTGAGCGTAGCATCAAATGTCATGTCAGAGCAGAAAACTCTCTTTCCCTCCAGCGCGCCGTGTCCGATTTGAGGCTTGCCGTACAGCGTTTCTCCGGCATGCTTGACTGCAAGATGCAGTGCCGCCGTGCATGAAGAAAGACCGACGGCATACTTGACCTGCGCCTTCTCCGCCGCGATCCGCTCGACCTCATTGATATTCGCTCCGACCGTACTCATCCAGTTGGTCTCATACGCCTCGGTTATGTATTTAAGCTCCTCGCCGTGCATCGTCGGCGTGGCGAGCCATACCTTTTTATCAAACCGTTCCATTTTGCAAACCTCGATTTTTCGCTGTAGCTTCAGCGCTATTATTACATTATTATATTAATTATATTACAATATAAGCGCAATGTCAATAACAAAGCAATTTAAAAGTAAGACAAAATTAGATATTTTTTGCAATATTTGGCTTACGTTGCCATTTTCGCATAAATTCGTCCGCACCGCGGTGCATATTCCTCAGTTATTTTCGAGATGAGCGACGACCTGATCGGCGATCTTCTTCATTCCGGCAATGCCCGGGTGCCCGCTGATCTTATCTATCGCGGTAAGCTGCATCCACTCCACGCCGTAATGGTCGCACGCCTCCTTTATTCCGTCCGTGACCTCTTCCTTAAGCTCGCTGTTTATTATAAAAAGTACATGCGCATCGATCCGTGACAACTTATATGCGAGATAGCAAATAGCGGGGCGAAACTTGAAAAGATCATCCGCGCTCCAATCGCTCCACTTCATCTCCCCGATAGGAGAATCCGCCCACGAGTCATTCGTTCCGCCCAAAACAAGAACGGTGTCTATTCTGTTCTTTTCGAAAAAGCCGTTTGAAATAAGCTCATCGAGCCTTGTCGTAAAGGACGAATGCGTTGCATTGCAAGCGCCGTATCCCGTGTTGCAGACCGTGGAGCCCGACCAGCTGCTGTTAAGCACAAGATGAGATCCGGTGCGTGAAATGACCTGATGCCACCATGTTTGCTCCGCCAGGCGCGCATCGGTGACGGAGTCGGGCGAGGATGAATAATAAACCGCATATCCGTCCGGGATATGCCCCGCAAAGGTAGTGTAGCTGTCGCCGAGCAAGAGCACGTTGCCGAGGTTTTTCATATTTGTCTCCTAAAATAAAATATTTCCCATGTAAGTAGTATAACATTAATTATACTCTTACATGAGAAATTTGTCAATATATTTTTGCTTTTTTACCTTGAGGCGACCGCATCATCGAGCATATCTCTGTAATAAGCATCGTCATGGAGCTTAACAACATAGCAATGCGCACCCGTGTCGCACTCTTCAAAATAATTTTTGCCCGTTTCGACATCGACTCTCGCCGTGCCGCGCACGGTGGAATACCCTGCCTCAGCTTCATCTCCGATCACCGCGAGGATCGCCGTCATAGGATCCCAAGAGCTCCTGCCGTCCGGATATCCGAAATCGTTCAAAACGTCCTTAAGCACATCCGACTTTGCCAATCGCGAACCTGAGATAACGTCCCTTCCCACCTCGTAGCCGAGGAAGGTGATCGGCACAGGACACTTCTCGAAAACAGTAAATGCCGCCGCACGGGTAGTGGGTGTGCAGTGGATGTTATACTCCTCACCGCCGACCTCGTCCCATTTTCCCGCCATTGCCCAAAGCTTGGTCACCTTCTCACGCATGAGCTCGATGCCGCTCTTCGGCGAGATGTCATCCGCGCCGCTCTCCAAAAAACCAGCCAGATTCGTGAGAAATCCGACCTCCAATATTTCTACCGGCTCTGTCGCCTGTGCAATCAGTCGGCGATAGATGCGCACGCCGTCCTCCGCATCCGAATTAGTCTTATATCTTACAGCATGCTTTGCAAGGCGCGCCTGATACTTTGACTCGCCGTCAAAATCCGGAATCGGGGCACCGACGCCGATCGGAATGTCATGTAGCCCCTCAAGCTCGAAAAATCCGTCGAGCGACGCCGCCGATTCCCTCACCGTGGCATTCACGGATGCACCGAGTAATCCGATCCTTCCGTCCTTATGTGCCCTCGCCAAAATGCGGGCCGCAAAAACATCGTCGCAATCACAGCACCAGTCGGTTCCGAATATAATTTGACGCATAAAAATTCTCCTTCGAATGTTTGATTCTTTAAATACTCTTGATTATTATGTTTTTATTTTACCATGTGAGCGATAAAAAGTAAAGCACCGTTCGTACAGAAAAACAGACCTTTTACGTCATCTTAATATCCGTGTCGCCGTTTTGACGCAAAATCCGTCTCTTTTGCGATTCACGGCAAAAATATCCCGCCGTACATAGTCCTACTCGACCGTACGACGGGATAAGTTTATCTTAAAATAACTCGGGTCGGCGTTTACTCGGCTACGCTGAACATATCCTTTCCGACTCCGCAGAGCGGACACTCGAATCCATCGGGCAGATCCTCGAACTTAGTTCCCGGAGCGATCCCCATGTCGGGGGCTCCGATCGCTTCGTCATACTCCCAGCCGCAAGCGTCACATACATATTTTTTCATTGAAACATCTCCTTTCACTTCGTACATTTTATCTGTTTTTGCCGTGTTTTTTTACACGGGTGGCACTTTAAAGCTCTGTGCACCACAATCCGTGAAGATTGCAATATGCGTAAGCGGCAACAGGGCACTCGTCTACAAGAGTGAACTTAGCCTCTGGGCGCTCGGTAGGTGAGAGCCTCCTCATGTGCCCTCCCCTGTCGGTCTCGAGGTATATCCAAGCGATGCTGTGCTCCTCGGACATCGGGTGAGTTACGGTTCCGACACAGACGCTCACGGTGCCGTCCTCATACGTCACCGCGGGAACATGCTTCTCACGGCTTGCATCGGCGGCGCCCGCCTCAAGGATTTTCATTTTATCACCGCAGCACATGAGCGGAGCTCCAACATTTTCAATCATTTGAACCGTGTTTCCGCAATGCTCGCAAATGTAAAATTCGGTTTTCATGAAACCTCCGATAAATTTTATTTGTTGACCGTGCTCATCGGCAGAGCTCCGCTGCCAGAGCCTCGATCTGTCCCTCGCTCTCGCTGTTCAGCGCTGACACGATCTTCACGGCATTCTCCGCGAAGGTGATACCGGAGAGCGACTCGAGCCGCGCGCGCATGATCTTCGCCGCCATGGGCGCCCAGCTTCCGTTCTCGATAAACGCAACGGTGCGATTCTTAAATCCGCGCTCGCAAAGATGATCGATATACTCACGCATGAACGGGAAGATGTCGGCATTGTATGTCGTGGTCGCGAGGACGAGCTTGCTGTATTTGAACGCGGCAGCGACCGCCTCAGCCATGTCACAGCGCGCAAGATCGTAGATCTTCACCGTGGCACCCGAGGCACCAAGCTTGTCAGCCAAGAGGCGCGCCCCTCTCTCGGTGTTTCCGTAGACAGACGTGTAAGCAATAACCGTTCCGTCCTCCTCGGGGCGGTAAGCCGACCATGCATCGTAAAGTCCGATATAGTAGTCAATATTTCCGCGAAGAACAGGACCGTGGAGCGGGCAGATCGCGGATATGTCGAGTCCCGCCGCCTTCTTCAAGAGCGCCTGCACCTGTACACCGTATTTACCGACGATGCCTATATAGTATCTGCGAGCCTCGTCGACCCAGGGCTCGTCGGCATCAGCCGTTCCGAATTTTCCGAACGCATCGGCGGAGAACAGGATCTTGTCCTTTGCGTCGTACGTCACTATTACCTCCGGCCAATGTACCATCGGTGCCGCAACAAACGTCAGCTCATGAGCACCGAGGGATAAGGTGTCGCCGTCGCCGACGGTGATCTGCCGCTCGGGAAAATCGGTGCCGAAGAAGTTCTTCATCATGGCAAACGCCTTCTTCGACGAAACAATCTTCGCCTCCGGATATGCATCCGCAAAGCTCTTTATATTAGCGGAGTGATCGGGCTCCATATGCTGTACTATAAGATAATCCGGCGTCCTGCCCTCCAGGACCGCCTCGAGATTGCCGAGCCATTCATCGGTGAACGCCGCGTCGACAGTGTCGGTCACGGCTATCTTTTCATCGATTATAACATAGGAATTGTACGACATTCCGTGCGGAACGGAGTACTGCCCCTCGAAGAGATCGATCGCCGTGTCGTTTACGCCCACATATTTAATATCGTCATTAATATACATTTTTAACCGCCTTATTATAAAATTTATTTGTATTACGAGTATAACACATTTTGCCCCGTTAGTCAAGCATTAAATCCGCCTTCGGGACAAATGCGGGCACCTCATTTTTTCATTTCCGTATACGGAAGCTCGGAAAATCCGCATTTGCCGTAGAGGACGAGCGCCGCAGTGTTCTCCTCCTCTACCTCAAGGCGCAGGAGCTCCGTCGGATGCATTTCGTCCAAGAAGGAGAAAAAGCGCGTTCCTATCCCCTGCCCGCGGTATTCCTCCTTGATATAAATGTCCTCTATCCAGACGCAGCGTTTCCCGAATTCGGTGGAAAAGCTGTGCGCCGTCATGGCATAGCCCGCAATACAGCCATCCGCCCGAAATACATATCCGTTAAGAAACGGAGACTCGGACAAACACTCGTCGATATCGCGCTCGAATATCTCGGCGGAGCCGTTCGTAAAGACGGCGTCGGACGAATAAAATGTGCGCATCATCTCCGTCACGCATTCCCTGTCCCGCTCCGTTATTTTTTCGATCTCTAAGTTCATTTTTATATTTTCCTTTCAAGTTTGCTCGACCGATCTCGCTCTCTGCACGGTCGATTATATGATAACATAAAACGCGTGATTTTTCAAGGGGGGAGTGCGACAGCGGAAATTCTCATTGCCTTTTAGGGGCAAAGGGGTTCTTTTTACAAAATGAGCCCCTCGCTCCGGGGATCTCCGAGCGAGGGGCGGCGCCGCTTATTCGGCAATTATTATCTGCTTGAATGTTTTACCGGCAAATTCCGTGTCCTCGGGTGTCATATCCTCACCCGACAAGGCGTAAAGGCCGTTGCTCTGCAATTTAAATTTCTTTTGCCCCTTTGCGAGAACCAGAACGCAATTATTTGTATCAAGGTTGGAAAATGTGGCCGGTCCGATCCATGTAATGCATGAGCCGAACGTCACCTTCTCAAGCGAAGCCCCGGTAAATGCACCGTTCATCATCTTCGTTACGCTCTCCAATTTTATTTCCTTCAGCGAGGTGCAGCCGCTGAATATATTCGAATCCAAGCTTGTCACCTTCGGAATCGACAGCTCCTCGAGCTTCGTGCAATCGGCAAATCCCGAGAGATCGACCGTCTGCGCATTGGGAAGCTCGATCTTTTTAATATCGGTCTCCGAAAAAGCACGCTGTCCCACGTACGTTACCTTATCCGCCGATATGTACATTATCGAGGAGCCGCTAAAAGCCTCATTTCCGATCTCCGTCACACTGTCGGAGATGTTCAGCGCATTCAGCCTTATGTTATTGTAGAAGGCCCTGCTCGGGATCTTGAGCACTCCGGTCAAAGTCAGATCTACACCGACCGTATTGTTGCTCAGCGCAGTATTTATCAACTCGAACGAATCGAAATTCTTAGGCAACGTCAAGCTCACCTGTCCGAGTCCTTTTGAAAAGACCGTTGTCAGAGCATTTTCGTATTGCTCCGGAATCAGGGTGCTCAGATCGTTGATCTTAACGCTCCTTGTACCGAACAATTCATTTTCGAATTCGACGGTGTATACATAGTCGTCATTTGAGCTTTTCTTCGTCTCATTCACTGTGTTACCGCAATGCTTGCAGAGTGCCTCTGCGGTGCACGACGAAAAGTCGTTTGCCCATGTGTACGTGGGATCCGTACACTCGTGAATCCCGTTGATACAGCTCTTAAGGCACTCTATCACATCCTGAAGTGCCTTGATATCCTCGGCATTTTTGTCGATCTGACTCTGCAATGTCCGAAGGGTCGTATTTACAGTCGTGAGCGAGGATTCAAGCGTAGCGACGCGGGCGGTCAAGCCGTCGAGCTTGGCATCTATCTCCGCCTTAAGCTTTTTCCAGTCCTCCAACGAAAGAAAGGTCTCCTCAACCCATGTCTCGGCATCGAAGATTTCCTCCTCAAGAGCCGCCTCAAGAGAGGCAATCTTCCCTTGCAGCTCCGTGTCCTTCTCCTTTAGATCGGCGATCTCGGCCTTAAGCTGTACGATCTCGGATTCGAGATTCGTCTTTAAGCTTGCCAGCGCAGTCTTCGTGTCGGAAAGACCGTTGCCGAGCGATTCGATTGACGCGTTTACGCTTACGAGCTGAATCTCAAGGGTGGTCACCCGCGTCGTTAACGCTCCGATATCGCCGCTCAGCTTTTCGTCCGTCGCCTTCATCTCGCCGAGCGCCGTGTTGATAAGTGTGATCTGCTGCTCTACGGGATCAATTGCGTTGTCGATGTCCTCCTGATCTGTGCAGGCCGACAGTGCCGCGGCCGTGCAGAAAGCCAAAAGCACAGTTAAAAGAAGCGCGCCGATTTTTCTTTTCATAAAATTAAATCACTCCTTACTTTTTGTTCTTCAAACCGATCTCGGTATCCGCCGCATAACGCACGAGCATTGAAAAGCGGGACAAATATCGAATTCCAAGTTTTAGAACATGTTTCATATCATACATATTATACCATAACAATGCAAAAATCGCAATAGATTTTCGCGGTATAAATAAGAATTTTTTGTGAATTTCGGAGAGCTTTCGGCTCTAAGATCAAAAAAACAAGCGTTTGTCGAATACCGCGCGGTGCGGCAAGGGACAAGCGCTTGCTTTTTATTAAAACTTTACCGGATCAGACTAAGCCGGTACTATCGGCAGCTCTATCGCGCCCTTATCGGGATCGACGTAACCGCAATCCTTACATTTACCTTGGCTGTCGAAATCGTGCTCGTAATAATCCGACCTCTCGTTTTCATGCCCGCACGACGACTCATGCCAATGATAATATTCGTTATGCGACCATTCGTCGGAATAAGTATGCGATACATAGCCGCACTCGTCACAGACGCAGTCATCCATGCCGACATGGGGATGGATCTCCGATTTATGGTTCGCATTTCCGCAGTCGCCTATGTGCCAATGTCCGCTCGCGTTATGATACCACTTGTCGCCGAAGCTGTGGCTCACGTAGCCGCACTCATCGCAGACGCAGTCATCCATACCGACGTGTGCAGAATACAGATTCTCCACATCGTGACCGCAGATGGGCGTTTTCCAGTGTCCGTTTTCATCGTACTGCCATGCTTCGGAATACTTATGACCCGTCGTCGTGATGGTCTCATTGCTCCTTGAGATTAGTGTGCCGCACTCCGTACAGTAGATCACCGAATCGTACGATCCGTTCTCGGTGCATGTCGGAGGAACGATGTTTTCCCTCCTTGCGATGCCGGGCGTGTGATCCTTTTTAGGATCGCCGACCTTGCTCTCACGCGAGATCTCGCATCCGCACTCCGAGCAATATATTACGGAATCATAGCTTCCCGCATGGGTGCACGATGCCGCGACCTCGTTCTCCCTCACCGGAGCCGACGCGGTGTGTACATGGTTCTTATAGCCGCAGATGCTGCACACATCGGAGCCGTCCGTGTAAGTGTGCGCCGCAAGCTCACTCTTATCGCCGCAGGCGCAAAGCTTGTAATGTCCGCTCTGATCCTTATGCCATTCATCGGAATGAGAATGCCCGTCGGATAAGAGGGGCTGATTTGTCCGCGATATTTCCTCGCCGCATTCGGAGCAGTAGACGATCTCGGTGCGCGATCCGTTTGCGGTGCATGTCGCGGGAACGATATTAATGTAAACGGGAGCGGACCGGGAATGCGTGGACTTCTCTATATCGGCAAATTCATATGCGCCGCACAGAGTACACTCGCGCCTCTTTTGTCCCTTTTCGGAGCAGGATGCATACTTTACCGTAGTCCATTCACCGTAGCTGTGCACGGTCTTACCGCACACATCGCATGTGCAGTCATCCTCCGTACCCACATGGGAGCCGACATCGGATCTGTGGCTGTCCTTACCGCAGGAGGCAGCATGCCAATGCTTGGTCTCGTTGTAGATCCATTCGTCGCCGAACGTGTGCGTGACGTAGCCACAGATATCGCACTTGCAGTCATCGGCGGTTCCGACATGGGCGGAAAAGTCCCCCTTTTCTCCCCCGTGCTCACAGGTGGCGGGGTGCCAATGTCCGGTCGCATCCGCCTGCCATTCCTCCGAGAACCTATGCTTATGTCCGTCGGAGTCGTCCGAGCAGGAGACCGCCGCGAAGACTGCCGCAGTCAGACAGGCAAGGACGCATAAAGCTTTTAAAAATATATTTTTCATAGCAAACTTCCTTTCTTTTAAATCATTGTAACATATTTTTACACATATTGCAATATATTTTCGAAAAAAAAGTTCGGTCTGTTGTGTATATTTTTGAAAAAGCCGTCAAGAATTACACCGAAACAAAAGAGAAAGGAACAAAACATCTGTGAAAAAAATACTTCTCCCCACCCTGACGGCATTGATCGTCGCCGTCATAATTTCGGTAATACCGACGGACGCCGACCTTGCGATATACGATGACACGGTAAGGCTACATATAATCGCAAACTCCGACAGCGAGGAGGACCAGGCGCTGAAGCTTGCCGTGCGCGACGCCGTGCTCGAAGAATACGGCAAAAGGCTCTCCGATGCAAGGAGCGCCGAGGCGGCGGCAACCGAAATCACCGAGCTGCTCGGAGAGATAGAAGCGACGGCCGCGGAGGTCATCCGCGCACATGGATACACGTATACCGCAAGAGCAACGCTCGGAAAGGAGCGGTACGGAACGCGCGAATACGAGGACTTCACGCTCCCCGCAGGGGAATACACCTCCCTTAGGATAATAATAGGCAACGGCGAGGGCAAGAACTGGTGGTGCGTAATGTATCCGCCCATGTGCCTCGGCTCGAGTGTCGGCGGCGACGCGGCGATCAATTATACAAACGAGGAGTTGCGCCTTATAAGAGGTGGCGGCTTTAAAATAAAATTCAAGCTGGTCGAGCTCATCTCACGCGAATTCGGCTGAGTATTTTTTGCAGGGTATTGAATTTTCTTAAAAAGTATGGTATCATTAATATGCGAAACCAATACGGTACTTTAAGAGGAAAATATGGAAAAGAATAACGGCGGACAGAAAACTGTTGCGGAAAATAAAAAGGCCCGGCACGATTACTTTGTCGAGGAGACATACGAGGCGGGCATCGAGCTGTTCGGCACGGAGGTAAAATCGGTGCGCAGGGGCGGCGTGAATCTGAAGGACTCGTACTGCGAGACGGACAAGGGCGAGCTCTTTGCCCTCGGTGTCCACATAAGCCCGTACGAGCAGGGCAATATCTTCAACCGAGACCCGCTCCGACCGAAGAAGCTGCTCATGCACAAAAAGGAAATAATGAAGCTCACCGGGCTTGTCTCGCGCGACGGGTACACCCTTGTTCCCCTGTCGATCTACTTCAAGGGCTCACGGCTCAAAATGGCGATCGGGCTGTGCCGCGGAAAGAAGCTTTACGACAAGCGCGACTCGGCGGCAAAGCGGGACGCGGACAGAACCATCGAGCGCACGATGAAGGAGCGCTTCTAACCTCTGTTTTACAAGCAACTTTTTTAACATCAAAAATTCAAGAGACCGACAGTGCAAGGCAATTGCACTGTCGGTCTCTTTTGTAGCACGCGGCTGCCGATCACTCAACCAAGCACCGCTAAAATGTAAATTATAACTTACATTAGCTTCTTTAATTTTAACACGGGGGCGGAGTAAAACAGCTCTCACGAGTTTTTGAGCAGATCTATCTCTTCCCTTTTAAGCGGTCTGTATTCTCCGGGTCCGAGATCCTTGTCGAGCATGAGCTCGCCGATCTTGACGCGCTTAAGTGAGATGACCTTGCATCCCACATGGCGGATCATGCGGCGGACCTGATGCTTCTTCCCCTCCGTTACAGTAACATAACCGGAAACAGCAGGCTGTGCGGCACGGCGCTCGGACATCGGTCTTTCCCCGTTCGGCAAAAAACACGCTATATCGCGGAAGGTAAGCCGCTCGGTCACCGTTATCCTTGCAGGAGCGGTGACGAAATCGGAATTTTTGTATATTCTGACCCCGCTCTCGATCCTTGCCTTCTCTTCCTCCGACAGCTCTCCCGTTGCGATGAAGAAATATGTTTTCGGTATACGGTGCTCCGGCCTTAAGATATTAAAGCAGAGCTCTCCGTCGTCCGTCACGACGAGGAACCCCTCGGTGTCACGGTCGAGGCGGCCGACCGGAAAAAGAACATCGCGCTTCTCCTCCGGAAAATAGTCCATGACTGTCTTATGTCGCTCATCCCTTCTCGCCGTTATACAGCCTGTCGGCTTATTGAACATATAATACTCGGGCATGGCTCATTTCCTTTTTACAAGAGTGCGCATGGAGTTGAGTATCGCAAGCATGGCAACACCGACATCCGCTATGACCGCCATCCACATGTTTGCAAGCCCGATGACGCTCAGCACCATGACAGCAAGCTTTATGCCGAGGGCGAATACGATATTCTCCTTTGCTATCACGAGCGTCTTCCTTGCGATCCTCACCATTTTCGGCAGGCTCATCAGATTGTCGGACATTATCACCGCATCGGCGGCCTCTATCGCGCTGTCCTGCCCGAGCGAGCCCATCGCAACTCCGACATCCGCCCGTGCGAGCGTCGGGGCATCGTTTATTCCGTCACCGACATATACCGTCTTATGAGTATCGGATATAATCCGTTCTATCGCCGAGTATTTGTCCTCCGGCAGGAGCTCTGCCCTCACCTCATCGATGCCGAGCTGCTCGGCAACGGAGCGCGCCTTGCTCTGCCTGTCACCGGAAAGCATGACCGTGCGCTTGGCACCGAGGGCGCGCAGCTCCTCTATCGCGCGTTTCGCCTCCGGCTTCACCTCGTCTGCGACCTCTATGCTTCCGATGAGTACACCGCCGCGGCATACATAAAGAAGACCGTCTCCCTCACTCGGGGTCGACACGCCGAGGGCACTCATCAATTTAATATTACCGACGCCGACCTCGGCTCCGTCGATATCGGCGACAACCCCCTTACCTGCCAGCTCCCTGACAGAATCGGGGCGTCTCTTCAATCCCGCCGCGGCAACGACCGCCTCCGCGATCGGATGATTGGACGCATATTCCGCCGTCGCGGCAATGCTCAGCACCTCGTCCGCACCGAGATCGGCATACGTGTTCACCTCGGTTATTTTAAATTTTCCCGTCGTTAGCGTTCCCGTCTTGTCAAAGGCAAAGGTGTCCGCATGTGCAACGGAGGAAAATACGCTTCCGCCCTTGTAAAGTATACCATTCGCCGCGGCACATCCGATCCCGCCGAAGAAAGCCAGCGGAACTGAGATGACCAGCGCGCACGGGCAGGAAATGACGAGAAACATCAGCGCCTTGTAAAGCGCCCCGCTCCATGAATCGACACCGATCAGCGGCAACAAAACGGCGACGAGTGCAGCGGCAAGCACGACGGCGGGAGTATAGATGCGCGAAAATTTTGTTATAAATCGCTCCTCCCTTGACTTGTTTTCCGTTGCGTTTTCAACAAGGGAGAGAATGCGCGATGCACTCGATTCCGATGCGCGTCTGATGACTCTGCATCTTATGACGCCGTTCATGACAACGGTACCGCTGTCCACCGTGTCGCCGAGCGAGACCGAGCGCGGCACGGATTCGCCCGTGAGCGCGGACGTGTCAACATCCGATGCCCCATCCGTTACAACGCAATCCACCGCAACGCGCTCGCCAGGGCGGATAATAACAATGTCATCTACGTCCACGTCCTCCGAATCCACGCGCTCCTCGCTCCCGTCCGGGCGGATGACACATGCCTCATCAGGACAGATGCTCATCAGATCTTTTATGGAGCGGCGCGACCTACCCACGGCCTTGTGCTCGAAGAATTCGCCGACAAGGAAGAAGAGCATTACGGCAACGCCCTCCTTATACTCGCCTATGCACATGGCTCCGACAGAGGCAATACTCATCAAGAACTTCTCGTCAAGAAGATCCAATCTTAGAATTCCGCGCACGGCATCGATAATGACACCCGCCCCGCAAATCACGAATGCTGCGATATAAACGACGAGCGCCGCCGCATCGCACCCAAAAAAATCAAGCAAGAGTGCCGCGACAAACACCGCCGCGCCGATGATGACGGTCGCAAGCTCAGACCTTAAAATATTAATCAGCTTTTTCATTTTTCTATTTTTATACCCTTGGAAAACTTACGTGCCGTTTCACGAACTCCGTCAAAAACGCTGTCCTCGGATCCGGAGATCTCGAGCGTAAGCTTCTCTGTCAGGAAATTGATCTTCGCATCCTCGACACCGTCGAGCGCGGCGATCATATCCGCAAGCTTCGCGGCACAGTTCGGACAGTCGAGTCCCGTTATGCTGTATTTTACCTTCATTTCTTTTCTCCTTTTTATATTTTCATATTTTATTTTTTTATTTTTCTCTTATATGCTCGAGTGCCTTCTCGATTATATCGCGCACATGATCGTCCGCAAGCATGTAAAATACGTTCTTTCCCATCTTCTTATATCGCACAAGGTCGCTTTGGCGCAGGACCTTCAGCTGATGGGAGACCGCGGATTTCGTCATACCCAGGAGCGCGGCAATGTCACACACGCACATCGGCTCTCCGTCTATCGCGAAAAGTATACTGATGCGCGTCGAATCGCCGAAGATCTTAAAGAAATCGGCAAGCTCATACAGCGTTTCCTCCCTCGGCATCGTTTCACGCACCCGCGTCACATGCTCGCTGTGGATTTCCTCGTTTTCGCAGAGCGGAAGCTGCTCATCCGTCTTTTTCATTTTGCACCTCCTTTTCACGATAAAAGGTTGAACGATTGTTCAACTGTTCAAGCTCATTATAGCACACCGTTTCCCCTTTGTCAATAGAAACGACCAAAAAAATTTATTTTTTCTCCTAAGAAAAGCGGGACGGACAGCCGAAGCCGTCCGTCCCGTGTGTCGAGCACCTCTTATGCTCGGATATTAAAATTCTATCTCACAGCCGTCGTAAGTAACGCCGAATCCGTATGCGGAGGCGGCGCGGACGAGCTGCTCGTGCGTGGCACCGCCGTTATGCGAGAAATGATTCACGTATACCGTTGTTTTGCCGTCGCAAAGTCCCATCGCCGTCAGAGCATCGTACATCTCCTTATTTGTGTCCAACGACATGTGTCCGTTGCGCCAATTTTCATTCAGCATACCCGTGCAGTCGAGCGACACGAAATCAAAGCGGCGCCCGTACTTTTCGAGGAAACGCATGCTCTCGGGCGGAAAAACACCTGTGTCGTTTGCATACAGCACGGAGCGTCCGTCCTTTTCGATAATGAATATCACTGGATCAGTCCTGCCGTCGTGGTTCGCCTTCAGCGGTATGACGGTATATCCCTCCGCCTCGAAAGCAACAAATGGCACAATCTCATGAAATGACACGCGATCGGAGCCCGACATATGCACATCCGCGAATTCCTTTGCCTGCGCGATGGCGGGAGCTGTCGCATAAACGTGGAGCGGATCCTCCGGAATGCCGTTTGCGATCCCCGCACAGCGGCACCAAAAATCGCGCTCGTAAAAATGATCGCTGTGGCTGTGCGTTACGATGAGAGTGCGGATGCCTCTGAGATCCAGGCCTCCGTAAAGTTCGTGCATGTACGTGTCCGGCGGAAAATCGATAAGTATTTTCCCGTCGACGAGCGCCTGACTCCTCGTCTTTATTTCACGGCCGCGGACGGCATGAGCATTGCGGCATACGGGGCAATCGCAGAACATTCCGGGAATGCCCTCTGCCGCCGCAGTGCCGAGATATTTTATTTTCATAAGCCCGTCTCCTTTTCTTCAATTAAATTATAATTGAATTTTAGCACATTTTCCGCAGCTTGTCAATACAGCTTCAGTTTATCCTCAGGCGAGCGCCGCTCTGATCTTCGCCACAAGGGCGTCGGTCTCCGATTCCGTCCAGTCGGGATTAAGAGCAATGTACACAGTACGGGAGAGATAATCCAATGTTTTCGGGCACATATCGAGCCTGTAATCGGGGACGATGCGCTTATTTGCCTTCATCTTGAAGGGATCCATGAGGGGATTGAGCGCGCCGACCTTATTAATAATGGGCGTCCAGTTCCTGTAAACATGCTTGCCCGTGTCGATCGGAACGGTTCCGTCTATTCCGTCCGCAGTCGCAAAAGCCCTTGCCGCAGACTCCGTCTCAAAGCGGAGGGCGAGCGTCGTCGCACAGCCTCCGTCCGTATCGTTCGAGGGGACGGGAGTCGCAATGTCGGATATTGCGGCGAGGATCTTCTTTTTCACTCTCATCAAGTCGTCGAGAATACCGTCGAGGCGCTTGATCTGCTCCCTTAAGATCGCGGAGGATACCTCTCCGACGCGATATTCGTTGCCGCAGAAGGTGTCCTCTCCGACACCGTTAAGCTGGTCACCGAAGAAGGCAACCGCACTCGAGTCGTGATATATCAGCGCTCTGTCGGCAATTTTTTTACTGTTAGTGAGGAGTGCGCCGCCCTCGCCCGCACTTATTACCTTAAAGAAATTAAAGCTGAGCGCGCCGGCATCACCGATTGCTCCGAGGCGGCGTCCCTTGTATTTTCCGCCGTCCGCCTGACATGCATCCTCGAGAACATAGAGACCGTGCTCCGCGGCGATGCGCATGATAGAATCCATATCGCAGGCAAAGCCCTGGATATGCACAGGGATGATCGCCCTCGTATGCTTTGTAATGCTCTTCTCTACCGCGGCGGGAGAAATCGTCAATGTTTCGTCCGCCTCAACTATCACAGGCATAGCTCCCGCGGCAACAACGGCCATCGCCGTTGCTATATATGTATATGCCGGCACGATGACCTCGTCACCCGGGCCGATCCCCATTGCGACAAGCGCGCTGACAAGTGCGGCATGTCCGCTCGTCATGCAGATCGCGTGCTCCGTACCGAATTTCTCGCACATCTCCGCCTCTGCGTGCTCCGTTTCGCGCAGACCGTCGTTTATTTTAAAAAGTTGCTTTGATTCGATGACCCGTGCGACGGCGTCTATCTCTTCTCTTCCCATTCTGAACATATCATATTTCTCCCTTCATTTCTCTGAGATGCGCGAGCGTCTGCTTCACGACGGCGGCATCCGCATTATTTGAATAATTCTGTATATCTCCCTGCTTGAACATAGCGACCTCGTATCCGCCGCGACATATCTCTTCCTCGGTCACGAAATAACCGCCCATGCCGTTGGTGTTCGAGAGCGAGAGCGTATAAGGAAACGGACTGTCCTTCTGTATACGCATGCCTATCTCGGAGAAGAGCTCGTAATTAAATGAAACAAACGCTATCTCACCTATTCTGATCACGGTCTGCTCGACCTCGCGGAATTGCTTTTCCTCGTACCCGTCGGCATACGAGCCTATGACCTTCTTCAGATATGTCGCGTTTCCTCCGTCTCTGTTTACCGTGCAGTCCTTGTATTTTTCGTACTCGCGCTTTGCTTCGTCGAGCGGAATACGCTTATCAAGCGGAATCCTTATTATTTTATTGGATACCTCGAGTCCGACATTGCGATAACCGTGTATTTTGCCGAATATATTCACCGCATCGAACGCCGCATGAGCGCTGAGAGTCATTGCGGCACCTATATTTTCGACGGTGCAGCCATTCAGCAGGCGCGGTCCGACATCGCCCTCCGGTCCGTTGAAGAAGGCGCACACACCGCCACCGTAGTCAGCCATTCTGTCTACCATGACGCCCGACCAATCGCGCGAGATCTCGGTGTTCTTGCCCGCGGCCGTTCCGTGACAGCCGTAATGGACTATCGTTGCCTTTATCGCTCCGCTTTCGTTTTTAAAGGCGATCACCGTCATCTTGGGATCGTACGGTCCCCAAGGATTCTGTCCGAGGAGAACCTCGCCCTCCTCGGTGAGCTCGCGGCGGTTGATGCCGATCCGGCTCTCTGCCTGTGCGAGGGCCACGGTTACGGGCTCCGCGTTCTCTTTTGCCTCCGCGGCGACCTTCAGCACCTGCGGAATGTATATGCTGTTCAAATATTCCTCATCGATATCGCCCCACCCCGCCATGCCGGCGACATTAGGGCCGGAATGAGTATGCGTTGCATGGATCATAATGTTGCCGTACGGAATTTTCGTCTGCTCGGATATCCTTTCGCGCAGCACAGTTGCGACAGATGTGGCAATGAGGCAGACCGTCGTGCTTATCATAAGCGCCTCCGTCGTGCCGTCAGAAAAATAATATGCCGTTGCCGTCAGACCGTCGTTTTTAACAGTTGAGACCAGATCGGGAACATAGCCGAAGAGGTTGCCGCCGATATTCGGAGTTATGTCCCGCTCGGAAACGCCGAGAGAAAGCTTCTTTTCCATTTTTCAATTCTCCTTTTCCGTAATATTGCCCGCAGAAAGACGCAAGGTCGATGTCATCACCCGCGCCCGTATCGGGGGTCGGATACACTTTGTATCTCCGCTTATATTATAGCATCGGACAATTTGCGATTCAAGAGCAAAATTTCTTTTAAAATTCTCAAAAATTCACACCGAATAAATATTGACAACCGTGCCACCGCTGTGTTATACTATAGGCAAAAGGCTCGGGACATACGTCAAGCGTGCGGGCATGCGTGTTTAATTAATCGGTTTTATCAAATATCAAAGAATGAAATACACCTTGTACACACGGCATGAACAAAGAATTCAGTCAGGAGCTAAAAGAAAATGCTATACCAAAAAATTCTCACAGAGGACGCGCCGTTCGAGCTGAGCATGGGTTCCCTCTCCGGATTTGCGGAGCACAGACATGCCGACATAGAATTCAACTACTGCATAAAGGGCTCGCGCGAGAGCGTGATCGACAAAACGAGATATGTGATAAACGAGGGAGAAATGTCGGTCATCGCCCCGGGTGTCGCACATGAATTTCCGCAATCGGACGACGGAGACAGGCTCATACTCACAGGGGTGGTCGGTGCCTCGTTCTTGAAAAAATATTTCTCCGTTTTTTCGGGTGCGGAATTCACGTCGTCGGTGATTGACCTACGCTCCGACGGCAAAAGAACGGAGCTCCGCCGTTCGCTGGACGAGATCGCGCGCCTCTTGAACGAGAGCTCGGTCTGCTCCTCTATGCTCATAAACGGAGAGCTTTACAAGGTTTGCGCCTACCTTTCCGAGGAGCTCCGCACATCGGCCGACAGCGGCGCGGAGGCAAGGCTCGCCTCGGTGCAAAGCATCGATCCGGCGCTGGAGCTGATATTTTACGAATACAAAAGCAACATTTCCGTTGACGGTGCGGCAGCGGTCACAGGCTACGGAAAGAGCAATTTCTGTCGAATATTCAAAAAGACCACGGGACTGACCTTTCACGAGGCGCTGAACAAAAGGAGAACGCGCATCGCATGCGGTTTGCTCAAGGAAACGGAGCTCTCGATCTCGGAGATCGCATACGAGACCGGATTTTCCGACGCGAAGAGCTTTTGCCGTGTTTTCAAGACCTACATCGGACTCACCCCGGGCACATACCGAAAGGACTGTGCCGGAAAGTACACGGCTGTATAGAAAAAGCGCGGCACAGCCGCACCGCCCCACATTTACATAAGACAAAGGAGGAAACAAAAAATGACAGTGATCGTTTGCATCGATGAGCAGCTCGGCCTTTCGTTCAGGGGTAAAAGACAAAGCAGAGACAGAGTCCTTACTCGGGATGCGGTCAAGCTCGCGGGAGAGCGGCGCATCCTCGCCGCAAATTATTCGAGGATCCTCTTCGACGAGGCTGAGATCGATACGGAAAAGGAAGGCATAGTATTTACAGACGATCCGCTCGGCACGGCGAAGGACAGCGATGTCGCCTTTGTCGAATGCGATCTTGACATACGCGAAGCGGCGCGTGCGGACGAGCTCATCGTCTATTCGTGGAACAGACATTACCCCTCGGACAAAAAGCTTGACACCGCGAAATTAGGCAAGCTGTTCACACTCTCCGACACGTTTGAATTTGTCGGAAATTCACACGATAATTTAACACGGTATACCCTTAAGCGCAAATAATGCGCAAGGCAACGGTCACTCAGAGGTGCGCGTAAGCGGCGAGCTCAGCGCCTGCGCACGGCGAGTTCTCTCACAACCGAAAGTCACGGCTTGCGGCGCCATGCCGGTACCGCGGCAGACCATTAAACTTGATCTTATCGCCGCAGAATACGCGGCAGAACGGAGGCAAATATGAGAAATACCAAAAAGAGCTTATTCGTACTCCTGCTCCTCATCGTTTCGGTCCTTATGACCTCATGCTTTGACCTGAACGATGATCTGAATAAAGGCGGAATAACTCCGCCGAGCGACGACTCGACACAGGCGTACGTCGATTACAACGGCGGCGTTCCGTCCTTCACCGTCCCCGACACGATAACGGCATACGAAAATTACAGTCCGCTTGACGGGCTCGGCAGATGCGGCCCCGCCGAGGCGTGCCTCGGCAGAGAGCTTATGCCAAAGGAGGACGAGGAGCGCGACTCCCTCTCGAGCGTCAACCCGTCGGGCTGGAAGCAGGCGAAATACCCCGGCGTGATAAGCGGCGATTACCTTTACAACAGATGCCACCTCATCGGCTTTCAGCTCGCGGGCGAGCAGGCAAACAAGCTCAACCTGATCACCGGAACGCGCTACATGAACATTGAGGGCATGCTTCCCTTCGAGAATATGGTCGCGGATTACATAAGGGAAACGGACAATCACGTGATGTACAGAGTTACGCCCGTTTACGCGGATCAATACGACCTTCTCGCATCTGGAGTGATAATCGAAGCACTGTCACTGGAGGACGGCGGAGACGGAATCTCGTTCAGTATATATGCATACAACAAGCAGCCCGGCGTTGTTATAAATTACCGTGACGGCTCGAGCTACCTGTCAGGTGAAGCTCCGTCAACCGACACGGATGACGAGACCGACAGCACGCCCGACATAATAGTCATAAACACAAGCTCGAAGAAATTTCATCTCCCGACCTGTTCCGGCGCAACATCGATGAGCGATAAGAACCGCGAGGAGCGCGAATATTCCGAAGAAACGCTGAATTCACTCCTTGAGGAAGGATACTCCCCGTGCGGAACGTGTAAGCCGATGAAGGACGCCGCTTAAAAGTAAAGAAAAAGCCGAAGATTGACTTCGGCTTTTTTCATTGATTTCAGACTGTTTCAGTTTAACGATTAAGCAGAAACAATCTCGTGTAAAAAAATAAAACGAACATTGATTTCTCAATGTTCGTTTTATTCCTGTGTGTGAAGCGAGGACAAAAAAGATACCACTTGAGATTTTCCATCGGTATTTTTAGGTTTCGGGCGAGGCTCTCGGTA
>CAZQII010000027.1:0-19952 GCA_964593825.1 uncultured Ruminococcus sp.
CAGACTAAATGCAACTCTAAATTGCACTGTTGCATTTACTTTGAGAATTTACTGGCAAGAAAATATTTCTCCCTTGCATTGCGGCATCGCCGTTTCGTATTGACCTTTGCGCATTTTTGTGATACAATAAAGTAAAGATAGGTTTCGGAGGTATCGGAGTTGAAGATTTTCGAGATAAATTCCGTGGCGGGCATAAGGAGCACCGGGCGAATCTGCACCGACATTGCACAGGCCCTGCGCGAGCGCGGCCACGAATGTATGATAGCCTACGGGCGCGAGCAGGCTCCCGACTTCTGTCGGGAATATACGGTGAGGGTCGGAACGAAGCTCGGCGCATATGCACGCTTTGCACGCGGGCTCTTGCTCGACGATCAGGGCTCGGGCGCAAGGCGCGGAACGAAAAAGCTCATCGCCGAGATTGAAAAATTCAAGCCCGATATCATCCACCTGCACAACATCCACGGTTACTACCTTAATATAAAGATGCTTTTCGATTATCTCGCGGCATCGGGCATTCCGGTGGTGTGGACGCTGCACGATTGCTGGTCGTTCACGGGGCACTGTGCGCATTTTGATCTGATCGGATGCGATAAATGGCGTACCTGCGCATGCTCCGACTGCCCCGCAAAGAGCAAATACCCGCCGAGCCTCCTGCTCGACCGATCGCCAAAGAACATAGAGGAAAAGCGCGCGCTGTTCACATCCGTGAAGAACATGACGCTTGTAACCCCGTCGCTGTGGCTTGCCGGCAAGGTTAAGGAGTCCTTCCTCGGCAAATACGAAACCGTCACGGTGAACAACGGCGTCGATCTCTGTGTTTTTAAGCCGACATACGGTAATATCTTAACACGGCTCGGACTTAACGGCAAAAGGATCATCCTCGGCGTCGCCAGCATATGGGATTGGGGCAAAGGGCTCGACGACTTCAAAAAAATGTCGGAGTCGCTGGACCCCGATTGGCACATAATTCTCATCGGGCTCTCGAAAAAGCAGATCGCCGATCTGCCGCAGAACATAACGGGAATAGAGCGCACCGACAGTCAGGCCGAGCTCGCGGAGATATACACAGCGGCAGACGTTTTCGCCAATCCGACTAAGCAGGAGGTCTTCGGTCTCGTGAACATCGAGGCGCTCGCCTGCGGCACCCCCGTCGTCACGTACAGGACGGGCGGATGCCCCGAATGTGTCGATGAATCATACTGCAAAATAGTCGAAAAAGGCGACACGGGTGCCATGCTTGAGGCAATTTACTCCGTGAAGAAGGTCCCGGAGATAAACGCGGACCGCTTTGATAAAAACAAAAAATACGCGGAATATATATCGCTCTACGAGAGGATACTCGCGGAGTCGAAAAAGTAAAAAGATCCGCCCTCCGCAAGGGGATACGGCCGACAGAGAGACAGAGTTAACAGCTGTCCCTAAAGATCGGTCGTATGCCTTGTACGGAGGGCGGATCTTTTTACTTTTTCGAAATCAGATCATGCCCTTGGACTTCATGAAATCTATCGCCGTTTTGATATCTGCCGCGGGATCGTCGCCGACCTCACGCTCAATAGTCAAAAATCCGTCGTATCCTACGTCTCTCAGCGCCTTGATATATCTGTCCCAGTTGACGCTTCCCTCTCCAACGGGAACCTCGGAAAAGAAGGTCGCGCCCTTTATCTCGTCCTCAACATCCGCGTCGGAATAAATCGCATTGGGATCCGCCTTTATGTGCATCACGCCGTCCTTGACATGGGTGTGGACTATTTTCTTTCCGATGAGGTAGACCGCCTCTGCCGGATCCTGACCCGTGACCATCACGAAGTTTGCCGGGTCGAGGTTGACACCGACGCCGTCACCGGCGCAGTTCACGAATTTAAGAAGCGTGGTTGCCTTCTCCGGACCCGTCTCGATCGCAAGCGTAACACCTCTTGCGTGAGCGTAATCTCCGACCTCGCGCAGAGCGTCGAGCATCATCCTGAACTTGGGGCTCGTCTCATACTCGGGGATGACTCCGACATGCGTCGTTACGACATTCGTGCCGAGCTTTACGGCGAGATCCACGATGCCCTTGGTCGCGGCGATCCTCTCGGGATTCTTCTCCGCATCCTGGAAGCCGGGATGGCCGAGATCTCCGCAAAGCGCGCTTATCACCATTCCGTTGTCGGAGAGCAGTTTCTTATATTCCTCGATCTGCGCGTCGGTGAGAGTCGTGTAATCGAAATCGCCTCTTGCGGCGTATATCTGAACGCCCTGTGCGCCGAGCGCCTTCGCGGACATGATGGCTTCCTTAGTTCCTTTGTTGAAGCTGTTTGTAATAATACCGAGTTTCATTTGATTTCTCCTGATTTTACTGTTTTTAAAGTGTAACCGTCTCGCCGAGGGACATGCAGCCCTTGACCGCCGCCTCTCGTATCTTCATGACCTCGAGCGTCTCGCTTACGTCAAACGACACCTCGCCCGTCTTAAAGAAGCGGAGAATGTCGGATATGAGGTTCTCGAAAAACGGAGAGTCGATGTCCGCGCACCTCTCGCCGTCCGAAACGGAGAAGCTGTTCGCGTCATTGTAATTGAGCACCGTGCGGCGCGAGTCGGGATAAGCTATCTCGACCTTAAATCCGCCGTCCTGTGCGAAGACCGTCACAGACTCCGCACCAATGCCCTGGATCTTAACCGCCATTTCCACCTGATGGATTATATACTCCTCAAGGCTCCTGCCGCCGCCATAGACGGAAAGGCTCGCACTCGGGGCGAACGCCGCGATCTCATCTGCGAAGCGGAGCGCCGACGAGGAAAAGAATGCTGTGCCGTTCTCCTCCGCGGCAGCGAAGATCCTCCTCGCGGTGGCATAGTCGGGCGCAAATGTCTTGTCGACATAAGTGTGCTTTCCGAATTTAAATACCTCACTCGCATACTGCAAGTGCTTTTCGGGATTCGACGGTGAGAGGACGATGATGTAATCCGACCTTGTACAGAGCTCCGCAATGTCCTTGCACTGCTCGGCGCCGTGCTTCTCACACCACTGTGCGGTAGTAACGCCGTCCTCGGGCGACTTATCGAGCTCCGCCCATGCGTACGACAGCACGAAATCCTCGCCCGCTCTTTTTGCCGCGGCCTTTATCCAATCCGGATAATTATTCGCATGCCACTCGCTTATATAGTAATCTACGAATCCTATCTTTTTCATATCGGTCAGAATTTTATCTCAGCCTTCGCATCTGCGGAATCGTAAAGCGTGTTAAGGAGCTTCATCGTCTCGAGGATGTTCTCGATATGGTTTCTCGTCTTCTCGCCGGTCTCGATGGAACGGAGGAAGTCCTCGTCCTCGCACTTATACATATTGGGGATCTCGTGATTTGAAGCCTCCGTCGTAAGCGTCTCGCCGTCAAAGACCTCAAACTGACCGCCGTAATGAAGGCGCGCGCCCTTCTTATCTCCGAGGAAGTCTATGTTAGAATCCCCCTCGCCTATATTCTGCGCCCATGCACCGTTGAAGGTCACGGAGGCCTTCGACGTGCGGATATGTCCGGCGATGAAGTCGTCGACATCGTTCGTTCCGTTCTCCGTGTCCATAGTATCCTCTGCCCACATCGACTCATACTTGTAGGACTTCATATCCTTGGCCATCTCGCAGTAAGCGTCGCATGTTGCGGTCTTAAGCTTGGGCGATCCGAGTATGTAAAGAATAAGGTCGAGATAATGCACGCCCCAGTCGATAAGAACTCCGCCGCCCGACTGGCTCTTGGTCGTGAACGCACCGCCGAGGCCGGGAATGCTTCTTGTTGCTCTGAAGCTGCAGACTACGTGATAGATGTTGCCGAACTCGCCGTTGTCGTTCATTTCCTTAAGGCGCTCGACAGACTTATGGTAGCGGTTGCAAACGCCGATGAAGAGCGTCTTGCCCTGTTTTTTCGCCTCTTCCGCCATCTCGCAGGAGAGCTTGTAATTTACCGTAACGGGCTTCTCGCAGAAAACATTCTTTCCTGCCCTGAGCGCATCCATCGTAACCGTGTAGTGCGCGTAATTGGGAGTGAGGACGAATACCGCCTCAACCTCGGGGTCAGCGAGCGCTACGTTGTAATCCGTTATAACATTCTCCACCTTGGAATACTGTGCCTTGGCGGCCTCTGCCTTCTCCTTGATAAGATCGCATGCATATTTGATTCTTACACCGTCGATCTGCTCGAGCGCGGGAAAATGCGCACCGTTTGCGATCCTTCCGCAGCCAACGACTGCGATAACGTGATTCTTCATTTTGTTTCCTCCGAAAATTTATATTTTTGTCCGTGCTTCTTCGCACACTCCGATTTTAACATATTAAGTGAAAATTGTAAATAGGAAATCTGAAAATTTTTATTTTTCACACATAAAAAAGCAAAATATTTATATTTTTACCGGCGGCATCACGCCTTTACACCGTTTTTACGGAGGGCGCGCTTATTTTACCCGATCTTAACGCATTTGCGCTTTCGCATTTTACACGGAGGTGGTAAAATATCGGCGTACAAAAAAACAAAGAACGGAGATCATACCATGGGAATCACAGAGATCCTTAAGCTGATCGGCGGCGTCGCGCTCTTTCTCTTTGGAATGACATTGATGGGCGACGCGCTTGAGAGAAGCGCGGGAAAGCAGCTGAAAAAGATACTCGGAAGATTTACATCCAACCCACTTAAGGGATTCTTGCTCGGTGCCTCGGTCACCGCAATAATTCAAAGCTCGTCGGCAACGACCGTCATGCTCGTCGGATTCGTCAATTCGGGGCTTATGACCCTCGGCTCCGCAATACCGGTCATAATGGGTGCAAATGTCGGAACGACCGTCACGGCATGGATCCTCAGCCTCTCGGGGCTGGAGGGTGACAGCCTCCTTGTTCAGCTCTTCAAGCCGTCGACCCTCGCGCCTATCCTTGCGGCAGTCGGCGCGGTACTGTTCATTTTCGTAAAAAAGCAAAGAAAAAGAGATATCGGACTCGCGCTCCTCGGCTTTGCGGTGCTCATCTTCGGCATGGACACCATGA
The DNA here is from genome assembly GCA_964593825.1 of uncultured Ruminococcus sp. Classification (GTDB taxonomy): domain Bacteria; phylum Bacillota; class Clostridia; order Oscillospirales; family CAG-272; genus UBA1740. The sequence goes on from CAZQII010000027.1 coordinate 5,003, forward strand.
CCGAGTCGGTCAGCGGACTTAAAGACGTTCCCGCATTCACGGAGCTGTTCGTCAAGTTCGAAAATCCGATACTCGGCGTTCTGGTCGGAGCGGGTGTGACCGCGGTTATCCAGTCCTCCTCCGCATCCGTCGGTATCCTTCAGGCTCTCGCCGCGACAGGTCGGGTGCCGTTCATCTGCGCCGTGCCTATAATCATGGGGCAGAACATCGGTACGTGCGTGACCGCGATGATAGCCTCCGTCGGAGCGAACAAAAACGCAAAACGCGTTGCGGCGGTCCACCTTTATTTCAATATCATAAGCACGGTCATCCTACTCTCCGCATTTACGGCCCTCATCCGCCTTGCCGATCTCGGCGGCATTCTCCCGACTTATATCGACGGAGTCGGCATCGCGACCGTCCACTCGGCGTTCAACATCACCGCCACCGTCATGCTCCTGCCGTTCTCCCGCCTTTTGGAAAAACTCGCGACTCTTACGGTGAGAGACAAGTCTGTCGGCGGCAAGGAGTCAACTCTGCTTGACGAGCGCCTGCTTGCAACACCGACCGTCGCGATCGAGAGGACCAAGGCCGTCACATGCGAGATGGCGGATATCGCCGCCGCATCCGTTAAAGGCGCAATTGCCCTGCTCGGCGAATATAGCTCCGCCGCGACGGAATCCGTAAAAAAGGCCGAGGACAGAACGGATCTGCTTGAGGACGAGATAGGCTCCTACCTCCTAAAGATCTGCGGTCACGAGCTCGGCGCATCCGACAGCCTCGAGGTCACGGAGCTCTTACATATGATAGGGGATCTCGAGCGCCTTTCCGACCACGCCGTAAATCTGTCGGAGTCCGCCCTCGAGATGCATGAAAAAAAGCTGACATTCTCAGCCGCCGCAAAGCGAGAGCTCAATGTTATGTGCTCCGCGGTCTCGGAGATCACGGAGCTGGCAGTAAAAAGCTTTAAGAATAACGACATTGAGTCGGCAAGGAGCGTCGAGCCGCTCGAATCGGTCATAGACGGTCTGATGTCCGATATACGCCTGAACCATATCGCAAGGCTTAAAAGAAACGAATGCACCTCCGAGCTCGGATTCATCCTTGCCGATCTTTTGACCGACCTCGAGCGCATGGCCGATCACTGCTCCAACATCGCAGGCTGCGTCGTGCAGATCGCAAATTCAAGCCTCGAGCTGCACGGGTACCTCAAGGATGTCAAGGAGCACAGCGCGGGATATGCCGAGATGTACAAGGCATATTCGGAGAAGTACTCTCTCCCCGTAGATGCGAAATAACGCAACACGGGTACACTGCACATGTCATCCAAAGCAAGCGGATGCGGTACGAAGTCTCGCGTCGAGCCGGCACGGGCGATGCGTCAAAGACATGTCATCCTGAGCGGAAGGCGAAGCCTGTAGCCGAACCCGGAGGGCGGCATGCGCTCTGCGCTTTGCCGGGATCTCGTACCCGCTTCGGTACGCACGTCAAACAAAAATTCACCAAGCAAAAAGATCGGACAGTCGCGGCGACTGTCCGAAGGATCCGTGCCGCATGCACGGCATAATTATAATACTTTTTCCTATTCGGTCTTTTTCTTTATTTCGGCGACGATCCTTGCGAGCACCGGCTTGATCGCATCCGCCATGAAGCGGAATCCGAGATCGTTCGGATGGCATCCGTCGACCGAGAACTCCGAGCGCGCACCGTCCGTAAAGAACTCACTGCCCAAAATGAGATATACATTTTTATCGCCGCGCGCCCGCGCCCTTTGATAGGTCGCTTTTATTATCTCCTGCCGCCGCGCGATATCCGCATCGAGCCTTCCGTAAGGGCGCGAGAGCATAAGGACGGGCACGTCCGGATTCTTCGCTCTGAACTCGAGAAGCATGCGCTCATGGGTCGCCTCAAGATATTCGGCGCTCGGCGCATTATGATCGTAATCGTATACGAGGGCGCACGGACGGAGCGATGCGATATACTCCGAGATCGCGGGCTCTGCCTTTGCTCCGCCGCTGAATCCGAGATCGGTATAATTGAAGTCGAGCTCGCGCGAGAGGATATTTTCATATATCAATCCGGGCCTCGAGGCCGAGGCACCGTGCGTTATCGACGAGCCGTAAAAAACTATTGGGTGCTCGAGCTGATAGTCGGGGGCGTGTGAAATTTCCGCATCCCTTTGAATGCCGATGTACATGGTTTTCACACCGTTGAAGACAGGCATATTCAGCGTTACCGTACGCCCGCCCGTGTCACCGAGTCCGATGATGCACTCATATGCGGCGTCCGTATCCGCGCCGACCTCCTTAAGGCCTCCGCCGCCCGATTCCATGGCGCCGACCAGCTTTTCTCCCGTTTTCGCATCAAAAAGATTTCGGCTGCTCGCCGTTGCGACATATTTGTCGCCGACGTAGGCATCAACGCCGGAGAGCGTGACGTCGGTGACATTGTCTGCGCGCTCCGTTCCGTTCAGGACAACGCGCACGGAAATATACCTGCTCGAGGTGACGAACCTTATTCTGCCGCCCGCGGTCGCGGTCTGATACCTGCGCACCGCATCGTTGCAGCTCTCCGCGACATCCCGCGGGAGCCTGCGATAGCAATCGCCTTCCCTGTAAACGCCGTATATGCGAAAGGGCTCCTCATCTATGCTTATAAATACAAGATCGTCCTTGTCCGTGACGGTTGTTATATTTTCCGTCTTTAATTCCGTTATCTTCATTTCGCTCCGCCCTCCAGGCATTCTTTGAGCACGGGCTCAAGATCCCGAGCCATGTAATAAAAGCCGAGATCGTTGGGGTGACAGCCGTCAACGGTGCCGCCCTTTACATTAATGCTCGCACCGGGAATAATGTAAACATTTTTATCCCCGCGCGCCACGGCGTTGTCAAAGGTGCGCCGTATTATCTCCACCCGCTCGGGAACATCGGCGGACGGGCGCGACATTATTATTATCGGAAGGGTCGGATGCGCCGCACGTATTGCAAGGAACATGCTCTCATGCGTTGCCATGAGGTGCTCCGTGCTCGGCGCGTTATGATCGTAATCGAAGACAAAGACGCTCATATCAAGGCCCGCTATATATCGGACAATGGCGTCCTCGGCCTTTGCCGCTCCTGAGAATCCGAGGTTGATATAATCAAAGTCGAGGGCACGGCAAAGAATATTCTGATAGCATGCGCCCGGGCGCGAGGCACAGCCGCCCTGCGTTATGGACGAGCCATAGAAAACTACGGGCTTTTCATGCTTATATGCGGGGGCGTGTGAAATTTCCGCATCCTCATCAAGCCCAATCAGCACCTCGCAAACATCGCTGTACAGCGGCATGTTTACCGTAACGGTATGCATTCCCGCACCAAGCTCGACAAGCCCCTCAAGCTCCGTCGGTCGGTCGGGACCGGGGCGAACGGTGCCCATATACTCACATCCGTCATAAACGTCAAGACCGTAATTGCCGCACGCCGGGAAATGGTACATATGCCAATATGACCCGAGCTTCACCTTAACGGCAACAAGCTTGCTGTCGGTCACGAATCTTATTCTTCCGCCGGCAGTATTGCGAGAGAGTGAGGCGACAGCACTGCTGACCTCCTTCGCGATCTCATACGGCATGCGGTGATACCTTCCGTCATCGCCGAGCGTAACTCCCGCCACACGGAAGATCGGATGCTCGATATTCGAGAAAAGAATACCGTCCCTTCCGAGGCCGTTCTGTGCCTTGGCGGCGATCTCGCGAAATTTCATTATTTTATACCTCTGCTCTTTACTATGTCTATCATCTCGGAGAGAACGGGCTTTATCGCCTTCGCCATAGAGAAGAAGCCGAGGTCATTCGGATGCGTGTTGTCGACATTGTAATTGCTCTCGATCTCGGGATCGAGAAGATCGCCGCCGGGGATGAACCAAACGTTCTTATCGCCTCTGTTAATGGCGTTCGTGTACGTCTTTTCCACTATCTTCATTCTGTTGTAGATGTCCGAGCCCTGCTCTGAGCGGTTCGGGCGCGACATGAAGAGCACAGGCGTGTCCTCATGCTTTGAGCGGAACTCGAGGAACATCCTCTCGTGCGTCGATTCGAGATAATCGGCCGTCCATGCGTTGTGATCGTAATCGTATACGAATATGCTCGGATTGAGCGATGCGACATATGCGGAGATCGCAGGCTCCGCCTTTGCCGAGCCGGAGAAGCCGAGGTTCGTGTAGTTGAAATCAAGCCATCTCGAAAGGTGGTTCTGATAGATCATTCCGGGTCTGGATGCGCACATTCCCTGCGTTATCGACGAACCGTAAAACAGTATCGGCGTCTCAAGCGAATGGTCGGGTGCGGGAGTGACGACAGCCCCCTCATCAAGTCCTATGTAAAGATTGGATATCGAGCCGGAGAGCGGGAAATTGAGCGTAACGAGATTTTCTTTAGATGCATATGCCCAAAACATATGCTCGTGCGCCGTGTTTGCCGTTTTCGGGCGGCTTGTGCTGACGAATCTCGTGCCGTTGTACATATCGAACGCGAACATACCGGTGATTGGGCTCAGCTCCCATATGCCCTTTCCCTCGCCCTCGACATGAATCGCAACATGCGACGACCCCTTCACGACAAAGCGGAGCCTTCCTCCGGATGTCGCCTTTGAAAGAGTTGCGACTCCGGGGCTCGTCGCCTCCGCAACGCTGTAAGGAAGCCTTCTGTAAAGGCCGTCCTCGTGATATACGCCGTAAAGGCGGAACGGCCCCTTCCTCGGATCGTAAAACTTAAGAGATTTGTCCTCAAATCCCGTTTCTATGCTTACAAGTGCTTCATCAAGCTCGTGTGCCATTTATCAATACTCCTTTTTTAAAAGATAGGTTGCTTACATTATACACTAACGGTCAAAAAAAATCAATAGCGCCGCACAAATTTACTTGACAATTATCGAAAGTCGTTTTATAATTAATATAATACCCAAGGAAACGGCAAACGCCGCTCCGCGCCCCCGACGGTCAGCCTCGCGCATCACTCTGCGCGTCGCACGACAAAAATAAACTGAAAAGAAACGGCTAAAATATATGGAACAGAACGAATTCATCTCGACCCTCACGCAGGCATTTGATAAAAACGGACTCGGGAAAATGCTCACAAAGGAGCGGAGCGCCGCATTTTTCGCATTGACCGAAAGAATGCTCTCCGAAAATCAAAAATACAATCTCACAGCGATCACCGACACCGATCTTATAATCCTAAATCACTACGTCGACTGCGCCCACCTTGCGGCAAGGATCCCGCACGGCGCGAGCGTCATCGATATCGGCTGCGGCGCGGGCTTTCCCTCCCTCGTCATCGCCATTCTCCGTCCGGACGTTACCGTAATGGCGGCGGACTCCACGGCGAAGCGCATAAACTATGTCGGCGAGACCGCCGCCATGCTCGGTCTCGGCAACGTGACTGCCGTCGTAATGCGTGCGGAGGACGGGGGGCGTGTTGAAAAATACCGTGAGAAATTCGACATCGCCACCGCCCGTGCCGTTGCAAACATGCGCATACTCGCGGAGCTTTGCCTCCCGTTCGTTAAGATCGGCGGGCAGATGATGGCGATGAAGGGCAAGAACGCCGAATTTGAGCTCGGCGAGGCAAAAAAGGCGATTGCCACCCTCGGCGGCAGAAACGCGCGCACGGAGAAAATAATTCTGCACGGGTTCGACTCCGAGGAACCGTCCCACCCGTTGATCCTCATCGACAAATGTGAGAGGACCCCCGCAGCATATCCGCGCCAATATTCCCAAATATCGAAAAAACCGCTGTGACGGCAAAATAAAACAAAAAGCAGATGCCTCCCGACATTTCTCCGCGCCGCAGGATGTTTCCATCCCCGACGGAGTCGCGCCGACCCGAGGTATCCGCTTTTTTATTTTCAAAAGTGCCCACCCGTGTTCGATTTTTCGCCACTTATGCGTATTTTTCCGCCGCCCGTGCAGTATTCGAAACAGCTGCTCCAGACACCGTCGCCATACCCCTGCCCGTCTCACGGCAGACAGCGAAAGAAATACCGCCATTTCCGTAAAACACGATTTTATTCCGCTGTGCAAAAGGATATGAGAAAAACAAATCGCATTTTTCGCCAAATCGACTTATAATTACAGTATTTGCCCGCATCCCGTGTTAAAATATCCGTGTAATTTAACAAAAAACGGAGGACACGCAATGAATATGTTCGAAGAGGCAGCCGCACTCTCGGGAACCATAAGGATGCGCGGCATTTCACAAAGCGAAATGGCAAAAATGCTCGGCGTCAGCCAATCGTATATCGCCAACAAGCTAAGACTTCTCACATTCGACGACGGCATGAAAAAGAAGATCTGCGCGGCAAAGCTCACGGAGAGGCACGCGCGAGCAATACTGCGCCTTAAGGACAGCGAGGCGAGGAGTCGGGCGCTCGGCATAATAATCGAGCGACAACTCACAGTAGCTCAAACAGAGGCGCTTGTCGACCTTTTGCACGAGCCGATGGCACCCCGTGTCGAGAAAAGCGGCTCCACGTCAAAAAAGATCGAGAGCTTCAAAAAAAATCTCACCGAGAGCGTACGGTTGCTGAGGAGCTTCGGTGTCAATGCCGCAATAGATCAAAGCTACTACGGCTCAAAGCTCTATATTACCGTCGCTCTCGATGAGAGCTGATATTTGATGAAGTAGGGCACCGCTGTCGGACAGAGGTCATGCCGTATTCCGCGCACCGTAACATACGGTGCAAATCCGGCAAAAGGAGCGTTATTGCTCCACCTTTGCCTTTGCTATGCCTATATTACCGTTTCCGAGCGCCTGAATGATCTTTATCAGGAGCTCCTCCTCCTCTGCGGGGATGCGCACAAAATCAAGGCAAACGGTCATCTCATCGACCACCGACGCCTTGATGTTGATCGGCACATCGGTCTTTGAAAGCTTCTCGAGCGTTTTCCTGATTATCTCCTCCATGGCGTCGGTTATGTTGGGGTCGATATGATTTCTGAAGAAGAATGTCGCCCTCTTTGAGATAAATGTATATTTCGGCTTTTTGTCGGCCGACGCGTCGGAAATCTGTGCTTCCCTTTGTGCCGCGGCAAGTGCCTCCGCCTCTCTGCGGATCCTCTCCGCCTCCGCGCGGCGCTCCTCCTCTACTCTGAGTCGCTCCTCCTGTGCGCGTCTTTCTGCCTCCTTGAGTCTTTCGCGCTCTGCCGCAAGGCGCATCTGCTCCGCCTTTTCCGCCTCGAGCCTGCGCTTTTCCTCTATCGCAAGCATCGCCGCCTCGGCGAGGCGCTCCTTCTCGCGTGCCTCGGCACGAACCTTCGCCTCTATCTCGGCCTTGAGTCTGTCCTCGCGTTCCTTTCTCGCGGCCTCCTCCCTCGCTCTTGCCTCCTCTGCGCGCTTCGCCTCGGCAACAAGGCGTTCGTTCTCGCGGCGCAGTCTCTCCTTCTCCTCCTGGAGCTTCCTTGCCTCTTCCTCCGCCTTCATTCTGGCAACGCTCTCGTATTCGAGCCTTACCTTGGCCTCTATTTCCGCGCGTATCATCTTTTCCTTCATTTCGTCTGCGAGCGGCGTTTTATCATCATTTTCTTTGTTTTCTTCTATTTTGAGCGCATTTTTAACATCCGCTATGTCATTGCTTATCTCGGCTATGCCCTCATCCTCGGCAAAAGCGCCGTCATCGGACTCGGCTGTGTCCTCCGCCTCATCTTTATCGCAATCGAATGGCGGCTCATCGCCACCGTCCTCCGCATCACAGTCGAATGGCGGCACATCCGCGTCATCCGCAGACTCGCTGTCATCCGTCATCTCACCGTCGGGCGCATCGCTCTCGTCATCGACGTCCGCAAGTGTCGGATCCTCGAGAATGCTTTTAAGCGCATTTTGCAGTGCGTCGTCGCCGTTTGTCTCCGGGATCTCGTCCGCAGTGACCCGCTTGTCGAGCACGACATCGGCGAGCATCGCGTTGAGTATATCGTCCGACTCCGCCGCTCCGTCTGTGCCGAATCCGTCGAGCTCGATCCTTTCAAGCTCGCCGCGCTTTACCGCGCGCTTGATGAGCTCTCTCCACTCAGTAATGCTTTTGCGGCTCATCGACGACTGATATTTATCCGCGTCGGTGCCGAGGAGAAATCTGTACTCGCGCTCTCTTACCTTTTGCGGCACATCCTCGCCGAGCTCGAAGCACACGGTCCCCGGAGTCGGTGAATCCGAGACCGAATATGCCGTCGCGCTGTTCGTCCTCGTCCATTTTATCCAGAAGTCGCGCGGTGCGGAAGCTCTGTCCGTAAGGCGCAGGCGTCGGTAAGTCACATTCTCCGATGTGTGCTCCATATATGTTTCGGGAGTGAACAGCATCTGCAAAGAAAGGCACGACGTGTTCAGCCCGGAGACGGACATGGCAACGGAGATCGCGTCGGTCAGCTGCTTTGCCATCTCGTCGATAAACGTCTGCGAATACTTGCCGGACAAAAACAGCGGATCCTCCGACACCGTCTGAAGCCTGACCTTCAGATATCCGTCCGATGTCGCATAAGTATTTCTTCCGACCAGCTTGTCCGAAAGCTCGGACGGAACGCTGTGCATGAGCGTGAAGTCCATCGGAGCCTTGCCCGTGTATGAATAAGGAACACCGCCGGCAAAATGCTTTTTATCGACCGTCCACGACACCCATAACGTACGTGCGCCGTTATCCGTAAGCACGGTAAAGGGATAGCACCACCTGCCATCCAGCTTAAATCCGTCCGACAGATAGTCCTCATACATCTGAAGAGCTATCGCCGACTCGCCGAAGACACCCTCCACCATCGGTACGAGAACCGAATTTACATTCTCGATAAATTCATCGGTTATGGTATCGCTTATTATTTTGTTGTGAGTGAGATCCGTAAGCATTCGAAAAACCTCCGCACAGGAATTATTTGTTTTATTATATTTTAACACAGCATTTTACAAAAAGCAATATTTTTCCCCTTAAAATATAAAAAATATTAGATTTTATATATTTGTTTAAAAAGATACCGGGGCTCCGCGCCGCATCGGCAAAGGATCCTCGGTATCTTTTACTTTTTTTACGCTTTATTATTTTTGAATAAGATGGATCGCGAATCCGCAGACCTCGTCCTTGAAATAAACGAACTTGGGCTTGCCCGTCTTCTCGTCGTAGGTCAATGTGCTCTCATCGAATTCAAAGCCCATTCTCTTAAAGTATGCCATGGCTCTGTCGACGAAATTGGTGCGTATCGCTATGTGGCCGTGCGTTCCGGGGCCCTTACCCTTCATGAACTCGAATGCATCGCCGGCGAAGACGGATTTACTCGTCTCCCTGTTTGCAAGGCCGAACATCGTCTCAAAGAGCTTCGCGCCGGCGGAACCCTCGTTCTCGTTCGAGGCGTTGATGCCGATGTGCGTGAATTCAAGGCCGAGCATGGTCTTTACCGCATTTTTCGTAAGCGCGGTGATCTCATCCCACTTCTTCTCTCTGATGAGGTCGTCCTTTACCATGAAGGAGCCGCCGCATGCGATGATCTTGTTGAACTTGAGATAGTCGAGAAGGTTGCCCGCGTTTATTCCGCCGGTGGGCATAAATGTGAGCTGACCGTAGGGAGCCGCCATTGCTTTAAGCATGGGCAGGCCGCCGGCAGCCTCCGCGGGGAAGAATTTTACGGTAGTGAGTCCGAGCTCGAGTGCCGCCTCGATGTCCGAGGGATTCGAGCAGCCGGGGAGCATGGGAACGCCCTTGGAGAGGCAGTGGGACGTCACCTTGGGATTAAGTCCGGGGGAGACGATGAACTTGGAGCCAGCCGCGATCGCCGCGTCGACCTGCTCCTTTGTAAGAACCGTTCCCGCACCTACAAGCATCTCGGGATATGTATCGGTGATCTTCTTTATCGCCTCTGCGGCACATGCCGTCCTGAACGTGATCTCCGCAGCGGGAAGTCCGCCGTCGATGAGTGCCTTCGCGAGCGGAACCGCGTCTTCGGGGTCCTCGATCTTTATTACGGGAATGAGTCCGATGGAATAAAGCTCTTCGTTAATGTTTTTCATTTCTTTCTCCTTAAAAATAAATTGTTATTAATTTAATTATACAATTATTCGGCGCACGCAGGCAATTGCAAATATTGCCCTTGCCATTGCATAAGTTGCTCTGTGCATTTTTTTCGGTCAAACGCTTGACACACTCGCCGGTTTTAGTGTATAATTATTCTAATAAATTAGAAAAGTCCGCACAGAAAACGGCATCCGCGCCGTGTCGCATGCCGTCGCACCGCGGAATTTTTCATAAAAATTTATATTGCCGTCCGCGCGGCGGCAGAACGGAGAACGTGATGAAGCGTGTCGGTATTATTTGCGACGATAACCTCTTATATCAAAAAATAAAGCTCGCCGTGCGCGGCATTGCGGAGTGCGAAAGAGTCGGGGCGGACAGCATCGGCTCCCGTGCACACGATATTTACCTTGTCGACACGGACTCGTTCCCCGCGGATAAGGCGGAGGGCGTGATCCGGATGTCGCGCCGCGGCGAGTGCGAGCTCGGCATTCCCTTTTCGATCGGCGCGCCGGCAGAGCTGCTTAAGAACGACGTGCGCGAAAGCGCTCTTTATACAAATGATGAAACGCGGTGCGTATGCCTCGGCGGCAGGAGCATCAAGCTGACGGAGTTCGAGTTCTCGCTCATGTCGCTTCTTTTGTCCGAGCGTCGCTTCTTCTCCGGTGAGGAGATCCTCCGCCGCGTTTGGAACAGCTCCGCCGAGATCGGGATAGTCAACGTATACATCCATTATTTAAGAGAAAAGCTTGAGCACCGCGGAGAAAGGATCATACTCTCCGCGCGCGGCAAGGGCTACAGGATCGACGAAAAATTCTTGCCCGGAGGTGAAGACTGATGCTCTGTTTACTTGAAGGTGCGTTCAACTCCGACGTCCGCGACGGGCTGAAGCGGCGCATCGGCGACGACGTCAAAAACAAAAAGAACTGCTTTTTGATAGTCCCCGAGCAGCAGACCGTCATCGCGGAGGCGGAGCTCGCAACGGAGCTCGACGCGTCGGCGCCCCTGTACCTCGAGGTGACGAATTTCACAAGATTCGCCAACACCGTCTTCAGGAAGCTCGGCGGAATTCAAAAGCAATATATAAACGGCGTCAAAAAATCGCTCGTGATGTGGCGCACGCTCACCGAGCTTGCTCCTCTTCTCTCGTTCATTCCGATAAAAAAGGACGCCACCGCGGGAACCGTCGACCGCGTTCTCGCCGCAGTAAAGGAGGCGGAGGCGCTTGGCCTCGACGCCGCCGCGCTCGCCGAGCTGGCAAATGACGGGGCGCTCGATTCGCGACTGCGCGGCAAGCTGTCCGATCTGTCACTGGTGCTCGGAGCGTATAAAAAACATATAAACGAAAAATACGCCGACTCGGCGGACGACTGCGCCGCCCTCGCAAAAAAAATAAAGGAAAACGGCGACTTTCTCAAAAATACCGACATTTTTATAGAGGGATTCACCTCATTTACCGCGCCGCAATATACGCTCATCGAGGAGCTGATCGCCGGCTGCGATGTCACTGTTCTTCTCAACATTCCGAAAAACGATCCCTCGTCCTTCGAATATACCGAGCTTAAGGAAACGGCGAGCAAGCTCGTGTCGATATGCGATAAAAAATGCGCGGACAAAAAAATATTCAAATTCGACGGCAGAAAAAATATAAAAAGCGATCTTCTTTTCGAAATCTATCCCCTGCTTTGGAAAAGCAACAGCCGCATCGAGACCGACGCCATGACCCTTGGTGGCGACCTAAGAATATTCGAGGCCGAAGATCCGTACGAGGAATGCGAATTCATCGCCTCCGACATTAAGCGCCGCGTCATGGCGGGCGCATCGTACAGGGACTTTGCGATCGTCGGCGAAAGCATCTCCGATTACGACGGAATTCTCGACACGGGTCTGGACAAAGCCGAGATTCCGCACTTTTCATCGGTCAAAACGGAGCTCCGGTCCTTTGAGGCGGTAAAGCTGATATTTACCGCCATCGCGGCAACGCGCTCCTTCTCTCGCGCCGATGTCTTGGCCTACGCGGCATGCGGTCTGTCTGGTATTACGCGCGATGAATATGACGAATTCGAGCTCTACACGGACAAATGGCAGATAAGCGGGCGCGGGTTCACCGACGCGAATGTGTGGAACATGAACCCCCTCGGATTTGAGAGCAAGAGACTTCCCGACGAGGACACCGTGCTCTCACGAATAAATGCCACCCGTGTCAAATTAATTTCTCCTCTCGCGGCATTCGCCGCCGAGCTCTCCGACGCCGAGACCGTGCGTGATCACGCGACGGCAACCGTACACTTTCTTGAGAGCATAGGGCTCGAATCCTCGCTCAAAAAAAGGGCGAGGCGCCTGTCGGAGATCGGCGAGTCCTCCGCCGCAAACGACAATCTGCGCCTTTACACCATCATATGCGATGCACTCGACACGGCGGTGGAGGTTCTCGGCGACACCGTAACGGGCAGAGACTCCTTTCTGTCACAGCTGAAGGTCATATTCTCCTCCTATGAGATAGGCCGTATTCCCGCATCGGCGGACGAGGTCACGGTGGGAAACGCGGGCATGCTCCGCCTCGGCGAAAAGAAGCATATTTATCTCATCGGAGTAAATTACGGCAAATTTCCCGCCTCCCCGTCGGACAGCTCATATTTTTCGGATAAGGAGCGAAGGTCGCTTTCCATGATAGGCATCGAGACCGGCGTCTCGGACACCGAAGGCGCGCATGCGCTCTTCTCCTTCACCCGCGCATTCGCCTCGGCTTCGGAATCCGTCACGCTCTTGTATCCCCGCTCCGACTCATCCTTCGGCGCGCTCAGCCCCTCCTACGTTATCGAAAACATACATCAGATAACAGACGGTGCGATAAAGACGGTGAAAATCGGCGATGTGCCCATCCGTGATAAATTTTTCGTCCCGCTCATAGCCGCGGAATCGCTCAGCGAATGCACCGAGAGTGAAAGGCGGCAGGTCATCGAGGCACTCGTGCGCGACGGAAATATATCCTTCGGCTTCGGCGACAGCACTGTGAGCAACGGCTCGCTCGCACTTCATGTGCAGCAGGACGTCGGCAAAGAGCTGTCTCTGACACAGACGCGGATCGACACGTTCATCTCCTGCCCACTTAAGTATTTTTGTCAATTCACCCTGTCGTTCAACAGCTGTGAGCGCGCGCGCTTCGGTGCGAACAATATCGGATCATACATTCATGCCATACTCGAGAACTTCTTTTTTGCAGTCAAGCGCGACAGCCTGTCTCCCGCGGAGCTTGATGGGGAGAAACGGGCAGAGCTTCTTAAAAAAGCGGCACAGGCGTACCTCGACGGATTTGCAAACGAGCTCGGCTCCTCGAGCATGCGGATGAGATCCGCGCTCTCAAAGATATACCGCGCGGCGCGACCAATCGTGGACGACATATGCAACGAGCTTCTCACCTCGGGCTTCAGACCGAAATTCTTCGAGCTCCCGATCAGCCGTATATACCCCTCAGCCCCCTCCCCTGTCGAAATAACGGGCGAGGGCGGAGAAAGGATCGCCGTATACGGAACGATAGACCGCGTGGATACTTACGAGCTCAACGGAGACATTTACGTGCGTGTCGTCGATTACAAGACGGGTGCCAAGGACTTCCGTCCGGAGGAGCTCTCCGAGGGGAAGAATCTGCAAATGTTCCTCTATCTTAAATCCGTCATAGAAAGCGAAAAGGAGAGCTTCAACCGCGAACTTGGGCTGAAGGAGGGTGGCAAGGCACGTCCCGCAGGGCTCATCTACATTCACACGAATATAGGTGACAAGCGCGTGCGCTCCGCTACCGAGGCCGCCGCAGTGCAAGCAAAGCCGCAAAAAAGAACGGGCATGGTGCTCCTCGACGACGCAATAATGTCAGCCATGGGCACCGATTTTCTCCCCGTGAAGCTGACAAAAAGCGGCATCCATAAAAGCTACGAAAAATTCGTCTTCACCGAAGACGGCTGGTATGAGATATCTGAGCTTGTCGAGAGCACCGTCGGAAGGATCGGCCACAGGATCGCCGCAGGCGACATCGGCGCCGCAAAGTATGCGGATAAAAAAGGCCCCTGCGAATACTGCCGCTACAAGGCATTTTGCAGGAGCGCACGCTGAATAAGCATGCTCTATTTTTGAAAAAAACGAAAAAAATCGACACGCCCCGGGGGTAAATACCCTCGGGGCGCGCTTTTCGTAAAGTTTTTCTTTTTTGGGTCGCGGATCAATACATTCCGCCCATATCGGGTGCGGGTGCTGCCGCGGGCTTTTCTTCCTTCTTATCGGAGACGACTGCCTCGGTCGTGAGAACGGTCGATGCGATCGACGCCGCGTTCTGAAGTGCATGACGCGTTACCTTCGCGGGATCGACTATTCCGCATTCGAGCATGTCGCAGAACTTTTCGTTGTATGCATCGAATCCGTATCCGATCTTGCCGGACTCGCGGATCTTGGATATGATTACGGCACCGTCAAGTCCCGCATTGTCCGCGATCTGCTTCATGGGCGCGGTGAGAGCCTTTGCAACTATCATCGCTCCGGTCTTTTCATCGCCGTCGAGCTTTGCCACAACGGCATCAACGGAATCTATTACGTTTACGAGAGCCGTTCCGCCTCCCGCAACGATGCCCTCCTCTACTGCGGCCTTCGTCGCGTTGAGCGCATCCTCGATGCGGAGCTTCTTCTCCTTCATTTCGACCTCTGTTGCGGCACCGACCTTGATCACGGCAACGCCGCCGGCGAGCTTCGCAAGTCTTTCGAGGAGCTTCTCCTTATCGAATTCGGATGTCGTGACCTCAAGAGCCGCGCGGATCTGATTTACTCTGTCCGCAATAGCCGTCTTGTCGCCGGCACCGTCGACGATGATCGTGTTCTCCTTTGTGACCTTGACCTGTCTTGCACGGCCGAGCTGTGCAACAGTCGCATCCTTGAGTTCAAGACCAAGCTCGTCGGTTATCACCTCG
>CAZQII010000028.1:0-19799 GCA_964593825.1 uncultured Ruminococcus sp.
AGATTTCGTTGCATATAAGGGCGCTGACATTATATACGTTCAGGTATGCTACCTGCTTGCCGCCCCCGAAACAGTAGAGCGTGAATTCGGCAATCTTGAGCGAATCAAGGATAATTATCCCAAGTACGTCGTTTCCGGTGACATCCCCGACTTCTCCCGTAACGGAATTAAGCATTATAACATCATCAAATTTCTTTTGAATGAGTAATTTAGAGAAGCGATTCTTGTCAAAGCGTAAGAATCGCTTCTCTTTGTTTATGCGACGCAAATTTTGAGTAGCGAAGACATAAAGAAAACGCAACACAGACTTTTGTCCATGTTGCACTTTTCTTGGTTTAGCCGCTCTCAATCGGCATTTTCCATTGGATTTAATTTAATATCCTTATGAGAACCTGCCTATACACCGCGCTTTTAGAACAGAGCATTGATAATCAATAAGGCTCATGCCTTCCCCATCACCGATCCGGACAAGATATGTGCCTTGTTTTTTATTATTTGATATACTTGGACGGAGCCGTGCCGACAAGGCGGCGGAATTCCTGCGAAAAATAGCTTATGCTGTCAAACCCCGATGCCACGGCAACATCGGAGATGGAGCATATCCCCGTCGACAGCAGTCCCTTTGCGATCTCTATGCGCCGCGATTTTATATACTCAATCGGCGTTGCGTCATAATATTTTTTAAACTCCGAACGAAAGTAGACCTCGCTGACCCCGGCGACCGCGGCGGCATCCCCAATCCTGAGCTCCGGATCGCATATATTGTCCTCCAGGTATTCCTTCGCCCTTGTCATTCTGCGCGGCGGGCGGGCGCTTATAGCCTTGAGCTCGGTCTCCAGCTCCGCTATGATGCGGTAGCACACCGACATTTGGATGAGCGGATTTCGCGCCTCGACTCCCTCTCTGAACAGCTCCTTAAAATGGGCGGAGTTGCCGGGCTTTATGAGCACCGGCTCATGCGACAGCTCGCTTGCCGTTGTGAAATGCACAAAGCACATGTCGCACTCCTCGAGCACCGCGGTGCTGTAATTCAGCCCGCCGGGGAGAAAGGTCACCGTTCCCGCGTCGGAGATGAAATGCGTCCTCGGCGTTTCTATTTCAACGCTGCCGCTCCTTCTGAACGAGAGCGCATGATACGGCCTCGCCGCGACGTCGACCTTGGCATGCTCGGCAAATGAAAATTCCAAAAAATCCGCCTTTAATAATACAGGCATACTTTCGAAAAGCATAACTTTTATTCACTCGTTTTTATTTTAATTATAGCACACAACCGTGCGGATTGCAATCCGATTTCGGAAATTTTGTTTTGAAATTCTAAAGTTTTATTTTTGTCGTCGCCGCAACTCGAGCACGAAGGTCGCGACGGCGTTTTTTGTCGATTGTAAATTTTGCCTTTTTAGCCAAAAAAGGTTGACAACGGCCCTTATTTATTTTATAATGTAGTAATGGAAAATATTTATATTTTAGGAGGCAAAATGAGGATAGAATATATTTTACTCGAGATCCTTCTCGGCGCCATGCTTCTCGGCTTTATCGGCGCGTACAAAAAAAGGCTGTTTGACAGGATCGTCCTGTTTCTCACCGTTCCCGTCGCCTTTGCGGGAGCCGTCTTTCTGGCGAAGAGCATCGTTACAGATTCGAGCATTTCGAAGAGCTCGGATTTGATCGGCTTAGACAGCATCGAAGGAATGTCCGACACGCTGAAGACGCTCATCCTGACCGTCGGAGAAGCGGCGGCGGCACCCATCGTCGCAACGGTCGCGTTCTGGATCCTTTTGCCCGTCCTCAGGATCGTGATAGGCATTGTCCTTTCCGTCATCCATTTAATAACGGGTGCACACAGGCGTGAAAAGGAAGCAAAGCGCAACAAGGTCAAAAAGCCGCTTTGGAACAGGCTCGGCACCGGACTTGTCGGCGCACTGTCCGGCTTTGTCATCGTGATGCTGTCGATGCTTCCCCTCGTATACATCAACAACATGATCGAGCCCGCGGTGGACACCGCCCTCGCTGAGGAGAACGACGGATCATACGTAAGCGAGGTCGCTCATGTGTTGAAGAACGAAAACCTGATGCCCCTCGCACAGGGAACGCTCCTTTCAAAGATACGGACCGTCACCGGCATGAGCAAGGTAACCGACTCCGCACTCGATATATTAACGGATGTCGACGTCACTTTAGAGGACGGTAAGACTCTGCGCTTCAACCTTACGGATCTTGTTGCATTTTTCGCAAAGGAGGGCGTCGGCGCCTCCGTTGTATATGAAAGCTCCTGCAAGCCTACGGGCACGATGAAAGATCTCTCCGCCGCGTCCCCGTTACTTATGAGGCTCGCGGAGAATGACGAATTTATAAGCATCGTGACCGCGGTATACGGCGACATCAAGCTCGCCCTGCCCGATCTGAATATTCCGTACGACATCTCCGACGGCGACGCTCTGCGCAGCGATATCACAGCCGCCGCCGACCTGGTAAAGCTCATATCGACCGATCTCGCAAGCGTGAGCATAGACAGCGAGGATTTGATCTCCGCCCTGCTCGAATACATCGAGGACACCGAGTCCTCAAAGAAGCTGGTGAACACCGTTGCCGCATCGAATATATACAAAACGAACTTCCCCACGCTCACCGAATACGCACTGAAAATGCTGTGCGACGGAATCGACATCAGCAAGAACAAGAGCGACGACTACGAGCGCTTTATCGCATCGCTGGCAGAGGTGCTCAACGACAGATCGATTGAAATTTACGACAGGGACGCCGTCGAGGTCTTTATCGAATACTGTGCCCTCTCAGGCATCAAGCCCTCCGACTACGCGATTGCGGACATCAACAACAAGACTAACATCGACCTCGCATATATCAGCTATGTAGAATTCATCACTCGCAAGAATAATATTGAAGAAGTTTTCACCGACTACCGCATAGACAGCGATAGCAAGGCGCAGTACTTCGTTTCATCCGACACCACGGTCTATGTCTTTGATGAGGAAAGCGGAAAATGGACGGTCCATAATGGACTGACCGAGCTGTGCGACGGCTCTTATGCCGCACAGCTTCTGTCGCACGAGGTGAATCGCATTATAAGCTCCTATCCCGACACCGAGATCACGGATGAGATCTTAAGAGCCGCCGTTGCAAGTGCCTTAGCCTCCGCATCGACAAATACGAATCTCACCGTCACCGCCGGCACGCTCAAAATCCTCTCCGCCGTTTACAGCGAGGATTACTACACGCCCGACGGCACCGTTTACAGAGAGGATATACTGAACGCGCTGGACAAAAGCATCGAGCACGACAAGGCACACAACGACAGCTTCGGCACCGCCCTCTCGGTCATGGCTCGACTTTACGGAGATCTCTCGGCCGGATCGGACGACACCTCGTCGGATGCCATTGTCGACAGCTTTGACGATATCGGACGACTGCTCGACTGCATGAAGAGCATGAAATCTACGAAGGATATCCCCGACATGCTTCTTCTTGCAATAATGCAGAACAAGAGCTTCGGCGATATATTTGAGACCAACGCCGCCAAGGAGGCTCTGAACAACCTCAGATCCGGAGAATCGACATACGAGGAATTCTTCACCACTATTCAGGGAATTTACGGAATTATAAACGAAATAGTTCCGAGCTGAGATTAATTTTACGGAGGCACAACAATGTTAAGAAAGTTTTTAATGTCGTTTACGGCATTGGCGCTCGTCGGATGCATGGTATTCTCGGTATTACAGCTCGCCCCCATACTCTCCTCCATTGAGATCGGCGATGTCGGCGACCGCTTTACCAAGGCCGAAAAGCGTTATACAGTCACCGCCACGGCAAGCGAGGGCGGTCGCGTTGAGGGCATTGCCGACGATTACGCAAAGGGCGAGAGCGCAACGCTCCTCGCTGTCGCAGACGACGGTTACCTCTTCGGCGGCTGGTATTCGAACAGCGGTGCATGCAAGGCAACGTCGCCGTCATACACATTTAATGTGGAAAAAAGCACTTCCGTCGTAGCCAAATTCGTGCCCGCCCCCGACAAAATGGACGGCGACACCGAATATTCGACGGAATACACCGACTGCACCGAGGACTTCGCCTTCTCCGTCTTTTGCGACGAAGAAAACGCAGCAGAGATCATTGCGGCAGCGATCAAAATAGTCGACGCCGATCTTCTGGACACGGAATACGAGGCGCTCGGAACGGTCACACCGGTCATAATCGCTCTCGGCGGCGGTGAGTATTCCGTCTCGCCGAGCGGCAAATACCGCAAGGGGACAACGTACGTTGCCAAAATCTCCGACCCGTCCGTGACTCTCCCCGTCGGCACATCGATCACCTTCACCGTTATAGGAGATAAAAACTCAAATGTAAGCTACAACGAGGGCATCGTTTATCTCGACCGGGCGACGGTAACCGTGGAGGACGATTATATAATTACCTCTCACCCTCTTGCTAAGAACGACATCGTTTGCATCTACACCGAGGTTGATACAGATAACGACCCCGTCCTTTCAAGCTCCGAATTCGTTAAAATCACCTCCGTCGACGGCGAAAGGGCATATTACACCAAGCCCGACATCGACGATGTTTACGAAACGATAGATCTTTATTATAAAGAGGATCTCGAGCCCGAGGCATACGGACTTGCATCGCCGTCCGAGCTTGAAGCACAGATATATGCCGCCCTGATGTCCGACGAGGGCTTCGCCGGCACGGTCGCGTAGGCGCAGCAGATTCTCGCGGACAGTGCGGCAAGGAACGGCTACACCGTCGATCTTTTGACCGAGGAAAACATCTTCGAGCGCATCGTGATCGACGCGGACACCGCAATAAACGGCAGCGTGATAACGCTCGGCATCACCGTAAACTGCTTAACGCCCATAATCGACAGTGACGGCAACGAGATCGCAGTGTTCGTGCTTGAATTCGATATTAAAGAAACGGTGGTTTTGACTCCCGGCGTTTCCTTAACGCTCCGCGATCTCGGCGACGGCAAGGCGCTCATGACGTCATACAACATCGGCCTCCGCGCAAAAATAACGGAGGACGCAAGGGTCGGCTTCAGCTTCGATTACAGCGGTGCGAGCACGCTCGACGCCCTTAAAAACGATTTTCAAAGTGAGCTCGGGCTCGCCGCATCAAACGGAAAGCCTGTATACGAAAGGATCCGAGAAACGCTTGAGAGCTCGGCATACGGCTCCTGCCTCGACACCGAGATATCATTCTTCCGCAATTCGGCTCCGATCGAGCTCGGATGCTTCGGTATGGATATTGACTTAAGATTCGCTCTTTCGCTCGATGCCCGCGCGGCACTCGAATATTCCTCCCACACAGAGCAGTACCTTGAGATCGGCGTGCGCTCAAGCAGCGCCGGCCCGCAGTACTATGAGCGCCACAGCGCATCGGCAAGCTGCTCGGATCTTATGATCTCGGGCGAGGCGGATGTCGCGATCGGCATTTGCGCCGATGTCGCATTTGCGCTCAACGGACTCAAGGGACTCATGGACGCGGGCTTCAGTGCCCGCATCGGCTCATACTCGGAAATCGCGGGATGCGCCGACATCGGCAGGGGCAACGCAGCCGCTTACCTCGAGCTCGGCACGTATCGGAGGCTCGACCACGCTTACTCGATCCTTGATTCATACAAAGCATTTACGGATCCCACAGAGCAAAAATCCGCCGCATTTACCTTCGGATATAAGAGCGCCATACTCGGATATAAGAATTCGTCAGACCTCGAAAGCGGCGCGGAGATCAACATCATAAATAAAGAAACGGACATCTCGTCCCTTCCGCTCCTTACGCTCACCGTGCTCGACATTGCGAAAATGAGCACCTCGGAAGCAAGGCTCGACCCGAGCTCGGATGCTTACACCGTGCAGATCAAATTCGCCGATGACGGATATCTCTCTTATTCGAACGGAAATATCAAGGTCAGTGACACGGCACCCGCATTCTTCAAGGAGAATATCACCGTCTCCGTTAAGCCGAGCTCGGCAAAATGGTCGAAATATGAAGACGGCAGAGTCTACGCCGACATTGCCGAGATCACCGTTACCGTCGTGTTCGGCGACGAGGACGCATATTACGACTCGGTAGACACAAATATTCAAAAGCAGTTTCGCAGAATTTACCGCAGCTACAATAAAGCAAACGCGGATGTCCTGCGCGGCGGATTCGAGGAATTGATCGAGAGCTTCGTCGAAATTCCCGACGACATCTCGGCCATCTATCACGACTTTGTTGCGGAATATATGGATCAGCTCTTCGACCTCATCGAGGAATACAGATCGCTCGAGGATGAAAAACGGACGATGGAGAATAAATTCGTCGCCTCTGAGGCGGATATATTCGACAGCGCGATCCCTCTCATTTACGATCTCATAGACGGCAAGTATACAGAAGATGACGGCAAGGACCGCATCTACACCCTGCTCGAGCAGGCGGACGACACCGTCGCGCTCTACAACACGCTTATCGCCGTACAGGACAGCGAGGCGCTGAAGAGTCGGCTCGCAAATATCGGCGACGAGGCCAAGGCAAGAATAGAGCAAGAGATAAGCGCATATGAAACGGCGGCCCGCGAGGACGGAGAATATACGGAGAAAACGGAAAGCCTGATCCGCGCCGTACGTAATCTCTTCTCCATCACGGCACAAGACCCCGACACGGTTTAATACTTTTTACAAAAAGCACGGCACCTTCGACGGTTGCCGTGCTTTTATTATGCCTCTCCTCAGGGAAGATCCGACAGAGGGGAAACGGTGCATGTATTGTATGAAAAGCAATAGCGGATACGGAGCGCGGGCGCGCTCCGTATCCGCCGTTTCTTTATTTTGTTCCGGTGCCGTGTTGACACGGTCGGACATTTAAATGCTCCGCCACCGGGCTTCAGTCCGTCATACCGCGCTCTGCCGCCACTCGCTTAAGCAGCCGCAAAATAAGTATGATCCCGACGGCAAGCGCGATCATTGCCATGATCGGCGACGCCCATAAAATATATTCAGCACCGAAGAGCCTGCGGATCAAGAAGAATAATGCAATATCAAACGAACCCTTGTGTATAAGCGAAAGCAAAAACGGCCTCAGTCCCTCGCCCACCGCTTGAAACACCGCGATGATCACGAAAAGCAACGGGTAGATCGAAACGGCTATACATAAGATGCGTAAGAACCGCGCCCCGTAAAAAACAGTCTCGGCGTCTTTTATGAAAAACGCGACGAGCTGCGGAGCAAATAAATACGAGCAAAGACTGCACAGCACGGAAAATACGACCGTCAGCATTGCGGAAAAGCCGATCACCGACTTCATTCGATTAATGCGGTGCGAGGAATAGCAATACGCCACAATCGGCAGCATCCCTTGCGTTATTCCTTGATTAACGGCATAGGCAAGCGAGTCGATCTTTCTGACCACGCCGATGCCGGCAACCGCCGCGCTCGCGCCCATATCGCCGATCATTCCGTTAAGTACAAGGTTGGAGATCTGCCCCGCCGCAAGAAGGAAGAAGCTCGGCATTCCCGACCTTAGGATATCAAGCACGGCAACTCGAATATTTTCGCGATTTTCCAAAGTAAAACGGAAAATCGATACCTCTTTACGGCGAATCAAATACACAATAAAATATGCCATTGCCACGGAATTAGACATTGCCGTCGCTATCGCCGCTCCGACGACCTCATTTCCCGCAGGCAGCAGGACGAACATAAACAAAGGATCCAATCCCATATTCAAAATCGCACCGAGCGTAATACCGAGGCTCGCAACCTTGGATTGTCCCGTGCTGCGGATCAAATGAGCAAACACCGCCGATAAGACCGTGGGAATACCGCCTATTACCATAGTTATCACCGTATACCTTACGGCATAATCAATGCTTTCCCCATCGCCGCCGATGGCAAGCAAAAACGGTCTTGCGATCGATCCGAGCAGCAAGCAATATACCGCAACTGTAATTAAAGCTCCGCGAACGGATAATACAAACGCGCGCCTTGCCCGATGATGATCGCCTTCACCCACGGCTCTTGTAATAACGCTCGAGCCGCCTATGCCGAAAAGATTTGCGATCGCGGTCATAATGTTATAAACGGGCAGGCACAGTGAAATCGCCGCCACGGCCGCAGCATTGTTCGTTAAGCCCACATACCACGTGTCGGCCAAATTGTAGATCACCGTTATTATCTGACTGATTATCGTCGGAACGATCATTGTCGCGACCGCCCTCGGAACGGGCATGTCCGCATAGATCCTTTTCTCTCTGAGTGCTATTTCGGATCCTTCCTCCGCCTCGCTGTACATAAATGTTCATCTCCCCTTTATATATTTATTTTATTGCCTTTAATGCATGAACAATTATACTGTCGGTCCTTCGAAAAACCGACGACCCCAAGCCAATACCAAGCAGAGGTATCGGATTGGGGTATCTCCGAGCTGTTTATATTATATTCCGGCTCTTTTATTTAAGTGCCGCGCCGTCCTTGAAAGCGTTTCCGACCTTTTCTCCGAGCACGTAATACGCATGGTTCATTCCGTCGTAAGTTATGGGGCGAAGCTTGTCGGGATCGATTTTGCCGTTTGTCAGCACCTTTTCGTCGGCGCAGACATTGACGATCTCGCCCACCATGCGGCAGGACTCGGGATCATAGCTGATAAGCTTGCATTCGACGGCCATGGGCAATTCCTCAATTATCGGCGCATCAACGAGCTCGCTTTTCGTCGTATGAAATCCCGCTTTTTCCAATTTGTCAGACACATCGTTAGCCGAGACCAAGCCGACAAAATCGCACGGAACCACCGTGTCCGCGGTCGCCATGCTTACGGTAAAGGCCCTTCTTTCAAGAATATTTTTCACCGTCTTATGCTCCGGGCTCAAGCATATGGAGATCTCGTTGCTCTCGCTGATCCCGCCCCATGCGGCGTTCATGGCATCGGCTCTGCCGCCTTCATCGTAAGAGCCTATAATAAATACGGGCTGCGGATATAAAATGGGCTTTGCTCCGAAATTCTTTCTCATCACATCATTCTCCTTTTTCCTTTACTCGAACGGAACCGCATCCGATATCAGCCCAATTATACCGCGTTTTACGGCGCTTGTCAACAGGTCTGTTTAATTTTCCGAGCATTTTTGAGGCTTTTTCCTTTTTGAAAATTCGGACTGAGAGTGTGCGTTGCGTATCGCATGCCATTCTCCACCCTCTTCAATGTCACGGGCTGATTTTGAGGCTGAAAAATATACGCAAAAATCCCGTCCGCTCTTGATTTTTCCCGAAAAAGGTGTATAATTATCACGTAACACTTTTGATATCGGAGATATTATGACTAAGCTTAAATTCTTTTCATCGACCGTGAAGAACAATGCCGTCACTTGCATTGCTTTTCTGCTCGCGCTCATAACGGCATTCATCGTTCCGCCCGACCGCGAATATATAGGTTATTTCGACTTTAAAACGCTGACCTGCCTTTTTTGCGTGCTCGCCGTCGTTTGCGCGCTCAGAAATGTGCGCTTCTTTTACACATTGGCGCGAAAGATAGTCAAGGGCTTCAAGAACGCGAGAATGAGCGTACTCGGGCTGGTATACATAACATTTATAGGCTCCATGCTGATCGCAAACGACATGGCACTTCTGACATTTTTGCCGCTCGGCTATTTCGTGCTTCACACAACGGGCAAGGAGAAGTACATGGCGTTCACCTTCATTATGCAGAACATCGCCGCCAACCTCGGCGGCATGCTCACCCCGTTCGGAAATCCGCAAAATCTTTACCTTTATTCAAAATTCGACATTCCCGATCTCGAATTCATAAAAATAATGCTCCCGCCGTTTTTGCTCTCGGTATTTATGATAACGCTCTGCTGCTTTATATTTGTGAAGCCGGAGCCGCTGACGCTCGAGGACGACTCTTACAACACGCCGCGGCGCAGGGTGGCGATCTACCTTGTGCTGTTCGCGCTTTCGATAATAATAGTTTTCAGATTCATTCCGTTCTGGATAGGGCTTATAGTTATCCCCGCGGCACTGCTCATACTTGACAGGCGTGCGCTTTTGAACGTCGATTACGGACTCTTGCTCACATTTGTGTTCTTCTTCATATTCTCCGGAAATATGGCCAGGATCGGTGCGGTGCGCGACTTCTTCTCCGGCTTGCTCGATATCAACACGCTCGTCTTCTCCGCTCTGTCCTGTCAGTTTATAAGCAATGTCCCCTCGGCGATACTGCTCTCGCAGTTTACTGACAATTACCGCGATATGCTCCTCGGCGTTAATATCGGCGGCACGGGAACGCTCATCGCCTCTCTCGCCAGCCTCATCACATTCCGCTCCTATACTATGCATAATTCGGGCAAGGCGGGCTCGTACATATTGAAGTTCTCTGCCTTTAATTTCGCGTTTCTGATAATTTTAACGGTATTCTGTCTGTTTTTTTAATAAAAAATATAAAAAACGGTCCGCGCGATCTTCGGTGCATGTCGGCAGATGCTCTTTCGGAGCTCTGTCACACACTGCCTATATCGCAGGGACCGTTTTTTTACTGTCGGATAATATCAGAATTCGTCGGGATATACGCCCTGTTCCTTAAGAGCGCGGAAAGCCTCCACGACAGCGGCCTTATCCTCTTTATATGTAACGCCGTACCACTTATCGGTGTTGTCGAGCACTTTTACATCCGCCTTGCCCTCTTCTATAAGCTCGGAGACGACCGTGGGCAGGAAGAACTCGCACTTCAAAGGATTCTTTGCAAGATTTTCGTCAAGAAATTTCGGGAAGCGCGCCTCGCATTCCTTAAGATAAGCGGGAGTGAAGCCCCACAGATTCATGGAAACGAGAGTCTCGGGATCGAGGTCGAAGTCACGGTCATCCTCGGTATACCAGATTCTTCCGTCCTTGTCGGTGCCGATCTTCGTGCGCTCCGTTACCTTTGTGAGCATCGAATCGGAGTCATACTCGCATATACCGCGCGAAACGGTGCCCTGCTCCGTTACGGTATTCTTGATACGGTAGCCGACCATGGCGAAATGATACTTCGAGTCGTCATCGGAATTTATAAGGAAATCGTAAATGCGCTTAAAGGCATTTGCACCGTAGTAATCGTCCGCATTTATGACTGCAAAGGGTTCGTCAACTGTGCCGAGACAGCAAAGAAGCGCGTGTGCCGTGCCGAACGGCTTTGTGCGCCCCTCGGGAAGCGCATAACCCTCGGGGAGCTTATCGAGCTCCTGATATACGTAGCGGACGGTGACATCCTTGCCGGCGAGATGCGGATCGATGACCTCGCGGAAATCCTTTTCGATAGCCTTCTTTATAATGAAGGTGATGTTCTTAAAGCCCGCCTTCATCGCATCGTAAATAGAATAATCTATAATGATATGGCCGCGGTCATCCACAGGATCGATCTGCTTAAGTCCACCGTAGCGGCTGCCCATGCCCGCCGCCATAATTACAAGATGCGGATTTTTCATAATGTAGTATCTCCTTTGTGAAAATTATCGTTTTCACATTAATTATACACGATGTGTAAGCAAAAAGCAAGGTAATTTAGTGCATTTATTTTGTAAAAAAGCTTTTTGTCCGTTTTTTCGTCAAAATGTGCGATTTTCATCTGTATTTCCACGCATTTTTCTTTGATAAGTTATATTTCCGGCACTGTTTCGCCAAAAAATTTGCATTTGTCTTTATACCCGAAAAAACGCACCATTACGGTAAAAATCTTTATTTTATCATATATTTCGGCATTTTTTAAACTATTTTTAAAAAAGTATTGTCAAACAGCATAAAAAGATGTATAATTAATGTATAAAAAAAGACCGATCGATTGGAGAGCCGTGCCGTGCGGGAAATAAGAATAGAAAAAAACGATGCAAATCAGCGAATAGACAAATTTTTGACCAAGGCGCTCGGACTGCCTCCGAGCCTGCTCTACAAGTCGCTGAGGCTTAAGAAGATCAAGCTGAACCGCAAGCGCGCCGAGCCCGGAACCGTTTTGCACGAGGGAGATGTGCTTCAATGCTTCATTTCCGACGACTTTTTTGAAAAGAGCACGAACAAACCGTCCCTTTTGCGCGTTAAGCCGAGTCTCTCCGTGATTTACGAGGATGAAAATATTCTTCTCGTCGACAAGCGGCCGGGTGTCTCCGTCCACGACGACGAGAGCGGAGAGGTCAACACGCTGATAACCAACATACAGGCATATTTATGCCAAAAGGGAGAATTCGATCCCGACAAGGAGCAGAGCTTCGCACCCGCGCTGTGCAACAGGCTGGACAGAAACACGGGCGGCATCGTTATCGCAGCAAAAAACGCCGAGGCTCTGCGCATCATGAACGAAAAGATCAGAGAAAGGGAGATAGACAAATTCTATCTTGCCGCCGTCAAGGGCATCCCCGAGAAAAAGGAAGCCACCGTCACGGGCTATCTTCTGAAGGACGAAAAAACAAAGACCGTCAGAATTTTCGACAAAAATCCGCCCCGCGGCGCAAAGAGCATAATTACAAAATATAAGGTGATAGCGAAAAAAGGCGGCACAGCGCTCCTTGAGGTCGAGCTCCTCACCGGAAGGACGCATCAGATAAGGGCGCACCTCGCACACATCGGCCACCCGCTTGTCGGTGACGGAAAATACGGCATCAACAAGGACGATCGCTCTCGCGGATATAAATTTCAGGCGCTTTATTCCTACAAGCTTCGCTTCTCCTTCAAGGGCGAGCCGACATCGCTCGACTACCTGAACGGGAAAGAATTTTCGGTGAACAAGAGCGATATATATTTCACAAAGGATTTTTTCGAATAAAAAAGAGAACGCGACTGCATCACACACCGCGCGCATCGGCAAAAAATGCCGAGTCCGCGATGGGAGAATGGCTATGTCCGTTCTTTTTTTGTTTTAATGTCGGCGAGCTTTGCGCCCCTCAAGGCGGCAACGGCCTCTTCGTCGGTGAAAATTATTTTTTGCCCGTCGAGCCGAAGCCGCCCTCGCCGCGTTCGGTTTTCGACAGCGCGTCGACCTCGTTGAATGTCGCCTGCATATACGGAACGACGACGACCTGCGCGATCCGTTCGCCGCCCTCCACGGTGGCTGTCACATCCGAATGATTATGCAAGGCGACGGTCCATTCTCCCCTGTAATCCGAATCGATCACGCCCACCTTGTTCGCCGGAGCAAGCCCGCGCTTGGAGGCTATCCCGCTCCGTGCGAAAACGAGTCCGACAAATCCGTCGGGGATCTCGATCGCCAATCCCGTCTTTATAAAGACCGTTTGATGCGGCGCAATATCCACCGTACACCCGTTCTTATTATATATATCGGCTCCGGCGGAGCTCGCCGTGGCGTAGGTCGGGATTATCGCCCTTTCGTCCAATATCTTAACGTTTAAAACCATTTTGCAATTATCTCCTGTCATATTTTTCGATGTGCCGTCAGCGGAGCTTTTCCTTTAAGAAGGCACCCGTGTAAGATCTTTCGTTGGCCGCGACCTCCTCCGGGGTTCCGCACGCGACAAGAGTTCCGCCTCCGTCGCCGCCCTCCGGTCCGAGATCGATGATGTGATCCGCAGTCTTTATAAGGTCGAGATTGTGCTCTATTACTATCACGGTGTTTCCGCCGTCGGCGAGCCTTTGAAGTATTGCGATAAGCTTCGCGACATCCTCGGTATGCAGTCCTGTCGTCGGCTCGTCGAGAATATATACCGTCCTTCCGGTCGAGCGCTTCGAGAGCTCCGTGGCGAGCTTGACTCTTTGTGCCTCGCCGCCCGAAAGAGTGGTTGACGACTGCCCGATCTTTATATATCCGAGCCCGACATCGAAGAGCGTTTGTAGCTTTCTTTGCAGCTGCGGTATTCCGTCAAAGAAGGCTATTCCTTCCTCAACCGACATTTCAAGCACATCGTATATGCTTTTCCCCTTGTATTTGACCTCCAGCGTGTCTCTGTTATACCGTCTGCCCTTGCAGACGTCGCATTTCACGTAAACATCGGGCAGAAAATTCATTTCTATGCACTTCACGCCGTCGCCCTCGCACGCATCACATCTTCCGCCGCGCACGTTAAAGGAGAAGCGCCCTGCGTCATATCCCTTTGCGACGGCATCCTTGGTCTTGGCAAACAGCGCTCTTATTTCTCCGAACAGCCCCGTGTATGTCGCGGGGTTTGAGCGGGGAGTCCGCCCGATGGGGCTCTGATCTATCGCAATGACCTTGTCGAGATGCTCAATGCCATCGATCCTATCGACCTTGCCAGGATAGGTGTTTGCGCGGTTGAGCTCCTTTGCAAGCGTTTTATACAGGACGGAATTGATGAGTGACGATTTTCCGCTGCCGGAAACGCCGGTAACAGCGACAAAGCAGCCAAGCGGTATATTGACATTCAAATTCTTCAGGTTGTTTTCGCGTGCGCCGATTATCGACAGAAAATTTCCGTTGCCGCTCCGCCTTTTTTGCGGCACGGGAATGCACCTTCTGCCCGAGAGATAGGCACCCGTGTAGGATTTTTCGCTCATCGCGACCTCATCTGGCGTTCCTATCGCAACGACCTCGCCGCCGTGGATACCCGCGCCGGGTCCGATATCGACTATGAAGTCTGCCGCACGCATCGTGTCCTCATCATGCTCGACGACCAGGACGCTGTTGCCGAGGTCACGAAGGTTTTTGAGCGTTGCTATAAGCTTTCCGTTATCCCTTTGATGCAGGCCGATGCTCGGCTCGTCGAGAATATAGAGCACGCCCGTCAGCGCCGAGCCGATCTGGGTGGCGAGGCGAATGCGCTGTGCCTCTCCTCCGGAGAGCGTTCCCGCCGTCCTTGCGAGATTAAGATAATCGAGTCCCACGCTTATAAGGAAATTAAGGCGCGCTTTTATCTCCTTAAGCACGTCCTTGGCGATCTTTTTCTGCTCTCCGTCGAGCTCAAGCTCCTCGAGAAATCTCAGCATCTTGTCCACCGAGAGGCGGCATATCTCATCGATATTGAGCCCACCGACCGTAACGCCGAGCACGAGCGGAGAGAGCCTACGGCCCTTGCACATAGGGCATGCGACCTCCTCGACAAAGTCCTGATAATAGTCGCCGCCCGCCATCTTCATGCGCTTTTCGATGATCGGAATGATGCCGTCGAACGAGGATGTCTGCTCCCTTCTCTCCTTGCCGAAATAGCGCATCACGGTATACCGCCTATCGCCGGTGCCGTACATCAGCGCGTGCAGTGCCTCCTCGGAATATTCGGAAATCGGCGTGTCGAGCGTTACTCCGAGGCTGTCCATCGCGGCGGCGACGAGCGGTCCGGTCCACGATTCCTCCGTCATGGTCTTGAATCCGTTTGCCGCGATCGCCCCCTCCCTGAGCGAAAGCTCGGGATGCGGGATGAGCTTTTTCTCCGACAGGCGCTGCATATTTCCGAGTCCGCCGCACGCGGTGCACGCACCGAGCGGATTGTTGAACGAAAACATTCTCGGCTCAAGCTCGGGAAAGCCTATGCCGTGCTCCTCGCACGCATATTTTTGCGAAAATTCCATCTCCTCGTCACCGTTTGCACCGTTCAGGACGGATATTATCACTCGGCCGTCTGCCGCGCGCAGGGCACTCTCGACAGAGTCGGATAGCCTCGAGCGTATCTCCTCCTTCAAAACAAGTCGGTCGAGAACTATTTCTATAGAATGCTTTTTGTTCTTATCGAGGGTGATCTGCTCGGAGAGGTCGTACATTATTCCGTCAACGCGGATGCGGGCATACCCGCTCTTGCGCGCCGCGGCGATCTCCTTCTCATGCATGCCCTTCTGCGCCTTTACGATGGGCGCGAGAACCGTGAAGCGCGTTCCGAGCGGGAGCTCCATTATCCTGTCCACGATCCTGTCGAGTGACTGCTGCTTTATCTCCTTGCCGCAGACGGGACAGTGCGGCACTCCGCACCTCGCATACAGCAGACGCAAATAGTCATATATCTCGGTGACCGTGCCGACAGTTGAGCGCGGATTCTTCGACGTTGTCTTCTGGTCGATCGATATGGCGGGCGAGAGTCCCTCGATAAGGTCGACGTCCGGCTTATCCATTTGCCCTATGAACATGCGCGCATATGACGAAAGGCTCTCAACAAATCTGCGGTGCCCCTCGGCATAGATCGTGTCGAAGGCGAGTGACGATTTACCCGAGCCCGAAAGCCCCGTCAGTATGACGAGCTTGTCCCTCGGGATCTCAACATCGATATTTTTTAAATTATTTACTCTTGCGCCTTTAATTATTATTTTCCGTTCCATTTCCGTACTTCCGTATGCTTCGATATTTACCTATCTATTTTATCACAGAATCATAAAAAAGTAAATAGCGCTAAAAAATAAATTTAAGGTAAAACTTGCTTCCGACCTTTATCCCGCTCCGGATCGGACACACCGAAAAATGTCGCGTCGCGAGCACCGAGCAGCTGCAATTTCGCTCTCACCCGGGCGCCCGCTCGGTGTTATCCCCTATGCGTGTTGCATAAATAAACGAAAAAACGGACTTTTTTCATTTTCTCCCAACGCGTTTAAAAATCAAAGCAAACCTCTCCTTCCGCCGAGCAAATCGCATTTTTGTAAAACCGATTTTACTTTGTCAACTTTTATTTACAATTAATTTTCTAAACTTTTGCTAAACTTTCAAAAAAGGTATTGACAAAACAGTAAAAACTTGCTATACTAATATAGTAAATCGAATATTTCATACGGAGAAGTACTCAAGTGGTGAAGAGGCGCCCCTGCTAAGGGTGTAGGCCGGCTATACCGGCGCGAGAGTTCAAATCTCTCCTTCTCCGCCAAAAAGAGTCGCGATTTCAATCGCGACTCTTTTTATTTTTTCAACGGCATTAGTGCCGTTGCCGTTAAAAAATCCAACCTCAAATGCTAAAGTCAATGCTTATTAATTTATCGAAGATTTTTTCACGGTTATTCCGCGGGCTTACTTTGGACATGATTTTATTCTTCCTCTTCATTAATTTTAATATATCCTAAACATGCCTTATTTTCCAATTCATTATTATTTCTCCTGTTTTTATTCCAAAAAGCCATTGATTTTTTTCGAAATATCGATTATAATAAATTCACAGTCTCGCCGCTTGTTATAATTACCGCGGGCGAGGATTTCTTTTGAATTTTAATCACATAGGAGAACATTATGCAGAACACAAAGACCGATATCAGCCGCGGATTCCGCTTTTATCTCGGCGACGCCGAGTGCCCCCAAAGTGCGGAGACCGTGTGCCTGCCGCACACAGTCAAGCTTACGCCGGCGATCTCGAGCGGATGCAGAAACTATCAGGGAAAATGCACTTACGAAAAGGAGCTTTTTATTCCGAAGGAATACGAGGGCAAAAAGGTGTACGTCCGCTTTGACGGAGCGATGGGCAAATCGGTGCTGGAGATAAACGGAGCGCGAGTGGCGGAGCACCTCTGCGGATATATTCCCTTTGTCGCCGATATCGGTGCGGCCGTGCGCTACGGAGAGGAAAACCGCCTGCGCATCACCCTCGACAACAGTGACGACCCCCTCCTCCCGCCCGGAAAACCGCAGGGCGACCTCGATTTTACATATGACGGCGGCTTATACCGTAAGGCATACCTTTGCGTCTGCGAGCCGCTTTATATCACCGACCCCCTGCTTACCGACGACGTGGCAGGCGGCGGAATCTTCGTCCATTACAGCGACGTCAGCGAAAGGAGCGCCAAGGTGCACGTACGCGTGCAGATCAGAAACGAATATCCCACGCACCGCGCATACACCCTGCGCATTACGCTTATCGACGCAGAGGGAAAGAGCGTTGCGACGAAATCACTCGAGAGCGGACTTGCGAGCGGGGACGATGAATATTCGGAGACCATCTTCGACCTTTCCGCACCGCATCTTTGGAGCATCGATACGCCGTATCTTTACACTCTGCGCGCGGAGATCCTCTCCGGCGGGGAGTCTCTTTACTCGGAGGATGTCGAAATCGGAATCCGCACGTTCCGCTACACCTTGGACGACGGCGTTATCTTCAACGGTGCCTCCCATCGCTTCTCAGGCGTGAATTATCACATGACATGGCCCTATATCGGAAATGCTGTGCCGGACTCGCTCCTGCTCCGCGATATGAAAAAGCTGAAGGATATGGGCTGTGAAAACATACGCTCGCACTACCCCTTCGGTGCCGCCGTCACCGATGCATGCAACCGTCTGGGCATGACCCTGATCGTCAGCAATCCAGGCTGGCAATTCTGCGAGGAGGGGCTCTTCCTCGAGCGGGCAAAGCAGAACATGCGGCGCATCATCCGCTGGCAGAGGAATAACCCGGCAATCATCCTTTGGGAGCCGATACTGAACGAGTCGAAGATGTCGTACGATATACAGCTCGCCTTCCACGAGCTGGTGCACGAGGAATATCCGTACGATGATTGCTACACAGCATCCGACTACGGTCCGACCGATGTCTCCTACCGTGATTACGTCCCCGGCATGATCGGTGCCGCCGACTACGGCTTTGTCGAAAAACGCGACACCACCCCGACCCCCGTCTGGACGCGTGAGTACGGTGACGATCCCGACAATTTCACGGATCAAAACACCGTGTGGCGCATGCCGCGCGCCTTCGGAGACGCGCCTATGGTAGATGCGGTGGACAGAATGCTGAAGCGGTATTTGGACAGCGAGCTCTCCTGCTCGGTGCAATACATAGATGTTTACAACAACAAAAAGCGGTGCGGCTACGGCGTCTGGCCCGGAATAGCGCACAACCGCGGATATCATATTAACCCGTGCTACGGCGGGCACCTCGATCTCTTCCGCGTGGAGAAATTCTCCTACTACTTCATGAAGAGCCAGCAGGACAGAGAGGTCGCGGGTGATATTTTGTTCATCGCCTCCTGGTGGTGCGACATCAGCCCGAACGATGTGACGGTATATTCCAATGCCGAGGAGGTCGAGCTTTGGTGCGACGGCGTCCTCGTGGAGAGGCGCGCCCCCGACGCCGTTGCCGTAAAGCATCCGCCATTCACCTTTGCGCAGGTCAGACGGAAATACAGACAGCATCATACGCCCTCCTTTGGACGCTCGGCTCTGACGGCGCGCGCGTTTGTCGGCGGCAAGCAGGTCGCGGAGCAAAGTCTGACGGCCCCCGGCGTGCCGAAGGCGCTTACACTGGAGGCTGATCTCATGGGCATCTCTCCGATCGCCGACGGCGCGGATATCTTTGCCGTGCGCTGTAAGATCGTCGATGCCGACGGCACGACCGTTCCGCTGATGGGCGACGCGCATCCCATCCTCTTGGAGCTCTCCGGTGAGGGCGAGATCGTCGGTGATGCGTCGATCATGGCAAACCCCGTCTGCCCCGAGGGAGGAATTGCGACATTCCTCGTGCGCACGACCTGCAAGCCGGGCGAGATAAAGCTTCGCGCACGTTTGTATTGGGACACGCTCATCGAAGGGGAGCATGAGAGAACGGCGGTACATCCCGCGGAGCTGACGCTTTGCAGTCTGCCCTGCCCCGAGGACAAAATTTAAATTACCTACACATGCTTTGAACCGTGATACGGCACAAAGCGAAAATACGGCATCGGAAGAACCGTGACGGCCGAGTCCGCGCCTCCGATGTTGAATAAAGCACAGCGGGTACTCTCTACCGAAATGTATGGGGTATCCGCTTACTTTGTTACGGCACGGATGCGGAGCACATTTTTCGCTTTTTCGAAAAAATTTTTAAAATAGGCGGATTTTTTTTTAAAAGCCCTTGACAAACGCAAAGCTTTCTGTTATAATATTAATCGTTATGAACGCTGGTGTGGCTCAATGGCAGAGCAGCTGATTTGTAATCAGCAGGTTGTTGG
>CAZQII010000029.1:0-19178 GCA_964593825.1 uncultured Ruminococcus sp.
CGGAAAGGATGACTCTTCTTCGGATGACACGCCTTTGAGGCATCGCCCCTCTGGGGGTCGGTTCCAATCGGGGCGGGCGCCGATTTTCACGCAGGATGACACGAAAAGTGGCCCCGTGTTGAAAAATACATGGCGGAAAGAGAAAAAGAGCGCCCCGTGTCGCAAAAAGGCACGGGGCGCTTATTGGCGTCGGTGGTGAGCCGTCGGCACGGTGTAGTGCGGAGAGGGTCAGCGGAGGGCGGTCATGAGCACTATTTTGTTCAAGAGTGCTTCGGTGCCGCAGATGACTATATTTCCGTCGAGGCGGGGCTTATAGCCCGAGATGAGGTTAGCGGCATAGTAGGCATAGAGGGCTTGCGCCTGTTCTGCGCTTGCGCATTCGTAGGCATAGGCCTCCTCGCTTCCGCCGACCGCGTAACAGCCGGACTTTAGTTCAACGGTGACGCCCGCGTTCAAAAGCTCCTCCGTTTTTGCCTCGAGGTCGTTTTGACTGTAAACGTATGTTCCGACGACGGCGCCGCTCTGCTTCAGCACCGTAAAGGTGTTTTCCACATTAGCGATCTCCAAGGCGTGCGGAGCAGATGGCTCGCTGTCGGAGCGACTGAGTGAAATTCCGACTGCGACAACCGCGGCGATGAGCAGGAGGACTGCCGCCCCTGCGATAAGGAGTCTTATGCGTGCTGTCCGCTTTTCTTCCGCGCGGCGTGCGGCGTTTGCGGCTTTTTTGCTTGCTTTCTTCTTTGACATGTATTTATCCGTCCCAAAATTACAAAATCGGGCGGTGCATCTGTGCACCGACACAAAGTATTTTAGCACAAAGCATTGGAAAAGTCAAGTGGGATGCATGACGGATGTAACGAAGGGGGAGATCCTTTTTAGTGCGTGTGACGGGCATAACGAAAGGAGCACGAGATCCCGGCAAGGCGCGGGGCGTATGCCGCCCTACGGGTTCGGCGCGAGGCTTCGCCTCTTGCTCAGGATGACACGGGCTTGAGGCTTGCGTAAGAGGGGGATTTTTTTGGTTCTCCACGGGGAGTGGAGTTTTTCGGCGGGGCGGAGAGAATTTTCGTGGATTTTAATATTTTCGGTTGACAAAGCGCTGTGGATATGCTATACTTTGTTTGTATAATAAGCCCGCATGCCGCGCGCGGCATGACAAAAATCGGCTTATCCGAAAGGAAACGTAAAAATGGTAAGAAGCGTACCTAAATATTGCAAGCAGGGTGCTACCCGTGTCAAATTAACGGACAAGACAGCGACGGTCGGCTTCATGAGCCATGTGGCGGAGGCTATCAAGGATTTCGCGGTCTCTTCGGACGGGGACGCATACATAGCGTCGGTTGGTGCCGCAAGACCCATACCCGAGGAGCTCAAGAGCAGAATTGCCGCTCTGTCGGGCGCGGACTTTGTCTCGAAGCGCGGTGCATTTGTCATAATTCGCGACGGCGATACGGTCACCGTCTACTCGGACGATGCGGAGGGTGAGCAGAACGGAGCCGCAACGCTCGTGCGCTCGCTGGACTGCGACGGCGCACTCGGCGACGAGATAATATACGACTGTCCCATATGCGAGATGCGCGGCGTTAAGGTCCTCATGCCCGCGAGATCGGAGATCCCCGAGTTCAAGAAATTCATCGACAGCATGGTATTCTTCCGTCAGAACACGCTCATGATCGAGATCGGCGGTGCGATGGAATATAAGAAGCACCCGGAGATAAACGAGGGATGGGTGGAATACTGTGAGTTCATGTCCGAATACTCCGGAAAGACGAAGAAGCTCCAGGAGAGCACGTTTTCTTGGAGAAAGAATTCCATACACTGCAACAACGGCGGCGGCTCCTTCCTCACGCAGGACGAGGTGCGCGACATCATCGAATACTGCCGCGAGCGCAATATAGAGGTCATCCCCGAGGAGCCCAGCACATGCCACTGCGACTACATGCTGATAAGGCACCCCGAGCTCGCGGAGAGGTGCGAGGATCCTTACCCCGACACGTTCTGCCCGTCGAACCCCGCGTCGTACGAGCTGCTCTTCGATTTATTCGACGAGATAATCGACGTCTTCAAGCCGAGGATACTCAACATCGGACACGATGAATATTACTCGATAAACATCTGCGACAGGTGCCGCAAGCGCCTTATGTCAAATGACGAGATATTAGCGGAGGATATCAATAAGATCCACGATTACCTCGCCGCCCGCGGCGTGCAAACGATGCTCTGGTGCGATAAGCTCATGAACGTCGAGTACAACGGATACGGCTGCGGAGGCGCTTTGGAATTCGTTTACTTCGAATGGGATCCGAGCAAGGATCTGCTCGGTATAATCCGCCCGACATGGCAGGCAAGGAACAAGATCCCGCACGACATCATCTGCCTCAACTGGTATCTCGGAAGGGGAGAGCAGTTTGACGCGGAGGTCAGGGAATTCCCCGTCATGTTCGGCAACTTCTCGGCGCTTTG
The DNA here is from genome assembly GCA_964593825.1 of uncultured Ruminococcus sp. Taxonomy (GTDB): domain Bacteria; phylum Bacillota; class Clostridia; order Oscillospirales; family CAG-272; genus UBA1740. The sequence goes on from CAZQII010000029.1 coordinate 2,464, forward strand.
GGCCTTCCACGGCTTCAAGCGCAGAAATACCCCCAACGTCTTCGGCGGAATGTGCTCCAACTGGGGCGCGCCGACCGACATCTATTTCAGACGCAACTGCATCCTCGCCACGATGGTATATAACGACATCCTGTTCTGGGACAGCACGTACGACGACGAGGACGACGCTCAGTATACGGAGCGCGTCGATCTGCTCTTCCGCACGATCTTCTACTACCGCCACCACCGTGAGCTCTGCCGCAAGGGTGCGCTCATCGAGGTATTGCACTCGACGGACATGTACGTTCCTTACACCGATTTTGTCGACGGAGTCTTCCCTGAGGGGAAGGAATTCCGCGCGAAGTATCTCGCGGGTCAGTACACCATCGAGTACGCGGACGCCTCCGCGGCGACGCTCGACGTCTTCTACGGCGAGCATATAGTAAGCCGAGACACGCATTGGTACGGCACGCTTGTCAACACCGATAAGGCGACGGACGACAACCCCGGCGTCAATTTCACGCGGATCGGCCGCGATCTTGCCGCTCTTGCCGGCGAGGTCATCCCCGAGCATAATGACGGGGAGCTGCAGTGCCGCTGCTACTTCAGAAATCCGCACCCCGAAAAGGAGATAAGGAGCATACGCTTCACCCTCCCAGAGGGGGCCGCACACACGGTCACGGTCAAGGAGACGAAGGTCATCTGACGCGAAGAAAGCGCACTTGCGCGCGCGGCTCTGCCGTGATTTAAGTATTGAAAAGGTCTCTCGCGCGCGGGAGACCTTTTTTCTTTTGGTGATTTTGTATAACCCCCCCCCGCGATTTTTGTGCAATTCGCAGAAATTGTATTTTGTACTCTCCAAAGTGTAGATTTTTTAAAAAATATATGATAAAATTAACATGAATAAATTCCTCATTTCAACTTACATAAAGTGAATTTATTTATATAGAAATCATAAAGAAAGGTAAGAAGTACTATGACAAGAATGAAATCCAAGCTTCTTCTCTTCGTCCCGATAGCACTGCTTCTGTCCTTCCTGCTTGCACTTATTCCGCAGGCGGCAGACAGATCGGCCGAGGGCACGGAGGAGAGCCGAGTGTCCCTCACATCGGACGACTCGGATCAGGAGATGACGAATGTCATCGTGGACGGAAAAAGTGACTACACCGTGCTTTTCGCAAGTGCGGACGGCATACAGGCGGACAACGATTTCGCGAAGGATCTGACAACGGCGATCAAGGATAAATACGGCGTTACGATCAAATACCGCGCGGATACCGCCGTTTCAAAGCACGGAACATACGAGATCCTGCTCGGAAAGACGAACCGCCTCTTCTCGATCGAGCTCTACAACGAGGTGTGCGCCGCATCGGTGAACAACAGCCTCGTCTGGGTGATCGCGGAGCAGGACGGAAAGATCGCATTCGTCGCCAATTGCGCGGAGGCATTCGAGATGGGAATGGGCGACATGCTCGCGCTCCTCGGTGATGACGGATTTGCCGTTCCGACGGGAAAGAAGACCGTGAACAGCATGACGCGCGCGGATTACGAAGCCTACGTCAAGGCGGAGCAGGAAAAGAAGGATGAGCAGGAGAGGCTCGAGCGCCAGCAGCGCATTGAGGAGCTCAAGAAGCTTATCTCCGAGTTTGAGTATTCGCAGTTCGGCGACGCTCCGACAACATCCATGACGGGCGACGGATACGGAAAGCCCACGCTCTACCCCAACGCGGGCGAGCACCCGAGAGTAAACGTCACGGCGGCAATGCTGCCCGACATCATCGCGTATATGGAGGAGAATGAGGCCACATATACCGTTAAGGAGTTCTGGAAGCTCGTCAACACCGAGTACACCGGTATCCTTCCCCCCGCTCAGGAATACACGAGCGGAAGAAAGGGATTCCACAACATGGACGAGGCCGGCCTTGCCGTAATAGAGGCGAAGGCCTTCGCATATCTTCTGACGGGCGACGAGTATTATGCTTACGAGGCCGTCTATGCGATGAAGAACTACCTTGTTACAATAGATATTCAGTGGATCTTCAGTGACCAGTGCCGTGAGTTCGGCCGTATAATCTACTGCACCGCAGAGGTGTATGACTGGTGCTACGACATCCTCACCGATGAGGATAAGGCGCAGTTCATCATGGCGTGCGCGGACATCGGCTCCTCCCGCAACCAGAACACCGATTTCGGTAACCAGATCGAGCTCGGATTCCCTCCGACACTCGGCGGCGTTGTCTCCGGCCACAGCTCGGAGCACCAGGCTCTGCGCGACTACCTCTCGATGGCGATAGCTATATTCGATGAGGATCCCACCTGGTACGAGTGGGTCGGCGGACTTATCTACAATTATTACGTTCCCTTCAGAAATTATTATTATCAGTCGGGCACATACCCGCAGGGAATAAACTGCTACGCGGGTCACAGACACAACGCGGACCTCTGGTCGGCATGGCTCTTACTCTGCGCGACGGGTGAGATCCCGTACAGCGACGACCTGGCGCGTGTCACCCGCTCGTTCTTCGAGAACGAAGCTCCCGACGGCACGTATTTCGGAACCGGCGACGGCGGAAGGCCCTCGAGCGGCTCGACATTCTGGCAGCACGCCGTTATAACGTCCGCCCTTTACGGCGACGCGACTCTGCGTGCGCAGGCTTATAAGTTTACAAACGGATTCAAAAAATATACGGCGAGCGATATGAGCTTCTCGTATTCGCAGATGCTGATACTCAGCGCGCATTACCGCAGTCAGGTAAGCGCGGACGTAAAGGTCGACCGCTTCTCGGAGAGCGAACCTGTGTGCTACCTCGGCTCTCCCCTCGGGCAGATGACCGTGCGCTCGCAGTGGAACGATGAGAACGCGGCGGCGACATTCATGAAGCTCGGCGAGCGTGCAACGGCAAACCACGAGCACGGTGACGCAGGTACGTTCCAGATATTCTATAAGGGTCTTTACACGGGCGACACGGGTTACTACGACACATACGGATCGACGCACTGGGCTTATTACCATCAGTCGACCATTGCGCACAACGGACTCCTCATCTCCAACCCGGCATTGATCGGCGACGACCCGAGCAATGCGGCATCCTACTTCTATTCGGGAAGCCAGAGAAGGCTCGCGGAGACCAGGACGCTCGAAACGTGGCTTTCGTCCACTTACGACACGGGTAAGGTGACGGGCGTGCAGTGGGCATACAACAGCGACGGCACGACGGATTACGCATATCTCGGCGGAAGCATCACAGAGGCCTACGACTCTGACACGGTCTCTTATGTCGGGCGCCACATGCTCACGCTATACACGGGCGACGAGGATGTGCCGATGTACTTCATAGTTTACGATAAGATCACATCGGTAGGCGAGAATTACACGAAGACGTTCCTTCTTCATACAAATAAGGAGCCCGTCATAGACGAGGCGACAGGCACCGTCACAATGAAGCAGAAGAACGGCAGACTCGTGCTCAAGTCCTTGGTCGGCGGCGATAGTATTACGGCGGTCGGCGGTGAGGGCATGACCTTCGCCATCAACGGACGCCAGTGCGTTTCCGAAAAGGGAGAGGGCTCCGAGTGGGGGCGTGTAGAGATATCGCCCACGGCAGATCAGAAGACACACTATCTTCTCAACTTCATGTTCGTCACGGATGCGACGAGCAACGCTACGGTCGAGACCGAGACCATCACGGGTGAGGGCCTGCACGGACTCGCAGTAGATGACACTGTCATAATCTTCGCGGAATCCGAGGAGGAGAACAACACGGCGGAGCTCAACTTCACCGTTGAGGGCACAGGCTTAAGACGCTTCTTGGTCATGGGCATGTATGCCGGAACATGGAACATTTCCGTTGACGGCGTCAGCGTGGCGCACTCCGTTTCCTCCGAGGAGGGCGGAATGATCACATTCTACGCTCCCGCAGGAAATATCACGATCTCGCCCGGCAGCAACATCGCTCCCGCAAACGGCGGACGCATAGTTTACACCACCTTCGGCGGCGTGGTTCCGGATGACGCACCCCTCGTTTACGAGGTCGGCGTTCCCTTAACGCTTCCGACAAATATCAACAACGGCACTTACGATACATTTGACGGCTGGTACACCTCTCCCAATTACGAGGAGGAGACCCGCGTTGACGTGCTCGTGGCAACGGAGAAGGGAAAGATAACTCTTTACGCAAAGTATAAGGGCGTTTCCATCAACGAGGACTACGAGGATATAACGATTGATCACAACAAGACGGCTCAAAACGGCATTTCGTACTCCGGAAAGACCGGCTCGCGGTTTAAGACCTGCACCGATGTGACCGGAAACACGTACATGCACGTTACCAAGGGCGATCTGGATCCGCAGATCGATGTGACCAGAAAGCCCTCCGAATACCTCTACGGCGAGACCAAGCTGACGCTGGTCATCGACCTCGCGAGAGACGAATCGATCCCGCTGTCATCCACATGCCGACTCAGAGGGGGCAACGGCGCGGGCGACACTATTCCGTACTTCACGACGGACACGAGCGGCGGCGTTAAGCTCGGCGGTCAGGTCAATGTGATGACGCTCACGGAGACATTCCAGACCCTTGCGGTGACATTTGACTTTGTCGAAGAGACTCTTACGGGCTATGACGCGGACGGCACCGTCCTTGCGAAGATAGATATAACGGCTCCGGCGGCGAGCGGTGCCAACACGGTGCTCGAGTGGCTCGCAACTCTGACATCCACGGTCAACTGGTGGATCGGCGGCGGCGAGACGTTGCTCATCGACAACTTCACCGTTTATGCGGGCGGCTATACTCCCAAGCCGGTGGTGATTCCGGACGGATGCTCCAAGATCAATTACGAGCTGAACGGCGGCGCCTTTGTCGGCAAGCCCGACAGATACTATAAGGAAGGCGAGGTCGCTCTCCTTGAGCCGAATGTAGTAAACGGACAGGATGAGTTCCTCGGCTGGTACACGACTCCCGACTTTCAAAAGGGAACGATGATCACCGAGATCAGCGCGGAGACGAGAGGCGAGGTCACTGTTTACGCAAAGTGGGCAGGCAAGCTCTTCAGCGCGGATTTCGAGGGATTTGACGGCATTGAGGTCGACGGCAAGAACCAGACCGTAAACGGCGTTGACCTTGCGGCACAGGGCAAGGCGGGCGCGATCTTCAGAACCGAGAAGGATGCGAGCGGCAACACCTATGTATATTGGTACAAGGGCACGCAGGACCCGCAGTTTAAGATAACGAACAATCTCAATTCGCTCAACGGCAGCTCCGTTGCAACAATCATGCTCTCGCTCGCGACCGTCGAGGGTGAAACGCCCTTGGCATTCGAGTACAGATTCCGTGCATCGAGCAAGCAGCTGACGGCGACGAACAAGGCCAACAGCATAACTATCTTCAAGACAGATACGAGCGGATCGGTCAAGCTCATGGGCAAGACCGAGATAGCAAAGCTCAACTCCGACAGCTTTACCAAGATCATCATAACGATCGACTTTGAGGCGAAGACGGTCACGGCATATGAGGAGAACGGAATAGCGCTCGCACAGGAGAGCTTCGAGATCGACGACTATAGGGACTTCCTGTCCGGACTCGACTTCCCGCTGTATGCTTATCCGAACGGCGGCCAGTCGATAAAGATCGATGACATATCCATCACCGCCTCGGCATATTCGCCGAAGGAAACGGTTGTTCCCTCGACTATGGGCAAGATTGATTACATGACCAACGGCGGAACGCTTCCCGACGGATATCCGAAGTATTACACGAAGGGCGAGTCGCTCGAGCTCCCGATCCCGACCAAGAAGAACGCAACGTTCCTCGGCTGGTATAAGGATGCGGATCTGACTCAGCCGATCAAGGCGATCACCGCGGAGGACACGGAGAACTTCATTCTCTATGCCGCATGGCAGGTCATCATCCTCGATTACGATCCCAATGAAACGGACTTCAACTACGCAGGAAAGGCCGACGGATCAATCGGCGGCAGCGATGCCGGCGGAATGAGCTTCCAGACCAAGGGCGAGAACAGCTACTTCCAGACTCTGACCGGTGATGACGGCGAGAAGTACCTTCTTTGGAGCAAGGGCTCCGGAGACCCGCAGGTCAACTACGGCGGCACGCTTTCCGCTGCGGCGAACAACAATCTTATTCTTACCTTCCAGCTCTCGCTTGCGAAGAACGGAGACAGCGACTTCATCGGCTTTGCCGCGAGAATGCGCTCGACATCCGTCAACGGAAGAAGGACGGAGATGAATCTCCTGACCGTGGAAACGGACGGTAGCTTCAATCTTTACGGCACGGAGGGCAAGGTGCTTGTCGGACAGTTCGGCACTGAGTTCAAGACGCTCGGTATGGTTGCCGATTTCGGCACGGGTATGTTCTACGGCTACGATGAAACGGGCAAGAAGGTATGCGAGGCGCATATGATGCTCCCCACGGGCATGACTGCGCAGGAGTTCTATGCAGCGATAAATGCAGACATATTCAACCTGTACGCAGGCGGAAGCCAGCAGACATCGGTACGCATAAAGCGCATCACCATCCAGACCGGTAACATCTACGAATCCGACGATGCTTCAGCGGACGAGATCAAGTACGAGCTTGACGGCGGAACACTTCCCGACGGTGCACTTAATGAATACGACAGCGAGACGGGATATACTCTCCACACGCCCACGCGCAACGGCTACGCCTTCGGCGGTTGGTTCACATCCTCCGATTTTAGCGCGGACAGCAAAATCACCGAGATCGCGGCAGGAACAACGGGCACGGTCAAGGTATATGCGAAGTGGTCGAAAATAGAAAAGATCGTATATGAGCTTAACGGCGGCGAGCTCGCAGAGAACGCTCCGACAGAGTACGTGCGCGGCACGGCGACCGATCTCCCCGAGGCAACCCTCTTCGGCTACGAGTTCGAGGGCTGGTACACGACCTCCGACTTTCAGGAGGGAACAAAGGTGACGTCGGTACCCACGGACGCAACAGGCGATTTTAAGGTTTACGCACGCTTTGTTTACAACCTGTAATACTAAAGCTTAATATCAACGCGCGCATGCCGAGATCATTCTCGGCATGCGTTTTTTTGCTTTGTGCGGCACCCGTGTGGAGAAAAACGTGTGTTTTTTGCTGTTTTTTACACATTCTCTGCATTATGAATACACTAAAAAGAGTACTCAACGGTGGAGTGGTGCGTGTGACGGGCGTAACAAAAGGGGCACGAGATTCCGGCAAGGCGCAGAGCGCATGCCGCCCTCCGGGTTCGGCGCGAGACTTCGTCTCTTGCTCAGGATGACATGTCTTTAAGGCGTCGCCACTATGAGGTTCGGCTACAAGCGTTACGCTTTCGAAATTGGTACAAGGATTAAAAAATGTAAAGGGTTAAAGGCCACTTTACTTTAAAAGAGTCGTAGGTGCACAGTATCCGAGGGTACAAGCGTTCTTTCGCTCAGGATGACACGGATTTTATGCGCGGGGGTGGTGAACCGTGCGGTGCTGTAAGGGCGAGGGCGTAGGTGGGATTTTATAAAATTAAATTACACATTAAAAATATCAAAATTGTGGTAAAAATTATTGACAAGCGCTTAATAATATGTTAAAATTCTATTGGGTTAAACCTAAAAAACAATAAGGAGAAAAACGAAATGAAAAGAATTTTCTATGCACTTCTGTGTGCAATGCTCATGTGTTGCGCATTTCTTTTCGTAGCGTGCGATGATGAAAAAGATCATGAACACTCCTACACCGAAGAAATCACAACACCGGCAACATGTACGGAAACCGGCGTGAAGACGCTCAAGTGCTCTTGCGGCGACGTTAAGACGGAGGTCATCCCCGCGACGGGACATTCGTACGGAACATGGCAGACCGTGACCGCGGCAACCTGCGGCGCGAAGGGCCAGAAAAAGCAGACCTGCTTGGGCTGCGGCGACGTTAAGACGGCGGATATCCCCGCAACAGGCCACCATAATTACACGACAGAGGAAATAATAATGAACCCGAAATGCGGCGAGGTAGGCACGAAGAAGCTTATTTGCGCTTGCGGTGAATTCAAGTATGAATCGATCCCCGCGACGGGTAACCACAATTACGAGAACGGCACATGCACCGGATGCGGCATGACGGATCCCAGCGCCTGCACGCATACGGAATGGGAGGACGCGACATGCACGACACCCAAGACATGCAAGGGCTGCGGAATGACCGAGGGCGAGGCGCTCGGACACAATTACGGCGAATGGCAGACAGAGACTGCCGCAAACTGCACCGATCCCGGTGTGAAGAAGCAGATCTGCTCGGGCTGCGGCGACATTAAGAGAGAGCCCATTCCCGCGACGGGCAAGCATACATTCGAGAACGGCACGTGCACCGGCTGCGGCGCGGCGGCAAGCGCGATCTCAAATGAGGAATATATATCCTCTGCTATCACGGGCGGCGCAAGCTCCGGTGCCTCGGAGATCGTCACGATCATCGACGCGCTGAAGAAGCAGTATGATGAGATGCCAGAGATACCGACCGTCGACATCGATGCGATGCTCGCGCAGATCAACATGTATCTGAAGGCAAACATCACAGGCGAGGGCGAAACGGTCATCTCGGTCAAGAACGGATACGTTACGTATACAGACGAAAACGGCAATTACTATGTCGGCTATAATAAGGGATACCTTGTTGTTACGGACGGCGAAAAGGTCGTTAATTATACAGAGATAATTCCCGAGTTCCTCATGAATATTTTAAGCGGAAACTTTGAGAGCATTCCCGCGGAGCAGATCGATACGATGGTCGAAATGATCAAGACGATGATCCCCGTGCTCTTCACCGAGATCGGCACCGTCACCCCCGATGAGATCGTTGTCGAGGACGGCTGGTACACTCTCGACCTTGTAGCTCATTTTATTAAGGTATATAATGCAGACGACAGTGCGCTTAAGGAGCTCATCCACTCTCTTATCGGAGATGAGGATATGCAGGCGCAGGTGGATGCGATGATCGAGCAAATGCTTTCGACGATGGTTTCGATCAAGGTCGGCGTTACAATGAACGGCAAGATCATAACCGGCGTGCGCTTCGATGTTGCAATCTACGGAATGTCGCACAGTGAGGCAGTCCCCGACGGCGATCATGCGGAGTTCAGTGCGGACGGTGCGGATAGCGCGGACGGCGAGTTCGATGTTGAGCTCGTAGAGTCGATAAGCTTTGTTGTCAAGCTCTCCGACGACGGAACACGCTTGGAAAGCATTAAGGCGACGGTCATCGCGGTGAATGACGACGAAACTATGAAGTTAGACTGCGAGACAAAGGCGATCTACGGCACCGACGGCAGCCTGACATTTACGATGACGATAGATTACAAGATGTTTGACGAAGAACAGACATATATGATCGGCAATATAGCATTCAGCATCAGCTTCAACGCGGATATGAATCCTACGGAGTTCTCGATCAAGATGAACGATCTTTCGTACGGCGACAGGACGAAGATAGAAATAAAGGGAACCGTCACTTACACCGAGAACGGCGCGACGATGCATGTTACGTTCGACGGTCAGCAGGGCGAGGATGACGATATCGAGTCCACGTTCAATGTCAGCAGCGATGTTGTCTTTGACAAGAACGCAATGCCCGTTAAGTACACCTTCGAGAGCAATATGGTCGACTATCATTACAGCACCAGCGGCGGTTATAGTATTGAGATACCCGGAACGAATTACAGCTACACTTGGGTCGAAGGCGAAGCATGCATGACTGTTAAGGTCAAAATGAGCATCGATATAACGAAGCTCAACGAGGGCGAGGCAAGCTTCTCGTTCGAATATGATGAAAAGTACACCGACAAAAAGATCATCGTTGACAAGTGGGACCATTACGGACTCAGCGAAGCTACCAAGCAGGCTATTATCGCAAGCTTGACTACCGAGCAGAAGGCAGGGATACTCGGTAATCCTGAAGACGGTAGCTACGCGTTTTCCTTCACGATGAAGGATAACACGTATACGCTGAAAATGACATCCAGAGAGTACTACAACTACACGATCTGCGTTGCGATAGATTCCGAGGCAAGTAAGGGAACGATCAGCATAACGCAAAGTAGCGCTGACGGAGACACTACGGTGACTGTCGGCATCGATGTCAATGTCGACAGCAAGACGGGAGCAATCACGGTCAAGAACGGAGACACGACACTTATGACTATTAATATCAAGCTTGATTCCGAAGAAGCGACCGTTCCTTCACAGGATATAATCGACATCATCAAGGGCTTTACCCCTCCGGAAAACGGGGAGATAGATCCCGACGAATATCCCGAAGGGGACTACGCGGCATAAAACAAACTTAACTGAGCGTGATCCGCTCAGGTAGGAAAAAGGCAGGAGAGCCACGGCTCTCCTGCCTTTTTCTGTTGTTTTTAGTGCGTTTGACGGGCGTACCGAAGCGAGCACGAGATCCCGGCAAGGCGCGGGGCGCATGCCGCCCTACGGGTTCGGCTACAGGCTTCGCCTTCCGCTCAGGATGACACAGTCTTTTGTGCCGAATGTGCCCAGCCTGTTATGCTTTCACTTGGGGTGGAGCATCTTCGGTTTATTGGCCTAAGGGGGAGGATGTGGCGCCGAATTTGCGCAATTCCTTCGGGGTGGTGCCGGTATATTTTTTGAATATTTTATTGAAGCTTGCGGTGCTGTTGAAGCCTGTTTGGCTTGCGATCTCGAGGACGGTGGAGTCGCCGGAGCGGAGGAGCTCGACGGCGGTCTCTATCCTTTTTATTAGGACGTATTCCCACGGATTGGTGCCGACGGTGCGCTTGAAGAGGGAGGCGAAATACGTCTTTTCGAGGTTGACGTGCTCTGCGAGGCTCGCGAGCGAGATCGGCTCGGTGTAATGCCCGTCGATGTATTCGAGGGCGAGAAAGATCGCGTCGGAGCCATCTTTGCCCGTCTTTTCCTTAAGCGGCTCGGTCTTGCGGGAGATGAGTATCAATATTTGAGTAAGGCAGCTCTCCGCCATGAGCTCGAAGGACTCCTCTGTGCGGGAGAGCTCGGACTTCAGAGTGAGGATAAGGTCACGTATTTTTTCTGCCTCCGCTGGGCTTAAGATATCGTTCAGACGTGCGGTGGGGAGCGAGCGCTTCAAAAAGCTTCTGCCGAAATGGGGCGCGCCCGCCTCGGACTTAAGCATCTGAAAATATATCGGCGAGATATGTATGTTAAGGATATTCATGCCGCCGTCGGCGATGTCGGTGATGCAGTGCGGTACACTGCTTTTGTAAAAGAAAATATCGCCCGCCCGCACCTGATAGAGGGTGCCGCCGGAATTGTACGTTCCTCTTCCCGAGAGGATTAGGCTGAGCTCCGCCTCGGTGTGGTAATGCACGCGAAACGCCTTTTTTCTTGCGTCCGCGCGGGATTCGTACATTTTGAAGAGGACGGCGCCGTTAGTATTTTTTATATTTCCTATTATGCCCATGGTGTGCCTCGCTTTGTTTTTCTGATTATATCATAACGCACGGCGGGCGAAAAGTCAATATACAAACACAAGATAGTTTGCAAATTAACAAATATAGTTGATGAATTTTTCCGTGAAATATAGGATAATGGAAATGTAATTAAAAATATACGGAGGATGGACAGATGAAGGCATCGGAGCTCAGAATAACAGACATTCGCTTTGCGGAGATAGACGGACTCCCCAAGCATATGATACTCATAAAGGTTTTTACGAATTCGGATATCGTGGGGTACGGAGAGGTGCGCGACGCCTCGAGCGCGACATATGCAAAAATGCTCAAGAGCCGCCTCGTCGGCGAGAATCCGCTGAATGCGGAAAAGCTCTTCGAGAGGATAAAGCAATTCGGAGGTCACTCGCGTCAGGGCGGCGGAGTTTCCGGAATCGAGATCGCTCTTTTTGATGTAATAGGAAAGTTTTACGGCATCCCGGTCTATCAGCTGCTCGGCGGTCAGTACCGCGACAGGGTGCGCATCTACTGTGACACGGATGTGGACGGAAAGCACACCGGCCGCGATATGGGAAGGGCGCTCAAGCGCCGCATGGACGACGGCTTCACCTACCTGAAGATGGATCTCGGCATCGAGATGCTGCTCGACGAGCCGGGCGCGCTCAATGCTCCCTGCGGTATGCTCGAGGACATAAAGAAGTATTCGATGAAGGCGATATGCCATCAGTCGGGCTCGATCGACAGGCAGCTCATGTTCGGAAAGAATTACGAGGTCTTCACCGTTCCGCATTATGCGACGGGAATACATATAACCGAGCACGGCCTCGACATTCTCGAAAATTATGTGCGCGAGGTCAGGGAGGAGATAGGATACGAGATCCCTCTTGCGATAGATCATTTCGGTCATGTTGCGCCCGAGGACGCGCTGAGATTTTCAAGGAGGATCGAAAAATACAACATTGCATGGATGGAGGACATCGCTCCGTGGATGCTCACCGAGCATTACAGGAAGCTCACCGCAAATTCCTGTGTTCCGATCTGCACGGGCGAGGACATCTATCTTGCGGAGAACTTCGAGCCGCTTCTTGCCGCGGGAGTGAATGTTGTGCACCCCGATCTGCTCACGGTCGGCGGATTCATGCAGATGAAGAAGCTCGGCGCGCTTTGCGAGAAGTACGGAGCTACCATCGCGATACATATGGCGGAGAGCCCGATAGGCTTCATGGCGGCGGTGCATGCGGCGGCGGCACTCAAGAATGTGCTGGCGGTCGAATTCCATTCGGTCGATCATCCCGAGTGGTATGAGCTCGTCGAGCCGAATATTAAGCTTGAAAACGGATTCTTTGCCGTGCCCGACGCGCCGGGTCTCGGAATCGACTCGCTCTGTGAGGATATGATAAAGCGCTTCGCAAGGAGGGGCGCACCAGAGCCGTGGTGCTCCACCGACGAATGGAATGACGAGTGGTCGAACGACCGTACCTGGTCATAAACGAAATGGAGAGGTGAAGAGATGAGGGCACTTGTAACAGGCTCGACACAGGGGATAGGATATGAGATCGCAAAAGCGCTCGTCGGCGCGGGATACGAGGTGACCGTTCATTGCTCGCGCGATATGGAAAAGGCGCGGAGAATTGTCGAACAGATAGGTGCGGCCGATGCTGTGATCTGCGACCTTGCACGCATGGAGGAGGTCGAGGCGCTCCCCGCAAAAACGGGAGATGTCGACATCCTTGTTCTGAACGCGAGCGTGCAGTTCAGGAATCCTTACGACAGGATCACAAGCGAGGAGCTCGACACGCAGATAAACGTTAATTTCAAATCGAGCTTTAAGCTTATTCAAGCCTACAGCGCGGGGATGAAGGCGAGGGGCTTCGGCCGTATCATCACGATTGGAAGCGTCCAGCAATACAAGCCGCACAAGGACATGGCGATATATGCCGCGACGAAGTGCGCCGTGATGAGCCTGGTCAAAAATATCGGCAAGCAGCTCGCCCCGTTCGGAATAACCGTCAACAACATCGCCCCCGGCGCTATTGCGACGCCGAGGAACGACGCGGCGCTCGCCGATGCGGAATACAGAAAAAGCGTGGAAAACGGGATACCCGCGGGCTATGTCGGCCGGGCGGACGATATAGCGGGTGCGGTGCTGCTCCTTGCGGGGGACGGCGGGCGTTACATTACAGGGACGGACATCGTCGTTGACGGCGGAATGCATTTATAAACCGGGAGGAAATGGCGTGTGAGAGCGATGAATGCGGACAAGATACTCGGCAGCTATATCGAGTGCGCCGAGATGCTGAAGGAGCGAAACGACCGCGGCATTGAAAGGTACAGAAAGGGAAGCTTCAAGCTGAAATTTAACACGGGTACGGCTAAAACCGTGAAGATCAGGCAGACGAGGCATAAATTTCTCTTCGGGTGCACGGCGTTTATGCTCGGCTCATTTGAGGTGCCAGAGAAGGAGACGGAGTTTAAGAGGCTGTTTTCACGCTTGTTCAACCAGGCGGTGGTCCCGTTCTATTGGCGCGACCTTGAGCCGCGGGAGGGAGAACTCAGATTCTCAAAGGACAGCGTCAATATATATCGCCGACCGGCACCGGACATCTGTCTTGAATTCTGCCGCGAGTACGGCATAGAGCCGAAGGGGCATTGCCTGATTTGGAACAGCGCTCTTCCGGGCTGGCTTGAGAAAAAGGATGAGGCCGCGCGGCGCGCGGCGGTCGAGCGCCGCTTTGCACAGATCGCAGAGAGATACTCGGCGAGCATACCGTCGTTTGACATAGTAAACGAGTCGGCGACGAATTACAGATACGGGGCGGAGAGCATCTTTCCCGATTATGACAGATACTGCCTGAGTCTTGGCGGAAAATATTTTAAGAAAAACAGGAAGATACTGAACGAGACCAACGGTGCGATCTGGTGCGACTATCCTGCGAAGGGCAAGTACATGTCCTTCAACATGCAACTGGCGGAATTTTTGCGAGAGGGACTGCCGATCGACGAGATAGGACTGCAGTATCATATCTTCGAGTCGCAGGACTCGCTGGAGTCGGAGACTGCCCGTGACAGATTTCTAAACGCGAGGTATATGACAGAGATCCTGGACATTTACAACTCGTACGGGCTCCCCATGCATATATCCGAGATAACGGTGCCGTCATGCACGGGGCGCATCGCCGAGAACGAGGATATCCAGGCGCGGCTCACGGAGGCGCTGTATACCACTTGGTTTGCAACGGAGAATATGAAGTCGATAGTTTGGTGGAACCTGGTCGACGGATATGCGGCGTATGCCCCGCTCGGCAGCGAGGGCGGCGAGAACATGTACGGCGGCGGACTTTGCCGCTTTGACATGACGCCGAAGCCGTCATATGACGTTCTTGACAGACTCATTAACAGGGAGTGGCATACGGAATTCTCGGCGGAGTGCGGCAGAGAGATAGACTTCCGCGGATTTTACGGAGATTACGAGATTACCGTCTGCGACGGAGGAAAAGAAAAAACGCTGTCGGTCTCTTTGAATGAGGACGGAAAAACAGCAGAGATACAAATTTAACGGATAAACGGAAAGGAAACGGCACAATGTCGAGAAACGAAGAGATACTTGCAAAATTCCGCGAGAATGCGGATCTTGTAAACGATAGAATACGCTCGGGCATAGAAATGAACAGAAAGGGCTACGCGACGGTGACTGTCGTCGACGGGCAGGGAAATCCGCTCGCCGGCAAGAGAATCCGCGTGAAGCACAGGAAGCACGACTTTCTTTTCGGCGCTAATATTTTCATGCTGGACGAGATGGAATCGGAGGAGAAGAACGAGGCATACAAAAGCGCGTTTTCGTCCTGCTTCAATGCGGCGACGCTTCCTTTCTATTGGCGTGACCTCGAGCCCGAGGAGGGGAGACCGAGGTTCGCAAAGGACAGCCCCAAGGTCTATCGCCGACCGGCGCCGGACCTGTGCCTTGAATTCTGCGAGCGGAACAACATAACGCCGAAGGCGCACTGCCTTACATATATTACATGGGAGCCGGAGTGGCTCGATGTGAACGATCTGCACTGTGTGCGTGAAAAGTACGAAAAGCGCTACCGCGAGCTTGCCGATCGGTATAAGGACAGAATACACGGCTGGGAGGTCATCAACGAAACGCTGTTGTTGAACAACGATGAGACGATGGAAAAGCCGTATTTCAACGAGCCGCGGCTCGTTGAAGAAAATTTCGCGCTCGCGGAGAGGTATTTCCGCGGCAACGAGCTCATCATAAACGAGGCGACACCGCAGGTCTGGGAGCGACATACGTTTTATAACGGAAACAGAAGCGCGTATTACATGCTCATAGAGCGTGCGCTGAGAAACGGGGCGCGGATCGACTGCATCGGAATGCAATACCACGGGTTCGTAAAGCGCGAGGACGAAAAGACGCTGCTCGACAGCATTTACGATCCGATACAGATCTATCGCGTGCTCGATAAATACGCGGAGCTTAATCGCCCGATACAGATAACGGAGGTGACCGTTCCGGCGTTTTCGGATTCGGAGGAGGATCTCGGGACGCAGGCGGAGCTTGTCGAATGGCTTTACAGGATCTGGTTCAGCCACCCCGCGGTGGAGGCGGCGATATATTGGAATCTCGTCGACGGATATGCGGCATTTGCACCCCTTGGCGACATGACGGCGGGCGAGAATTACTATCACGGCGGTCTTCTCGACTTCTCAATGAGGAGGAAGCCTGCATATGAGACGATACGTCGGCTGGTGCATGACGAATGGACGACGGACGAGACTCTGACCTCAGATGATCGGGGGCGTGTTAAATTTAAGGGCTTCTTCGGTGAATATGACATAGAGGTCGACGGAGTGATTTACAAGGCAAGAATCGCAAAATCGGCGAAAAACGAGATCAGGATCACGGTAAAGTGACTCAACAAGGTGCGGAGGCATAAATAATGAAATTTAATTCAAGAGAAGAGATCATAGCTTTGACGCCGCTCTGGAAGGGCGAGAGATTTCCCGACGGGCGCCCGAGAGTTCCCGATAAGTATCTCGAGCAGATGAGGAAGATGACGTTGGAGGAGCTGTGGAAGCCGATATTCGTCAAGGGCTATGAGAGCCAGTTCGAGGGGGACCTCAAGGTTCTGCATGACGACGGACGAAAGCTTATAGGAAGGGCGGTGACGGCGACGTTCGTTCCCACGCGTCCCGACCTGCATGAGGTCATGTTCGAGCGCGGCAGGGAGCAGGATTTCAAGGGCAATTACAATCAGTGGGTCATAGACAGCCTTACCGAGGGTGACGTTGCG
>CAZQII010000030.1:0-18397 GCA_964593825.1 uncultured Ruminococcus sp.
CTCGGCACAAAAGACTGTGTCATCCTGAGTGAAAATCGGCGCCGGCGCCGATTGGAACCGAACCCAGAGGGCGGCATGGCGCACAGCGTCTTGCCGGGATCTCGTTCCCCCTTTGTTACGCCCGTCACAAAAACACAGAGCGGTCGATCTCTCCGTTTTGCTTACCTGTACTGCAAATATTCAATAAACCGTTTCACTGCAAGTGAGGCGGTTTTCTTATCTCTCAAAGCAAGTCCTATATTTCTATATGCCGGAACATCAAGCTCCTTTGCAATAATTCTGTACGGCACACGCTTTAAGATCAGCTCGGGCAGTATTGCAACGCCGAGGCCACTCTCAACCATAGACATTACTGCATAGTCATCCCAAGTGGTAAACCTTACGTTGGGAGTCAGCTTGTTGCGTTCGAATATTTCGGAAATTTCCGCTTTTGCCCCCTTTTCGAGAAGCATAAACGGCTCATTGCAAAGAGCCGCTATGGGAAATTTATCGCGATCTGCAAGCGGGTGATTCTCCGGTATAATCGCCATAAGTCTGTCTTTTTGCAAAAATACGGTTTCAAAATCGGGATGTGTGGGCAAACGTAAAAAGCCGCAATCCACTCTGCCGGTATGTATCCACTCCTCTATCTCGGTGTAATCACCGAGCAAAAATTCATAGTCAATATTCGGATAATCCTTTTGAAACTCCTTTATAATTTTCGGCAGCCAATGAGTTGCCACGCTTGAAAATGTACCGATGCGGATAAGTCCCGATTGCAGACCGTTCAGCTCATTTAGTTGCATTTTGAGTTTATCAAAATCGGCGCAAAGGCTTTGAATGTACGGCAGCAACTTCATACCGTCACTTGTAGGCTTTACCCCGTATTTGCTTCGCTCAAGAAGCGTTACGCCCCAGTCTTTTTCAAGATCGCCTATCATTCGGCTGACACTCGATTGTGTGTAATTAAGTATCTCTGCCGCCTTTGTAAAACTGCCGTATTCCACCGTCTTTACAAATGAGAGATATTTTTGAAGGTTCATATCCATAAGCAGCACCTATTCCAAAATGTGATTTTGACTATTACAAACATTCGCTTTTGTTGTCCTGAATAATATGATATACTATTTTCAGTTAAAAATCAAGAGGTACCGTATGAAAAACAAGGCATTTTTTAAATACATATCCGCGCTGCTGCTGTTTGGCTCGAATGGGATCGTAGCGAGTTTTATTGCTTTGAGCAGTCAAAACATCGTGCTGCTTCGCACTCTGATAGGCAGCGTCCTGCTGATTGCCATATTTTTTATGGGCGGCGGAAGGCTCACCTTTTATAAGCACACCCGGCAATTTCTGTTTCTTATAGCTTCGGGGATCGCAATGGGAACAAGCTGGATGTTCCTTTATGAGGCATACGCTCGAGTCGGTGTCAGTATCGCTTCGCTTTTATATTACTGCGGTCCGGTCATTGTAATGTCTTTGTCGCCGATACTCTTCAACGAGAGGCTAACAGCTAATAAAGTCGTCGGTTTTCTTGCGGTCGCCATCGGAGTGGTGCTTATAAGCGGAAACGCATTTGACGGTAGGGGGGATATGCTCGGTATTACCTGCGGCTTACTCTCTGCCGCTATGTATGCTTTTATGGTTATTTGCAATAAGAAGGCAAATGATATTACAGGACTTGAGAACTCCGCCCTGCAACTTACAATTGCCTTTTTAACGGTTGCCGTGTTTGTGGGCTTAAGACAAGGCTACGCTATGCAAATCGCATCAACGAGCATACTGCCGATCTTTATACTCGGCCTCTTGAATACGGGGATAGGTTGTTATTTATACTTTTCGTCTATCGGAGAATTGAAGGTACAGACGGTAGCTATTTTGGGATACGCGGAGCCTTTATCGGCGGTGCTGTTTTCGGTGATATTCTTGAAAGAAACCCTGATTCCGATTCAAATTATCGGTGCAGTGCTCATCATCGGAGGTGCAATGATAGGCGAACTTATAAAAAACAAATAAAACAGATCCCGCCGGGCAATGCGGAGCAAACGTCTGCATCAAGATCTTGCACCCCACTCTTTACTCACGTCACACGTGTACTTTCTTAACACGGGTTCCCTTCTCGTGTCATCCTGAGCGAAAGGCGAAGCCTGTAGCCGAACCCGCAGGGCGGCATGCGCTCCGCGCCTTGCCGGGATCTCGTCCCCCCTCCGGTACGTCAGTCACACCCATCACACCGCCGAGCACAAAAGACAGTGTCATCCTGAGCAAGAGACGAAGTCTCGCGCCGAACCCCAGAGGGGCGGCATGCGCTCCGCGCCTTGCCGGGATCTCGTACCCCCTTCGGTATGCCGATCACACAAAAAAGAGTGAAACCGGTGTCAGTCCCACTCTCTTCTCCGCCGAGATTCCGCCGTCGCTGTCGCTCGGCGCTGCTACGCAGTTCGGCTCCGCACGGCCGTGACACGCCGCTCAGAATGACACGGCGAGGGCGCTCGGCACGAAAGAGTGTCATCCTGAGCGGAAGGCGAAGCCTGTAGCCGAACCCGGAGGGCGGCATGGTGCACAGCGCCTTGCCGGGATCTCGTGACCCTTTCCTTATGCCCGTCATACGCACCCAACAGCCAAAACATAAAAAGCTTTTCCGCCGTGTTTTCCGACGGAAAAGCCTTGTTTTATGAATTATTTGCCGTAATTTTCGATTTTTTCATACCATTTTTTATACGTTTCAAAGTCAAACGCCGGATATCCGTGCAGATAATGATTGAAATATTTTTTGCCGTCAAGCTCCCATTCAATCATAAACACGCCCTTGTCGGAGTACATGACCGGAATGTGGCAAAGCGTCTTGTTTTCGTTTGCTCCGACGCAAAAATCTCCCTTTGCAAGAAGCTCATCTGTTTCAAGGTCGCGCACCTTATATTCTCCCGAGACACATTTGAGCGTATCGTTCGACGCAACAATGTCACTGCCCCAATTTGCAATTTCACCTGCCATTATTACAAACGGCGTCATTGAACGCTTGATGTAATTATAAGCAATCTTTTTCTCATAATAGTAATCAACAACAGCGTCCGACATCTGCGGCCAACCGTCAATAAGATTCCACCATATAATACCCGTCTTTGTCGGCTTGTCAATCCGTATTCTTTCTATAAAGAATTTTTTTTTGCTTCAGCCTGCGAAAACTGCGACGCAAGCGCAAAATCGTCAAGATTGTCGGGCTTGAACGCAAAAAGCTGCATTATCTGATCATCCATGAGCTTGACACGGTGTCCCCTGCGGTGATAGTCGGTAGAGTGCAAATTCCACTGATCGTTATTCTCTATCGGCCAAATGTAGTCCTCATCGATAAATTTTTCGATTGATTTTCTCAAAGGACAGCCGTGATAACCCGTTTCACTGACAAAATGTCCCGTCGCCTCAGTATAGAAGCGCGCCTTGAAGTAATCTCTCGAGCCCCAGAGATGACGCTCCGGAAGCGAATTTTCAGTGGTGTTGTTCTCCGAAATGTACGGTGAACTTGCAAGATACGGTCTGCGCAAATCGTGCTGACGTATGACCTCGGGCAAGACCTCTCTTGTGATAATGTTGGACTCGACTCTTCCCGTTGAACTAAGCAGACTGGAGTCACATTCGTTATCGCCCGACCAGAGAATGATTGACGGATGGTGGCGAAGAGATTTTACAACATATTCAGCCTCAATGCGCATAGTCTCCTTGAAGCCTTCGTCCTGCGGATATGCACAGCACGCCATCATAAAGTCCTGCCATATCATTATACCGTGCTTGTCGCAGAAATCATAAAATTCCTCCTGTTCATACACGTTTCCGCCCCAGCAGCGCAGAATATTGCAGCCGATGTCGTCCGCCAACTCAAGAGCCTTCGCATATCTGCCCTTATCGCGGCTGTGGAACGCGTCCAAGGGAACCCAGTTTGAACCCTTGCACACGATTCTTTCGCCATTTACGATGAACACAAACTCGCCGTTTGTACCGTCTGTCGTAAGCGTTCTGACAAGCTCTACACTGCGTATACCTATATTGAAGCTGTGTGTATTTACAGCTTTGCCGTCCTTTACAATGCTGAATGACGCCTCATACAAATCGGGATCTCCGTAGCCCTTGGGCCACCAAAGATACGGATTTTCAAGCTCAACAGAGAACGTACCCGCCTTAAATTCAAGCCTGCCCTCGCATTTTACGACAGAATCCCTGCATTTTGCCTCAAAGGTGTAGAAAAGCTTTTCACCGTAAGGAACATCGAGATCGTAGGCTACATTAAGCTCGGTTTTGCCGAAGCTACTCGGTCTTGTCCAGTAGAACACCTGGGCAAACTCATAGTCGCTCTTTACATTGATTGATACTTCTTTCCATATACCCGCCGATACTGTGCGCGGCATAATATCCCAGCCGTATGAGTGCGGCGGCTTACGCGTAAACGCCGCTTCCTGCGCGTGGCCGTGCCATGTACCCGTAAGCGTGTATACCGAACTGCGGTCATGATATGATTTTCTCATCGCGGATTCGATATGAACATAGAGAGTATTTGTATCGCCAAGCCTGTCTGTTACATCAAATTCGTGCGAAATAACTGCGTTTTCACTTCTGCCGATAAGTTCGCCGTTGAGCCAGTACGAGGCAAAGCAGTCCACCCCCTCAAAGTGAAGCAGAAGCGTGCCCTTGTCCTCCGGCTTTGAAAACGTGGTCTTATACCACCAATCGTATCCCTCGTAATCGTAGTTTTTTTCTATGTTGAAACCCTTAAATAAATCTTCCGGCAAAATTCCGGCGGCAGACAAATCAAGCTCCACATTTCCGGGAACGGTTGCCGCTACCTTGTCCACGCCGCTTTTTTCAAGCTCGTCGGGCGTAGCTATGCTGTTTTTTCCGGCATCATAGTAGAACAGCTCCCATTTACCGTCAAGAGTAATTTTTTTCAATTCTATCGTTACTTTGCAAAAGATGTATTTTTAGAGGCAGGCGATTTACATAAAATCGCCTGCCTCTTGATTTTTTAACAATTTTATGTTGTCAAATCGTTGCCAAGACTTTGTAAAAACGGCTTTTCGGACAGGAAAGCTTCTTACAAAATCATTCCCACTCTATCGTTCCCGTGGGCTTCGGGGTTATGTCGTACAGAACTCTGTTGATTCCGTCGACCTCCGAGGTAATGCGCCTTGTTATCACGGCGAGCACGGAGTACGGGATCTCCTCTATCGTCGCGCTCATCGCATCCTTCGTGTTGACCGCGCGGATGATAGCGGGCCAGCCCTCAAAGCGGCTGTCGTCCTTTACTCCGACCGACTTTATGTCGGGGATGATGACGAAGTACTGCCATACCTTCTCTGCCAGGCCGCACTTGTCAAACTCGTCTCTGAGGATCGCGTCCGCCTCTCTCAAAGCGGCAAGCCTGTCGCGCGTTATCGCACCGAGGCAGCGCACTCCGAGTCCTGGGCCGGGGAACGGCTGACGGTAGACCATCTTGTGCGGAAGTCCGAGCGCCTCGCCGACGACTCTGACCTCATCCTTGAAGAGGAGCTTCAGCGGCTCGACCAGATCAAACTTCAGATCGTCGGGAAGTCCGCCGACATTATGATGCGACTTTACGGCCTTCTTTCCCTCTGCCTGCTTTATGCTCTCTAAAATATCGGGATAGATCGTTCCCTGCGCGAGGAATTCAACGCCCTCAAGACGTCTTGCCTCCTCGGCGAAGACCTCGATAAATTCCTTACCGATGATCTTTCTTTTTCTCTCGGGATCGGAAACTCCCGCCAAAAGGTCGAGGAACCTGTCCGTTGCATCAACGTAAATAAGATTTGCGTCCAAGGTCTTTCCGAAAATATCGATCACCTGCTCCGACTCGCCCTTACGCATAAGTCCGTGATTAACGTGCACGCACACGAGCTGCTTTCCTATCGCCTTTATGAGCAGTGCGGCAACCACCGAGCTGTCAACTCCGCCGGATAAGGCAAGGAGAACCTTCTTTGCTCCCACCTGTGCGCGTATAAGCTGTACCTGCTCCTCTATAAAAGCTTCTGCCAGCTCCCTTGTTGTGATGCGGACCATCGATTCCGGTCTTTTGCTTGCTTCCATTTCCGATTCCTCCCGAATTTTCATTTTTATTTAAAAAGCTCAAGCCTAAGCTATCCTTTTTATTTTTTTATTATACAACATCTGCGAAAAGATTACAAGATATTTTTCTAACAAAATCAGTTTTTTTTCATAAAATATTTATATAACTTTTTAACAAAAGGAGTCTTCTCCCATGCTTATGATAAAGCCGTATAACAGAGAGAACGCCGTCACCTACGCCGAGCGCTACGCCTTTTCGCAGAATCCCGTGTTCGGAAACTTCGCGGGCATCGGCGGCAATTGCACGAATTTTGTGTCTCAGGCGATCTATGCGGGCACCTGCGTCATGAACTACACCGCAACGTACGGTTGGTTCTACATCTCGCTGAACGAGCGCTCCCCGTCGTGGACCGGCGTCGAGTTCTTTTACAACTTCATGACACAGAACGCGGGCATCGGCCCATTCGGCGAGAGCACGGGTCCCGACAACCTCGAGCTTGGCGACGTTGTCCAGCTCGGAAGAGAGAGTGAAGGATATTATCACACCCTTCTCGTCGTCGGATTTGCGGAGAACGACATCCTCGTTGCCGCACAGACCGACAATGCGTATCGGCGCCCCCTCTCCACCTACACCTATGATTTTTCAAGATATATCAAGATACTCGGTGCAAGAGTAAACGTGCCCGATTCCTCCGACTGCTTCCGCAGTGTGTACGACGGGATCGCGATAATCCCGGGCGCGTAAGCGGCACAGGGTCCGTTCAAAATCGCACACCCGTGTTAAATATAAGCGGCCGCTCTTTGTCAGAAGACGTGCCCCGTGTTAAATTATTCCGTCCTTTCGATCCCGAGCAGGCTCTTTACCTCATCGGGCAGAGTCACAGGCGCCGTCACCTCGCCGAAGCTCGCCTTACCGGTGGCTCTGACAGACACGGGGCTTTGCCCCTCGCCCTCCGTGCCGTATTTCAGCTCGACGGACGACTTGCTGTTCTTTACGATCGCGCCGACGCCGAGCTCAAGGGTGAGCCCGTAATAGTTCTCCTCGCTATCCGCCTCTCTTTTGCGAATGTCGGAGTAGTCGAGATCTATGCTTCCCTCGCTCGAATAAGGATTGAACTCCAAGCCGAGCTTCACCGTGCGACAGCCCTTAATCGTCGAGGTCTTCTCTTCACCGATGACAACACCCGTGAGAGCCGCGTCGAGCTTGATGCCGACTCTGAGCGGCGTTCCGCTCTTATCATAGGTTGCACCGAAGCTTGCCTCGAGATCTGTCTTGCCGTTTTGCAGACTGTCACTGCTCCAGGTGATGTCGGCGGATTCGACATGTGTCCTTTGCGAATCGAGCTCTATGCGCACGTCGCACTCGATCGAATCGAAGCGCCCGTCGGTGTACTCCGCGGCACTGTCCGACGCAAGCTTAATGTGCACGAATCTTATCTTCTTCATTTTAAGGCCGAAGCCGAGCCCGAGCTCCGTTTCCTCCGCCAGCTCCGCCGCCTGTGCCCTTATTTCCGTGAGCTTGGCTTCATCGAGCTCCGACGGAGACGAGACTCCCTCGGATGCGCACAGCGTCGCCTCGATAGCGGAGGTCAAGAGCGTCTTGATATATTCATCGGAGAGGTAATATACCCCGTCGCCGTCCTTCGTCAGATCCGCATCCTGTATATTGGGCAGCGAATAATGCTCCTCCGCAAGCACGAGTGTGTCCTTTATTCTTAAGAAAAGATCGCTGAGCTTAGTATTCCAGAGTGCAACATCCCCGTTTGAGACAAAGGCGTCCGACCCCTCGTCCCGCGTGACCGCCTTAAGACCGCCGGCGCCGTACGCCGCCGCGAATTTAAGCTCGCCGCCGTCGCTGTACGATATAACTCCGTTGTCGAGGGCGAGTCTCTTCCCTCCCGCCAGCGTGGCGTCCGCGCTGTACGAGGCGAGCGCCCCTCCGAGATCGGACGCATTTCCGAGCGCGCCGACAAACAGATCGGCAATATAAGAGAGTGACACATCGGAGAGCTCGCTCTTTATCAAATTGGCTCCGTCCTCACCCGTCACCGGCGGCACGGACACCCCTTTCTCATCCTCGGGATCTCCCCCGCATGCAAGCAGCTGTGCCGACAGCAGCAGCGCCATCGCAATCAGCATTAGCAAACCAACCGTTCTTTTCATCCTTCAGTCCTTTCTAAAAATTTATCGGCTCCGCTCAGGCAAATCTCCCACCGAGCCACTCGATGCGCGCCACGCACCAGTCGAGCGTTCCGTCGTAATAATCCTCCCAGTCGTTCCACTGGCGATACCAATTCCACCGCAGGTGATTCCGCGCAATGTAGGGCGAGAGGACGTCCTTCTCCGCGCGCACACCGTCAAGAACGCCGAGCAAAACGGGCGTCACCTCCTCGAACCTTGCCGAAACGTCCGCCTTGAACTCGGGCGAGCGGTCAAGCATAAGGTCAAACCAGCTCCCGCATGAGCGCAGTCCGTAGATCAAATCGCGGTATCTGTCCTTCGATTTTCCAGTCTGCGGCCCCATCACGCTCCAGTCGAAATCCCAGAGCGGCCCCATCTTCATGAGCCCGTCCTTCGTTTTGTACATATAAACAGATTTCCAGTTGACCTCCGGCTGTCCCATCACCTCTTGAATTATATAATAATCTATGAAGCTGTCGACATCGACCAGGGTCTTGAGCCCGGCATAATCACCTGCGGCGCACGCCGAATCGACGCGCTCTATGTAATTTTTAATGTAAGTAAACTGCTCCTCGGTATAACGCTCCTCCGCGTCGGGATACTTGACGGCGTATGCCTTCCCGCCGACAGAGAACCAATCCACATCCTCCGTCCCCTCGTCCGGGGCGTAGGCATCGAGCTCGACGAGGAACGGCACCTGAGTATCCGAGGCGTCAAAGCGCTCCTTGATCCCCGTTCTGCCCGCATTCTCATCCACATGATCCGTCATCAGGTAAAGGCCGTTGTACTTTCCGTTAAGATAAAGCTCAACGTAATTATATGACGGCACGAACGCGTCCGTGCCTATTGCGTCGGCCAATTTAAAGGCAAGGCGGTCCTTTATGTAAGAAAAATCGTTGTAAAGAGCGAGCAGTACCCAGCTCTTGTTTTTCTCCTCGCCGAAGACGGAGACCTTCTCGCTGAATTTGATCTTATACGGCTTCTTCGGTGCGAATTCCCATGTCGTATTTCCTCTGCCGCGTATGCCCGCCGCAAGGGAATCTATATCCGTCTCCGATATCGAGACCGTGCAGTCGACATAATTCTCCTTTGAATTTATCCTCACGCCGTTGGTGTCGATGTCGACGCGCGGAATATCCCGCCGTTCCTCGCACCTTTTGCGAAGGATGTTATATCTTATGACGGTTACAAGGCCGAAGACCGACGCAAAGAGCATTGCCGTAAGCACCGTCAGCGCAGTCGCCTTAAGTATCAGCAAGGCCGTTCTTTTGCTCATAGTTCAACTCCTTACCGACCGTGGCAAAGAAAGATGACGTGTCCGCACTAACCCCGCCGCATGTCGTTTTTTAATACCCCGAGTGCCGGGGCGTGTTAAATTTTTAAGAAATGAAAGGCAGAAGCAATGTCATTATCGGAAGAGTGATTATCGAGAGCACCGTTCCGAGCAGGACCGTGTTTGCCGCCTCCCTCTGCCCCTCGCCGACCATCTCAGAATAGTTGAGCACCATCGATGCGACGGGACATGCGCTTATTACAAAGAACACGCTCTTCAGCACCGGGTCGACTGGGAGGAAATAAAGCACCGCAAACGAGAGCAGCGGCATCGCGAGCTGCTTCAGCGCGACCGTTATGTATATTCTGTAATCGGTGAAAAGCGAGCCGAATTTCATAGTGGCAAGGCGCATGCCCATGATCAGCATGGAGATCGGCGTTGCCATTTTCGCCGCGGACGTTATCATCGAGAGAAGATTGCTCTGCACGGGGATCTCGAGGATGAAGAGCACGAGGGCGACCGCCGTTCCGATAGTTGCGGGATTTATGAGTATCTTCTTTACGCTCACGTACTTCATATCTCGCGAGATTATTGCGGAGCCGACCGTCCAGCCGGTCACATTCATCATCATCGAGTACACCGTTGTGTACAGTATGACCTCCTTTGCGATCTCGGCGGGAAAGAGCGCCTCGAGGATCGGGATCCCGAAGAATGCGCAGTTGGCAAACGAGCTCGCGAGCGTGATTATCCTGTATATGACCTCGTCCTTACTGCGCTTGTTTACGAACACGAAGACCAGCGCGAGCATTACCGACGGTATCACTGCCGCAAGAACGGCGAAGATCCCGATGTCCGCGAGCCTCTGCGGCGAATACTCCGCACTCTTGAAGGTGTAGACCGCAAGGCACGGCTGACATATATAGACGAGTATCTTCGAAAGTCCGGGAATGCACTCCTCGCCTATAACTCTTTTTTTGACGAGCAGATAGCCCGGCACCGCGGCGGCGAGCAATACTCCGACCGCGGTCAACGCTATTAAAAATACTTCCATTTGAAAAAATTATCCCTCTCCCAAAAATTCCTTTATCCTGTGAATCGTGTTCTGCGGTATGGCAACAACGTTCATCTCGTAAAATTTGTCCTTCACCTTGACCTCCTCCGATCTTGCGAGGACCTCCTTCGGATAAAAATAATATCTCGCCGCATCGGCATAAAAATCGGTGAAGAAATCAGAGAGGTCCGCGTCCGCATACGCGTTCTCCTCCGGCGCGCTTTTATATATGAAGCAGGTGACCGTTTCCGTTCCGTCAATGCTTCTGAGCGTCAGGTCGCACCAGCCGAAGGCGTTCCCCCTGCTGTCCGTCTCAAGCGAGAAGACCGTGTCCGTTATCGGGCTCAGGTCGTTTTTGTATTCCTCGAGGAAGCTCGCCGTGTATTCGGAGTTCGGGGCAAAGTAATATCCCTTTTCTATCCTTTCGACCGACTGATCGGACTTGTAATCCTTTGCGAGCGCCTCTATCGTTGCCGCCGTAATAACGACATTGCCCGACGCTCCGCTGTAATAATCCTCTATCATTCTCTTGATGCTGCTTATTTTTTCGTTGCGCTCGCGCTCTTGAGCATCCGAGAGGTCGCTCAGCTCATACTGTCCGCCCGTCACCACTCTGTTGCCGTCCTCGTCGAGCCTGAACGTCGTTTTCGTTCTGACGAACGCCAGCTGAACATGAGAATACGCAATGTTCAAATAACTGTTGCATTCATCGGGAAAATACGACACGCCCCCGCCGCTCTCACCGTAGACCGCGCTCCACGCCGCGCTTGATTTATAAAGCAGGATCGCCGCCTTCTGATACGACTTGTAATCGTATCCCATCTTCGCCGCATCTGCCGCGAAGAGCGCGTCGAAGCCCTCGGTCCTGTAATAATATTCCGCAACGCTGTCCGCCTTTTTCTTTATCGCCGCCTCGGTCTTTTCGCTGAGGGTCGCGTTTTTGTCGTAAAGATAGGCGCCGACCGCAATCTCCTTGAGGTATGCCTCCGCCGCGCGCTCAAAGCCAGCGCCGAACGTGCCGGAGCCGTCGGGATTTTCCTTTGCCCAGAATTCGTCGGTGTCCTGCGCATAGGTAATGCCGGACAGCTTCAGATTTTTTATATGATCGGTCTTATACACGGAGACGAGATACGACGCTGTCTTTTCGTCTATGCGCACACCCTTGTACTCCACGACCGCACGCACCGAGCCTATGAGGCTTATGATGCCGAGCACCGCACCGACGGCAATCGCCACCGCGGCCGTGACCGCCGCGAATATCAGGATGATATTCTTCCTTTTCCTCGGTTGCCGGTTTTTTACGTTATTTTTTCTCACATTAGCATTAGCCATTTTCGGTTTCTCCTTTTTTTTCGGCGATGGCGGTATAATCCGTTAGGATCTGTGCGCATCGGCTCACCGCATCCGCTCCGCGGCCGAGGCGGAACGAAACGCATATTGCTCCGCCCTGTGCTCTGACGGTCGGCGCGCCGTGCTTTTCCTTTATCTCGCTCCATAAGTCGAGCTCCGGACGCGCGGCAATAAAGCTCAGCTCCGCACCGCGCAGCTCCACCCTCGAGATCCGCGCCTCGGTCGCCAGCGACTTTATCAAGGCTATGTCCAAGAGCCTGCGCGTCGCGATCGGAATGTCGCCGAATCGGTCGGCGAGCTCGTCCTCGACGTCGTCCCTGTCCTCACGCGTTCTTATGAGCGATATTTTTTTGTACATCTCCATTCGGTGTGCGCTTTCCCTTATGTATGACTCCGGTATATGCGCGCTCACCTTTATATCGACGAGTGCCTCGGGCTTATGCTCATCTCCCTCGCCCCGCTCCTCTATCACCGCCTCGGCGAGGAGCTTCACATAAAGGTCATAGCCCACGCTGTCGATATAGCCGTGCTGCTCCGCACCGAGCAGATTTCCCGCGCCTCTTATCTCGAGATCGCGGAGCGCAACCTTAAATCCGGCGCCGAATTCGGCGAACTCGCGTATCGCCGACAGCCTCTTGGCCGCCTCTTCCGTGAGTGCCTTGCCCGCACGGTAGGTGAAATATGCATACGCCTGTCTTGTCGATCGTCCGACCCTTCCCCTTATCTGATGGAGCTGTGAGAGGCCGAAGCGGTCGGCATTCTCGATTATAAGCGTGTTTGCCATCGGCAGATCTATTCCCGTCTCTATTATCGTTGTGCAGACGAGCACGTCTATCTCCGTGTCCACGAGGGCGCGCCATATATCCTCTATCTCCTCGCGCTCCATCTGTCCGTGCGCGATCGCAACGCGCGCCTGCGGAAACGCGGCGGCTATTCTGTCCGCCGTCACGCCGATGGTCTGCACCTCGTTGTGAAGATAAAATACCTGTCCCGACCTTGCCAATTCCTTTTTTATCGCATCGTAGATTATTACATCGTCGTGCTCGAGGACGTAGGTCTGCACCGGCTTTCTCTCTCCCGGCGCCTCGTCGAGCAGTGACATATCGCTTATGGAATTCATCGCCATGTTGAGCGTGCGCGGAATGGGCGTCGCGCTCAGGGTGAGGATATCCACGTTTTTCGCCGCCGCCTTCAGCTTCTCCTTTTGCGCAACGCCAAATCTCTGCTCCTCATCTATGATGAGCAGACCGAGGTCGCGGAACTCGAGCGTCCTTGACAGCAGCTTGTGCGTTCCGATGAGGATGTCTATCTCACCCCTCTTCGTGCGCCTGAGGATATTTTCCTGCTCCTTCGGCGTCTTAAATCTCGTGAGCATCTCCACCGTGACGGGATAATTGCGCATACGTGCGCTCGCCGTCTCGAAATGCTGAAGCGCGAGCACCGTCGTCGGCACGAGGACGGCGACCTGCTTGCCGCCCATTATAGCCTTGAACGCCGCGCGCAGCGCCACCTCCGTCTTTCCGAAGCCGACGTCACCGAGCAGCAGTCTGTTCATCGGCACGGGGCGCATCATATCGCGCTTTATTTCCTCTATCGCCGAGAGCTGTGAATCCGTTTCCTCAAATCCGAAATCCGCGGCAAACGACTCCTCGAGCGTCGAATCGGGCGGGAAGGCAAAGCCGGGGAGCCTCTGCCGCTCCGCATAAAGCTTGATGAGCTCCTTCGCGATATCCTTCGCCGCAGCCTTTGCGCGCGTCTTCGCTTTGTTCCAGTCGCCGCCGCCCATCTTGGACAGCCTGACCTCGCCCGCGCTGTCGCGGCTTCCTATATATTTTCCGATCATATCGAGCTTGTCGCACGGGACGAACAGCTTATCCGTTCCCGCATATCTGATCGTTATATAATCCTTCGTCACTCCGTCTATCGTGACAGCCTCCATGCCCTCGAATCTGCCGATGCCGTAATTGAGGTGCACGACATAATCTCCGACAGAGAGGTCGGCATAGCTCGTCAGGCGCTGCCCCGCGCCGCCGCATTCCTTAAGGATGCGCCTCCTCCGCCTGTGGGCCATAACGGCCGCGCCGCTGTCCTGCGCCGTGGAGAGCACGGCGATCCTCGGCATTATAAGATCAAAACCCTCGCACGAGCCGACTCCGACGTAGACCCCGGGGTCCATGTCGCAAAATCGACGTTCGGAGCCGATCTCGGCGGAGGCGATGCCCTCGGAATACAGCGTTTCCGCCACCGACCTTGCACCCTGCTCCGTTTCCGAGAGGATCAGGACGGAATAGCCGCCCGCCGCATAGGATCGCACATCCTCGGCCAGGAGCTTGGGATTTGCGCCGTAGGCAACCGTCCTTCGGCATCTGAAGCCGAACATGCCCGAAAGGCGCGTGCCACGCACTCCGCCGGAGAAGGAATTGACATGCACGGTAAACATTCCGTCAGCAGTCTTCTCGTATTCCTCGGCGCTCATCGCCGGCTTGCACATCGCGCGCACCGTAAGGCCGTTCTCGACCAGACCGTCGAGGGTGCCCGAGATATCGGAGTCGAGCCGACGCGCGTCGGCGCGGCATTCGTTTGTTCCGAGTGTGAATACGGCACACCTCCGCCCCGCGAAATATGAAAAAAGAGTGTCGTGGCTTTCGTTTATCGCATATGAATACTTATCCGTAAAATTCAGCACGCCCCCCGTGCTAAGGCTTACGAGCTCGCTTTTCAGCCGAGCGCGCGAGGTCTCGCTCGGCGCCTTTTCGGCAAGAGTGCTTATGATATCCGACAGCTTTTTTCTCCCGCCGTCGGTCATTATAAGCTCCCTCGACGGAAGGATCTCAACCGATTTGAGATTTGCGGTGCTCCTCTGGCTTATTGGGTCAAAGGAGCTTATCCTGTCGACCTCGTCACCGAAGAATTCTATTCTGACGGGTCCCGCCGAATCCTCGGAGAACACGTCTGTTATCCCGCCGCGCCTCGAATACTGTCCCGCACCCTCGACCGTCTCCGTCCTCAAAAAGCCCAAGGACTCGAGCCTGCTTGCAAGTGCCTCCGGCGTTATCTCATCACCGAGCGCAACGGAGAGCGAGACATCCGCGAGCGCCTTCGGCGAGACCGTGTAGGTCATCGCCGCCCTCGGGGTCGCAACAACACAGTCGCACGCTCCGCGAAGCACGGCGGACAGCACGGCAAGCCTCTCACGCTCGGCTTCGTGAGAGGCGCCGACATTATAAAAAACGAAATCGCGCTCTTTATAAGCAAGAGCGTTTATTCCGAGCTCCTCGAGCCGCCCGCACAGTGCGTCGCGCGCCGATTCGGTCGGAACAAGAACAACGGATACGGCGGCACCGAGCGTACCCGCCTCCTTCACCGCCTCCGCGATAAAAAGCGCCTCCGCTCCGCCGGAGAGTCCGTTCACCGCCGCGGGGCGCGGGTCCTCGCTTGCGAGCTGCTCGCGCATTACGGCAACGAAATCCGTAAATTCCCTGTCCTTGCGTATTATCCCCGATAATAAATCCATAAATACCTTCTGCGCTTATTTTGAAAAACGGCACATCGCATCATCGATCCTGCCGGATATTATGAGCTCGGCGGCAGTCGCAATGTCGGCAAATCTGTTCGATATCGCCTCCGCGTCCGCATCCGGTAGCCGCCCGAGCACCCATGCCGCGAGGTCATAGTCCGGCGACGGCTTTTTTCCGACGCCGATCTTTATCCTCGGAAAATTCTCCGAGCCCATGCACGCGATAATGCTCTTAAGCCCGTTGTGCCCTCCCGCAGAGCCCGCGCGGCGTATGCGCAGGCATCCCGGATCGAAGCTTATCTCGTCGTGAAGGACGAGCACCCGCTCGGGCGGGATCTTGTAAAATGCCGCCGCCTCCGCGATCGCCGTGCCGGAATTGTTCATGAACGTCTCCGGCTTCATCAGGAGCACTCTCGCCCCCGCTAACTGTGCCTCGGCACAAAGGGCGTGAAATTTCAGTCTGTCTATCTTAACGCCCGCGCCCTCCGCGATGTGATCCACCGCCGCAAAGCCGATGTTGTGCCGCGTTTTTATATATTCCCGCCCAGGATTTCCGAGCCCCGCGACGATGAACGACACGGGACCCGTGTCGCTTTTTTTCTCTATTTTCTTGAAAAGATCGAATATATTGCTCATTTATCTCCTACCGTCATCGCCGCGGCGGAATAATCGGACGGCATCTGCCACGCGCCGCGCGGCGAAAGCGAAACTATTCCGACCGACGGAGCGTCCGGCGTGCACGAGCGCTTGAACTGCTGCGTCGTGAACCTGCGCAGGAACACATTGCACCAACCCTTTACGGTGTCGTGCGAATATACTCCGTCAAATGCGGCAAGCGCCATTCTCAAAAGCTTTTCGGGTGACGTTCCCTCTCTTACGAAATGGTATATGAAAAAGTCATGGAGCTCGTACGGACCGACGATCCCCTCCGTGCACTGTGCGATCTCTCCGTCCTTCGGCGGCAGGAGCTCGGGACTCACGGGCGTGGCAAGAATATCGTTAAGTACCGCGGCGATATCCGCGTCGGCGCACGTCTGTGCGTAATTTCCGACTATCGCACGCACGAGCGTCTTGGGCACGGATGCGTTCACGCCGTACATTGACATGTGGTCGCCATTGTATGTCGCCCAGCCGAGCGCCGCCTCGGAGAGATCGCCCGTTCCGACGACGAGCCCGCCCTCCGCGTTTGCAATATCCATGAGCACCTGCGTTCTTTCGCGCGCCTGTGCGTTTTCGTAGACCACGTTGTAGTTGTCCGCGGCGTGTCCTATGTCCTCAAAATGCTTGCTTACGGCATCCTTTATATCTATGCAGCGCACATTCGCACCGAGCAGCTCGGCGAGGCGCTCCGCATTGCCCTTTGTCCTCTTTGTCGTTCCGAAGCACGGCATGGTCACCGCGCTTATGCTTTCTCTCTTGAGTCCGAGAATATCCGTCGCGCGCGCCATCACAAGAAGCGCGAGGGTGGAATCGAGTCCGCCGGAGATACCGAGCACCGCCGTTTTGGAATAAGACCTTTTGATTCTGCCCGCAAGTCCGCGCGCCTGAATTTCAAACGCCTGCTCGCAGGTGCGCCTGCACTCCTCTGCGTCCTCGGGCACAAACGGCGTGCGCGAGAGCCTCGGCACATCGCATTCGCCGACCCCGAGCGCTATCCTGCAAACGGTGCCGTGCTCCGCGCCCCGCGTGCTCCTGCGAAATTCTCTCCGCCTTACGGCGGCAAGTGCGCCGACATCTGCGACGGCCGTAAGCTCCGAATCGGAGAACGGCTCGCGGCATTCGATATTGCCGAGCGCGTCGGCGATCACGGAAAAGCCCGAATATATGCATTCCGATCCGCTCTCTCCCTCACCGGAATTTGCGAAAACGGAAACAGCCCTGTATCTGCGTGCCTCTTGTGCAACCGCGTCAGCGCGCATGCTCGGAGCTCCGACAGCGGCAGGCTCGGATGCGAGAGTGACAATAACATTCGCGCCGAGCTCATGCACGGCATGATTCAAGTGCGACTCCGCAGCCGCGGAATCGGCACCGACTGCAACGGCGATGCGCGCCCCGTCATAAGCAGCACCGTCATCGGTTACATCCGCGCAAAAGACTTGGCACCTGCCGAACGTTACACGGGCCCCGCCGTAAACGGTCTCGAAGGTCTCCTCCGACTCCGCGGCGGAAAAATGCCTTGACCCCTCCGCGCGGGGAATAAGGCCCTTTATCTCACCCTTGAATACCGCCGCCGCGCAATCGTAGAGCGCACCGTCGAGCCTTATCGGAGCGCCGATGAAAATAACGGCGTCAAGCTCCGCGGTCTCCTTTACGAAGCGCCCGAGCGCCGCCTCCGCGGCACCGATCAGACCCGCACCGAAAAACATATCTCCGCACGTCGCACCGGTCAGTGAAAGCTCGGGAAAAGCTATCACCCGCGCACCGAGCGCGGCATACCTTCTTGCCTCTGCGACGCATGCGGCAAGGTTGTGCTCAACATCGCCCACCGAAATATCGGGGCAGGCGGCAGCGACCCTTATAAATCCGTCCTTCATAGATCCATCGACCTCCCAATAAAAATCAATCCTGTTCCTTTACGAGTATGAGCTCCTTGGCATAAGGAAGCTCCGAGATGACATCGCAGAGCCCGTGCCATTCGGCGAGCTTGTGCGTGCGCCTCGCGTAATAAATGTTTATCAGCACCTCGTAATTCATCGTCACCGTCCGCATCTGGTTGAACGATGACGGCAAAAGCTGAATCATGTTGTGCCAGTGCGCCTTGTCCTTGGTTTCAAGGAACCTTATCCTCTCTCCCTCGAGGAATTCTATCACCGAATCCATAACGCGCGCGGCGTCCTCGCTCATCCTCTCCATGGAGAAATCCTCGCGCACGAAGGTCTTGGACTGTATCTTATGCATGGTGGAGCACGAGTTTGCGACCGTGCCGACCTTGTAGGTGTCAAACTCCTTCCACCAGTACAGCGGCGCGGTGATGTCC
>CAZQII010000031.1:0-17640 GCA_964593825.1 uncultured Ruminococcus sp.
TAAATGCAACCCCTTCTGCTACTGTTGCTTTTACTTTGAGAATTTACGTAAATTTTTCATTAATAAACGACAAATCCGCCGCTTACGTTCATGCATTCACCGGTTATAAAGGACGCCGCATCGGACGCGAGGAAAAACGCCGCCTCGGTGACATCGCGCACGCTTCCCATCCGCATAAGAGGAGTTTCCTCGACGAGCGCCTGCTTATCCTCCGAGGAAATATTTCTGTTCATCTCGGTGTCGATAAGACCAGGGCAAATGGCATTGACCGTTATGCCCGACGGCCCGAGCTCCTTGGCAAGGGCGCGCGTCATGCCTATAACAGCGGCCTTGCTCGCGGAATAATGCACCTCGCACGAAGCGCCGACAACGCCCCACATTGAGCTGATATTTATTATTCTGCCGCGTTTTTTCTTAATCATTTCGCGAGCAACCTCTCTTGAATAAAGAAAGGCTCCCGTCAGATTGACGGACACGGTCCTGTTCCACTCCTCAAGAGAGATATCCGTAAAAAGCGAAAAGGAGGAGACGGCCGCATTATTGATTAGGCAGTCAACGGTGCCGAATCTTTTTATGCAAAGCTCAACGGCGCGAAGAACATCCGCCTCCGATGCCGAATCCGCCTTTATGGCGAGCGCTCCGGTCTGCCGTGCGAGATCCGCGGCCGGCTCATCGGATGCATTGTACGTAAAGGCGACGGAATATCCCCTTTCGGAAAAAAGCCGCACCGCATCGGCTCCGATGCCGCGGGAGCCCCCGTTTATCAAAACAACCTTCATTTGAAAAACCCCGATTTTTGTTTTTTTTAGTATACAACATTTTATTTTCCTTGTCAAGTAAATCTTGACAATATGGCCGAAATGAGTTATAATTTAAGCAGAGGATGACTGACATGTTACTTATAATAGACAATCAATTAAAGTACGGCATTTCACTCGCCGCGTCGTTTTCCTACATGGGGATACTCGCGTATTCCGTAAAGCCGAGCGAAGCACTTTCCGAGCTTTGCCCGCTCTACCGCGCGATCATAATAAAAGAACCCGAGGGCCTCGCCGATATATGCGATTACGTTTCGCGATTGCGCGCATACCGCTCGGACATCCCCGTTTTCGCCCTGTGCGATTCCCTGCACTGCGACGCGCACATAAATTTATTCAACGGTATATTCCCGACATCGGCGACCGCAAAAGAAATCGCAATAGGCATAATTTTGAAATCGCGCGAGCTCGGATGCCCTCAAATGGGCGAATACAAGCTCGCGGGCATAAATTCATCCTGTACCCTGCGGGAAACGGAATATTTTTATCAAACGGTAAGGCTGACCGCGAAGGAGCGCATGATACTGCGCTTTCTCATACGGTCTTATCCGCACGAGCAAGGCACATCGTCGATCCTGAAATATGTTTTCCACCCCTCGCGGCGCCCCGAGCCCTCCGCCGTGCGCACGCATATATCCGCGATAAACAAGATCTTCGAGCGGGCAACAGGCTCAAAGCTCATAATATCCTTTCAAGGCGCGGGATATATTATCGCAACGCCGGAAATAATCGAAGCAAGACTCCTCACACAAAACGAATAAGCGACAAGCCCTCGGACATATAGTATTCTCGAAGCGGAACAAAGCTCCGCAAAAAGAAAACTGTTTTTCCGAGGTTTTTTATGTCTAATTTATCAAAGATCCTTTTGCGCTTCATCTCGCTCATGCTGAGTGTCGACAGCACGCAGAACTTTCCCCCGCCCTTATCGGCCGCGGAGGAGGCGGAGGCCTTTCGAAAAATGAAGGAAGGAGATATGAGGGCGAGAGATAAGATAATCGAGCATAACCTGCGCCTTGTCTCGCACATTATCAAAAAATACTATACCTCGTACCAGAACCCGGAGGAGCTGCTCTCCGTCGGAAGCCTGGGGCTTATCAAGGCGGTCGATTCCTTCAGGTCCGAGCACGGCACCCGCTTTGCGACATACGGCGCAAGATGCGTGCAGAACGAAATACTCATGTATTTCAGAAGTCTAAAAAAGGGAGCGGGCGAAATTTACATCAACGATGTGATAGACATAGACAAGGACGGCAATCCGCTCACCTACCTCGATATAATAGGAACGGACGACGACATTGCAGATGACATCGACATAAAGGTACATAGCGAACGGGTGCTCGAGCTGGTCGACAAGGTGCTCGACAAAAGGGAGCGCGAAATCATCGTGTTGCGGTACGGCCTGCGCGGATTTCAGCCGAAGACCCAGCGCGAGGTCGCAAAATATTTGGGAATTTCGCGCTCGTATGTTTCGCGCATCGAGAAAAAAGCTCTTGAAAAGATGCGCGATTCGTTCGGGAGATACATTCCCCTTTTTTGCGATTGAGCAAAAGAATAAAACATGAGATATTACAAATAATAAAAGCGGCTCATAATAAGCCGGAAATCAAAAACGAAAGGAATAAAAGCCGTGACGGTAATAAACAAAATCGCACTTATCCTCATTATCATCGGTGCCCTCAACTGGGGCGCGGTCGGTTTATTTTCATTTGACGCCGTGGCGTGGCTCTTCGGCGGCGCGACCGGCATAATCTCGAGAATTATTTATATCACCGTTGCTCTCGCCGGTCTTTGGTCTATATCCATGCTCTTCGACACGGGCGAAGAGCGCACCGAATCTCACGCATAAGATAAAAATCGGGGCTCATGACAACGCATGGACCTCGGTTTTCTTTTTTAATCCCAGCAAGAAAAACCGAGCGAAGGCTTTTTTCTTTCCGTAACGGCATACGCGCCGAAGGATCGGACACCGCAAAAGCGTATCGCGCAAGACATTTTATGTATGCTTCGACATTATTCGCCTTTATTCCGTTATCGGTCTGCCGCATTTCGAATATAATGTAGTAAGTATTTTCCGAGAGCTGTTTAAAATAAAGCATTTCAGACAAAATAATAAACGTAGCATGTACGAAAAGCAAAGCACTTACGTCCGGGCACCTCGGTGACGGACGCTAATGTGAGGTTTAAAGATGATGAACATAAAACGCGGTGATATTTATTATGCGGATCTGAGCCCCGTCGTCGGCAGCGAGCAAGGCGGGCTCCGCCCCGTTCTGATAGTCCAAAATGACGTCGGAAACAAATACAGTCCGACGGTGATCGCGGCCGCAATTACTTCAAAAATGGGAAAAGCAAAGCTGCCGACACACATCGACGTGAGCGGAACGGACGCAGGCCTCTCCAAGGACAGCGTCATTTTGCTCGAGCAGATAAGAACACTCGACAAAAAGCGACTGAAGGAAAAAATGGGTCATCTCGACGAAG
The DNA here is from genome assembly GCA_964593825.1 of uncultured Ruminococcus sp. Classification (GTDB taxonomy): domain Bacteria; phylum Bacillota; class Clostridia; order Oscillospirales; family CAG-272; genus UBA1740. Next base: position 3,300 of record CAZQII010000031.1, read on the forward strand.
CAACGATGACGCACGTCAACAGCGCGATCCAGGTGAGCTTCGGGCTCGGAGACACCGATGGGTAAAAAAGCATTCGGTCATATTTTTGACCCTTTCTGCATAATATCAAACAGATATGATATTAAGAAAAAGGAACGGTAATAAATATGAACGTCTATATGCCCGAGGGATTGCTTTACAACACCGAGAAAAATCGGGAGCTCATCTCCTCGCGTCAGGGTCTTGAAAGGGCATTCGAAAGAGGGATGATCTTGGAGGGGCGCGTTACCCTTTGCGATCACAGGATGTGGCTGCGCATAAATTTCGGCGGAGGAGTCGTCGGCTACATTCCGAGGGACGAGGTGCTGCTTACGCATGGCGGCGAGCCGATAAAGGACATCGCCGTTTTGACGCGCGTCGGTAAGATCGTCGCCTTTAAGGTCACGGGCTTTGCAAAAGGGGCGAGCGGCGAATGCGTCGCCATGCTTTCAAGACGGGAGGCACAGGCGGAATGCTACGAGAGATATGTAAAAAATCTGCGTCCCGGCGATATAATCAAAAGCAGAATCACTCATCTCGAAAATTTCGGTGCATTTCTTGACATCGGATGCGGCATGATCGCCCTGCTCTCGATTGATACCATTTCCGTCTCAAGGATCTCGCACCCGTCCGCAAGGCTGGCGACAGGCGATGTCATTTACACCGTCGTCAAGAGCATCGACAGTGACGGAAGGATATTCACATCCGAACGCGAGCTGCTCGGCAGCTGGGAGGAAAACGCCGCCCTGTTCTCGGAGGGACAGACGGTGCGCGGAATCGTCCGAAGCGTGGAAAGCTACGGCATTTTCGTTGAATTAAAGCCGAATCTCGCCGGCCTTGCGGAATACAGGGACGACATCGAGCCCGGACAATGCGCCGCGGTATACATAAAATCAATCATACCCGAGAAGATGAAGATCAAGCTCATTATAATAGACGCCCACGACGCCGAGCCCGAGCGCGAGCCGCTTGAATACTTTTTGGACCCCGATGCCGTCACTCATATTGACGCATGGACATATTCACCGCCCGCCTGTAAAAGAATAATAGAGAGCACATTTTAAAGTCTTCATAATCCAAGGTCGCACGGTAACGGTGCGACTTTCTTTTTTTCTATTGACTTTTAAAGCTAAAAATGTTAAAATACCCTTAAATAATATAAATACGGAGATCAGGCTCGTCATGGTGCATATAGGAAACGATTGGGACGAAATACTAAAGGACGAATTCGCGAGCGATTATTATCTCGAGTTGCGCGAATTTTTAAAAAAAGAATATTACTCCGCCACGGTTTATCCGCCGATGGGCGATCTGTTCAACGCCTTGAAATACACATCATACCGGGACACGAAGGCGGTCATCCTCGGACAGGATCCTTACCACGGTCCGGGACAGGCACACGGCCTTTGCTTTTCCGTCAGAGACGGTGTTCAGCCGCCTCCGTCACTCAAAAATATTTTCAAGGAGCTTGAAAGCGAATACGGATTCCCCGCCCCTACCTCCGGTGAGCTTACCGGCTGGGCGAGACAAGGCGTGCTTCTTTTGAACGCAACGCTGTCCGTGCGTGCAGGCTCTCCGCTTTCGCACAAGGGGCACGGCTGGGAGACTCTGACCGATGCCATAATCAAGAAGGTCAACGAAAAGGACTCGCCCGTCGTATTCCTGCTCTGGGGCGGGAACGCACGGGCAAAAAAAGCGCTCATAACAAATCCGAGCCACCTCATACTCGAATGCGCACATCCGAGCCCGCTCTCCGCATTCAACGGCTTTTTCGGATGCGGTCACTTCAGAAAAGCAAACGAATTTCTTCTGGCGCACGGGCTCACACAGATCGATTGGTCAAAAACAAGAGCTTTGTAAAATACGAATAAGAAAGGACAGTCACATAATGCAGATCACACATACGGTAAAAACAAAATTTCTCGTCTTCCCCGTGAATTCCTTCCTCCCCAAAAAGGAGCTTATGTTTTTCGAGGACGGAAAGCAAATCTTCGAGCTCCGGTTGGCGCTCGACAATATCTCGCCGACATTCCTCGCAAATGTGAACACGGAGAGATTTATCGGTAAGGAGATCACGTTTAAGACTCTGCCCGACATGGAAATAAGATTCACGGAGTCGAACGAGCCGATGTATATGCCGGAGGACGGTCTGATCCGTCCGAAGCTCCGCCACACCGCGCGCTACGGATGGACGAACGATCCAAACGGACTTTATAAATACGGGGGCGAATATCATCTTTACTACCAGCACAATCCATGCGATATAACATGGGGAAACATGCACTGGGGGCATGCAAGCAGCACGGATCTCGTGCACTGGACAGAGTTAGACGAGGCTTTTTATCCCAACGAGCACGGAACGGCATTTTCGGGCTGTGCATATGTGGACAAGGAAAATGCGAGCGGATTAAAAAGCGGGAGCGACGCGCCTATATTTCTGTATTATACGGCGGCACCGAGGACAGACTGCAAAACCTCGATATCGTATAACAAAAAATGGACGCAGAGGATATACGTATCGCTCGACGGCGGCAAAAGCTTTTCCGAAAGAGACGAATATATAGACGAGCTGTGCCCCGGAAACCGCGATCCGCGCATCGATTTCTCCCCCGAGCTCGGAAAGTACGTAATGGCGCTCTACCTTCAAAATGAGAATTATGCCATCCTCACCTCTGACGACCTGATCCGTTGGGAAAAGCTGCAGGAGATGAGGCTCGAGGGCGACAACGAGTGCCCCAATTTTTCAAGATTTAAGACAGAGGGCACGGACGAATACAAATGGGTCCTCTACGGTGCGCACTCGCGCTACGCGGTGTACGAGGTAAGGAACGGCCAATTTTCACAGGTGCAGGAGCCGCGCTCGCCTCTGTACTCCACCGCCGCTTACGCCGGTCAGGACTTCCGTGATCCCGATACGGGCAGAAGGATAAGGATAGATTGGATACGCGTAAGCTCGAATTACTGCGTCCGATACGCGAACTTCTCTCAGATCTTCGGTATCCCCGTCGAGCTCTCGCTCGTTAAGACCGAGGACGGATATTACCTTACCGAGCGTCCCGCAGATGAGATACTCGGCCTGTGCGACGGGACAACCGAGATCAAGGGGGCGAAAAGCGGAGATTCGATAGAGATCTCCGACAGCGCCTTCATCGTTAAATTCGATGCGAAATATATCCCAGGCAAAAAAACGGTCATCAAAGTAAAAGGTCGCGACATTGAGCTTGATACGGCGAAAAACGTGATGACATGCGGGTCGTACTCCGCACCCGTTTCGTCAGGGCGCGAAAGAATAGACATTACCGTCGTGGCAGACACCGTTTCGCTCGAGATATTTGCGGACGGCGGCAAATTCTATACGGCGAGCGTCCTTACCGAGGACAGAAACATCAACAGCGTCGGTATAAGCGGGGACGGGATCTCCGATGCCACGCTTACGTTAATGAAGCTTAAAATATGAGGTGATCGGGCACATGAAGATACTTACAGTCGGCGAGATCATTTGGGACGTCTATCCCGATAAAAGATGCATCGGCGGAGCTCCGCTAAATTTTGCTGCGCACGCGGCTATGCTCGGGGCGGATGTCGCAATGATCTCCGCAGTCGGAAAAGACGAGCTCGGTGATTCTGCCTTGGAATATATCAGCAGCTTTGAAATTTCTGATAAATACATTAAAAGGAACGACAGCTGCACCGGCATTTGCGATGTGACGGTCAACGGGCAAGGGATCCCATCCTACTCCGTCAGGCGCGGCGTTGCCTACGACAGCATGACCCTGACCGACTCGGACATCAGCTCCGTCAACGGGGACGGATACGATCTCTTCTATTTCGGCACGCTCATCCAAAGATCGGATACATCGAGAGAGACGATAAATAAAATACTGTCAAGCTGCAGCTTCGGCGATATTATATGCGACGTTAATCTGCGCCCGGGCTGCTATTCCTCAGAGAGCCTTTTGACCTGCTTAACGCACGCGACGGTGCTTAAGCTCAGCGACGAGGAGGAGCATATCTTTAAGGAGCTCGGCATATACGGCGAGGACATAAAAGGAAACGAGCGGATCGCAAGGGAGCTGGTTCGGCAGTTCCCCAACCTTAAGACAGTAATAATTACAATGGGCGCGAACGGATCGTTTGCATATCGGGCAGCCGACAGCAGGTGCGTCACCGTGCCAGGCAAGCGCGTTCAGGTCGCATCGACCGTAGGCGCCGGCGATTCATTTGCGGCGGCATTCTGCGTTTCATACCTTTCGGGCAGCACGCTTGAAGGAGCGATGGCGGACGCGACGGAGCTCTCCGCATTTGTTTGCACACGGACAGAGGCTGTCCCGCTGAAATAAAACTTCATTCGATATATCGGGCGCATTCGAAAACAAAAAAGCACGGCACCAAGGCGGTATAACTCAAGTTTCTCTTCACGTTTGAGTCTATAACCGAGCGGTACCGTGCTCTTTTTTTATTCAGAATATAAATTCTTTTGCAAGGAAATATGCTATAACGACAGCACCGAGCGCTATCCTGTAAATTCCGAAGGAAACGAAGCTGTGCCGCTTTACAAAATCCATCAGAAATTTAATTACCGCGAGCGATACGATATACGAAACGGCAATTCCGACGAGCAAAAGCACGATCTCCCCCGCCTCAGCACGGAATCCGCCGACGATAAACTTGACGATCTTGAGTCCCGAGGCACCGAGCATCACTGGGATAGCCATAAAGAAGGAAAATTCCGCGCTTGCCGTCCTCGAGATCCCGGAAAGCATTCCGCCGAGGATCGTGGAGCCCGAGCGCGAGGTTCCCGGAATAAGTGAAAGGACCTGAAACGCACCGATCTTCAGCGCGTCGGCATACGAAAGTTCCTCTGCGCATTCGACCTTATAGCTTTTCCCCCGCTTCATGTGCTCGACTGCTATAAAAAGCACGCCGTAAATTATAAGAGCCGCGGCGACGACTATATAGTTATAGAAATATTCCTCGAAGATATCGTCGAGCAAAAGGCCGAAAAGCGCCGCGGGAATAACTCCCACGATCACCTTGCCCCAAAGCGAGAGCGTTCTCCTCTTCTCCTCCTCGCTCTTCCCAGAGGAAAAGGGATTCAATCGGTGAAAAAACAGTGTCGGAACCGCCAATATTGCTCCGAGCTGAATTACGACGAGAAACATTTCCATAAATTCCGGAGAAACATCGAGCTTTATGATCTCGTCAAGTAAAATCATGTGTCCCGTCGAACTTACGGGCAACCACTCCGTGATGCCCTCGACTATGCCGAGGACAACGGATTTCAAGATCTCCAAAAAATTCATACCTTACCTCGCTCTGATAATATCTCCCTCTTTCATCACAACGGGAGTCTTCATGTAAAATTTCATGTACGGATGACTTGTCGCCGTAATGGGTGCTCCGCTCTCGTCATACAGCTCTCCGACCGTGAGCGGCTGGCCGACTCGGCCCGGTGTGAGGAACTCTATCCCGTCTCCGACGCACATTTTATTCCTTTGCGACATAAGAGCCGTTTGCTTTTCTTCATCATATGAAATAACGGTGGCAAGATATGCCTTGTCCTTTATATATCCGTTGGTCGGTGCGAGATTTGCGTCGATGTGGGAATCGGAAAAATAATATCCCGTCGCATACTCTCTGTGTGTGACCGACTCAAGCTCCCTGTACCAGGCCGGATCATACTCGTATTTTTCGGAAAAATACGAATCCATCGCCATTTTATAAGTGTTTGTGACGACCGCCGTGTAATATGCGGACTTCATCCTTCCCTCTATCTTGAATGAGTCGATCCCTGCCTCTATAAGCTCGGGAATATGCTCGACCGTGCAGGTGTCGCGGCTCGCCATGATAAATGTCTCGCCGTTGATCTCCTCGATCGGAATTTTAACGCCCTTGCGCTTCTCCTCCTCTATCTCACATCCGCTTACGGAATAGTTCCATCTGCAAGGCTGTGCGCACGCTCCGCGGTTTGCGTCCCTGCCGACGATATGAGCGGAAAGCAGGCATCTGCCGCTGTAGGAAATGCACATGGAGCCGTGGATGAAGCACTCGATCTCTATCTCATCGGGTATCGCGCGTCTTATCGCCTTTATTTCCTTGAGCGAGAGCTCACGGGCGAGGACGATGCGCTTTGCCCCAAGCGAATGCCATGCAATGCAGTCGTGCGAGCTGACGGAATTTGCCTGAGTGGAAACGTGAATCTCTACGTTCGGCAACATTCTCTTGGCCAGCATCATAACTCCGATATCCGCAATTATCAATGCGTCGATATCTATATTAGCAAGCTGTGCGAAATATTTTTCAAGCGCCGCATATTCATATTCACGCGGCATCGTATTGACGGTCAAATATACCTTGACACCGCGCCCGTGCGCATATTTTACGGCCTCTGCCAGCTCGTCGGGCGTAAAGTTGTCCGCCGCCGCGCGCATTCCGAATATCTTTCCGGACAGGTATACCGCGTCCGCACCGTAGCGGATCGCCGCGATCATTTTTTCAAAATTTCCCGCAGGGGACAAAAGCTCAGGTCGCTTCATCTTAACCCTCAAATTTTCTTCTTATTTTTATGAATTTGGTATCATGATAATGTTGATCTCCCATGCGGGAAAGCAACGGAGCCTTCGCATATAAACGCGATAGCCCGAAAGCTCGGCGCGGAGCAGGCTTACAAGCTCGAATATGTCGCGGCTCTTGTGATATGCGGAGACAAGCATCGCGGGCCTGCTTTTTTCGAGCGTGGCACGAGTGCCATCCAATGCCTCACGCTCCGTGCCCTCGACATCGTATTTTATGTAATCGAGTCCCTCCAATGCAAGGTCGTCGATGCGAATGAGCGGCACGCTTTCCACCTTATACTTAAACGAAAGTGTCGAGCTTGTCGCAACCGATGAATTTCTGTTTCCGCTGACGGAGAAATCGCCCTCGCCGCTCTTATTCCACGCGGCGGCATTTATGCATTCCGTCTTTATCCGAGTCAGCCCGTCCGCGGCGCGGCAGAGCCTTTTATATGTCTTTGCGTCCGGTTCTATGCACACAGCGCGCTCAAGGTGCGCAAAGTATTCGACGACCTCCGCCAGCGTGTCGCCTGCATAGGCTCCGACATCGCAAGCGAAGCGGATCCGGTCATCGGCAAAAAGCGAGTACATCTCCGCTTTTGTCGACGTGAATTTCAGCAGATCGTCAATTCTGCCCGATAATTTATATCGAATAATCGATGCGAATGTATTTTTAGATTCTTCGTCATCAAGTGAGAGAAAGGCTTTTTCAATCTCGGAATAATTCGAATTGAAGAAATCCTTATCAAAATAGACCTGCTCCTCCGAGACGGGAATGTCCGGAATATAGAGATCGTATCCGGCCGCCATGTCAGAGACCGTTTCAATGACATCCGCGCGGCTCGACGCAAATGCGACGAGGATAACGAACTGCGGATACAGAGATCTGATCTCATCAAATGACTTCACGCGGATCCCGTGAAAGGAGTGCCCTCTTACGAATCCGTCGGATGCAAATATATCGGCAAATGCGATGCCGAGATGCTCCAAGCGCGCAATCAGCTTGTCGGCCCCGTTTCCCATTCCGTAAATGACAATGGGGCGCCGTTCGTTTTTAAGCTCCGTCCACATATCGCTTTTGACGGGAAAGGTCGGAAGTCTGTTCATAAATGCCTGCCCTTAAAGTTTATAAAAGATATTGCTTTTTTCCGTGCTTTGTGCTAAAATAATTACAAACAACAAAACGGAGGTACAAGAAATGAATTGCTTATTTTGTTCTATAATAAACGGCGAGATACCGTCGTCGAAAGTATACGAGGACGACATGTGCTACGCCTTCAGGGATATAAATCCGCAGGCGCCCGTGCATGTGCTCGTCGTTCCGAAGGAGCATATCGAATCGATCGACGAGGTGAAAACCGAGAATGTCAATGCCGTTGCGCACATTCTCACCGTGATACCGACCATCGCAAGAAGCGAGGGGCTCGGCGACGGATACAGAGTCATCTCCAACGTCGGAGAGAACGGATGCCAATCGGTAAAGCATCTTCATTTTCATATACTCGGAGGAAAAAAGCTGTCCGAAAATATGGCTTAAAACTTACTTTCAAAATAAAAACTCGCCTGCTCAACAAAAGCAGGCGAGTTCTCGTTTACCCTGTCGGGAATGTTGCCGACGGGCGCAGCACGGTAAAGAAATCAGATCTTTTCCTTAACCTTAGCTGCCTTACCGACTCTGTCACGAAGGTAATAAAGCTTCGCACGGCGAACCTTTGCTTCGCGGAAGACAACAATCTTGTCTACATTGGGAGAATGAAGCGGGAAGGTCTTCTCAACACCAACACCGTAGGAAACACGTCTTACGGTAAATGTCTCGGAGATTCCGCCGCCATGCTTAGCGATAACGGTTCCCTCGAACATCTGAATTCTTTCCTTCTCACCCTCGACGATCTTAACGTATACCTTAACGCCGTCGCCGATGCCGAACTTGGGGAGCTCGGTCTTAAGCTGCTCACTTACAAAAGCCTGGATCTTTTCCATTTTGGCCCTCCTATTACTGCGAACATTCGTGCATGAGCCTGCAGAGGACTGTTCTGATATTCCGCGGCATGCATGAACGCATACGCACAGTTATAAAAATTATAACACACTTTTTTTCAAAAATCAATACTTTTTTACTATTTTCTTGATTTTTTATTTACCGCTTTGAAATCACAGCTCTACGCAGATCTCCTCGTGCGGCTTAAGGGTGTATTCCTTGTCTCCCATTACCAGCACTCCGCCGCCCACGGTCGCCATGGCCTTGCACACCTTGCCGTTCATTTCGACCGTGACCTTATTTCCGCCGGGAAGCGGAACGGTGCCCTCTATGCTCTCATACCTGCCGAGCTTAGGCTCAACTCTGAAGCTCTTGTATCCGATGTCGGTAGGATATACTCCGAGGGCATATCTTCCGAAAATATAGATGGGTCCGCCGCCCCAGGCATGGCAAAGCGAGCGATCGTATTTGCGGTCGTACATTTCATAATGCTCTGCTCCGCGCTGCTCCGGTATATACTGCTCCCAAATAGAGGTTGCCCCGAGATCTATCATTCCGCCCCAATAGCTTTCGATCTTCGACTGTGCGACAGCGAGTCTGCCGGTCTTGCACAGGGTCATGAGCTCGAAGAACTCAAAATACGGAGTTGTTATTTTTGTGATCGCATCGTTTTCCAAAACGCAAGCGACGATCTTCTCCGCGCGCTCTGCTGTAACGAAATCGTACATGATCGCGAATATATTCGCATGGCGCGTGACATTCTCCCTGCCGGATGCGAGGCAGTCGATGAATGCGCCGCGCTCCTCGCGCCAAAAGTCCTTCATTATCCTTTTCTTAAGCGCGTCGGCACGCTCAAGATATGTGCCCTCTGGCTTCCCCGCAACGGCAGAGAGCTCGGACATCACCGTGTGCGTGCGCCAAAGGAGTATCTGCTCCGCACATATCGGACCGTCCTTGTCCATGTCCGACCAGTCGATGAAGATCCAGTCGTCGCCCATCTTGCACACATAGCCGTCGGCGTCGAGCCTGCCGTTTATGAAGTCGTAAAGCGCGCGAAGGCGGTCGTAATAGGTGCATATAAACTTCGCGTCACCCGTCGCATAATAATACTCGTACGCTCCTATTATAAGGTACATCGAATAATCGTTTATCGTATTTATGTGCTGCTCGTACGGCGGCTTTCCGAGCAGGGCGACTATAGTCCGCTTCGTTATTTCGGGATCGAAGAAAATATAATTGTTCGCCATATAGGACTGGTATGCGTCGCCCGACCATACCCACCTGTCGCGCTTTATACCGTCGAGGAAGAACTCGCGCGAATTCAGATGGAGCGTATAGGCACACACCTCCCATATTTTGTTAACGCGTGCATTATCGCACTTGAAGCTTCCCCTGTCCTCAAGGGGCAGATATTCATATTCCGCATATATCTTCAGCCTGTCCGCATTTCTTGAATCGATGCAAATGTAGCGGAACGCGCGCGGCGCCAGAGCATAGCTTTCGGACGATGACAGAGTCTCTCTTATTACCGCGTACTCGTAATCGAGCGCCTCCTCGCGCGACTCGCCGTAGGTGACCCTTATGCTTTCGGTCGGCTGCGCATTCTCGATATGAAGTATTCCGAACATTTCTCTGCCGAAATCATAAAGACGTCCCTCGGCCGTATCGGATACGCTTACAGGCTCGCGGCGCTCGTACGAAAACTTGAATATTCTCGGGTCGTCGCTCGCCGAGGTGTAGCAATCGGAGCAACCGACGGACATACGCTCGCCCGCCTTATGATCTGCGGTCCATGTCCCGTCGGTGAAGAGATATTTGCCGCAGATATAAATGCTCGGAAAGGCAACATGATCCATGGCAACGACGCATACGCTGTGCTCACCCGCGGGAATGTCGATCCTTGTATTCGAAGGATAACGTACGCCGTCAACCATAACATAGGCCCTCGCATATGTTACAACGCTCACCGTCTCCGCCTCCTCGGAGCGATACTCCTTATAAAAGGCCGCGGAAGGATACGGCGTGCTCAGCGACCAGAACGGCGGGTACTCGCATCCGCGCTCTTGTCTTCTGCTGTGAAGCTTAAGACTGTGAAAAATTTCGAAATCTCCTCTGTACCATATCCATTTTGCCATATAAATGCGCTCCTTTACCGTTACGGTTTGAATTATTTTTTTGCATTTGCTATAATTATATCATTCAGATGAAATCAAGTCAAGAGCTTTTTATTCTTTCTCATACATTTTTCGGCGGGATATTCAGGTGATTTTCGGAATTTGTAAATATTTTTACTGATTTGCGGGCAAATTGCAATTTGCGTATTGTATTTTTTATAAAAATATGTTAAAATACTTTATTATGAGTAAAATTTTCACGGAGGTTTTCGTATGACAAAGCGCACATCGGACGGTGAGGACCGCGTCTCCCGCGATATGCTTATAGTTCCTGAGGAGATCTTTGCCGGCGAGAATATCGAGGACGAAGCCGACGCCGGTATCACCGAATGTGAAATATCCGACGCCGAGGATAAATGGCCGAACGGAGCACAGGCAGACGCCGATCTTGCGGACGGGCCGCACCAGATTTCGTTCTTCGGCGACAAGGAGGAGCCCGCCCATGACGGTGACGGCGTCGACTCGAAAATATACGAATTTGAAAAACGCGACGAGCGCGGATACGACCCGAAATCCCCGCGCATCATAGATAAGATATTTGATTTTGTCGAGCTTTTTATATTTACCGTCGCCGCGGTATTTGTTCTTACAACGCTCGTATTCAGGCATGCGGTCGTTGACGGCGAATCTATGGAGGGCACGCTCTGCCACGGCGAGCACTTGATAATTTCGAATATGTTCTACGAGCCGAAGCGCGGAGATATTATAGTGTTCGAGGATTATTCGCTCGATGAAAATCTGCGCAAGCCGATAATAAAGCGCGTCATCGCGACGGGCGGCGACAAAGTCTATATCGATTTTGACGGCACCGTTTTCGTGAACGGAGAAGAAATCGACGATGAGAACAAGTATATAAGCGGCGGACACTATATTTTCCGTTCGTCATACGAATATGCTTGCTTCGAGGAATATACCGTCCCCGACGGATGCATATTCGTCCTCGGCGACAACAGAAACAATTCAACAGACTCAAGGTGCTTCGGCGCTATAAGCGAGGATACCGTTATCGGTGAGGTAAAGCTCAGAATATCCCCGTTTAAAAAGCTCGGCACCGTTAAATAAAAAGGAAATTACAGCATGTCAAACAATCCGATACAGTGGTTCCCCGGGCATATGGCAAAAACACGCCGAATGATGAAGGAGTGTATGCCCGATGTTGATCTCGTCTTAGAGCTCCTCGACGCGCGCATTCCCTACAGCTCGCGCAATCCCGAGATCGAAAAGCTCTGTGAGCAAAAGCCGCGTGTGACCGTTCTCACCAAATCGTCGCTCGCAGACCCCACAATGACCGCGCGCTGGGTGGAGAAATGCTCCGAGCGCGGCGCCGCCGTTACCATAGATTCATCGGACGCAACGGGGCTCGCATCACTCTCCGCCGCCGTGAAGAGCGTCATGGCCGACAAGTTGCAGCGTTACCGCGAGAAAGGAATGGAGTCGCGCCACCTGCGCGCGATGATAGTCGGCATTCCCAATGTGGGCAAATCCTCGCTGATCAACCGCCTCGCCGGCGGTAAAAAGGCCAAGGTCGAGGACCGCCCCGGAGTTACCGTTAATAAGCAGTGGGTCCCCACATCCATCGGACTCGATCTCCTGGATATGCCCGGCGTCCTTTGGCCGAAATTCGAGGACGAGACGGTCGGTCAGAACCTTGCCATCACAGGTGCGATCAAGGATCAAATACTCGACACGGAGGAGATCGCAATGATCCTCTGCTCCAGACTCATGAAATGCGCGCCCGAGGAGTTTATGAAAAGATACAAGCTCTCCGAGGACGAGACTTCGGGGCTCGATTCATACGACCTCTTCACTCTCATCGGCAGGAAGCGCGGCTTCCTCATGTCCGGCGGAGAAATAAATCACGAGCGCACGGCGATAATGCTGCTCGACGAATTCAGAAGTGCGAAGATCGGAAGGATCACGCTCGAATTACCCTGAGAAAAACGGAGATGACCGAAATGCCGAATTACGAATATGAGATCAAGCATAACAGCGAAGGATACACGGCGGTCTGCGGATGCGATGAGGCCGGCAGAGGTCCGCTCTGCGGTCCTGTCGTTGCGGCGGCGGTGATACTTCCGACCGGGCTCACGATAGAGGGGCTCAACGACTCGAAGAAGCTGACCGAAAAGAAGCGCGAGGCGCTTTTCGAAATCATAAAAAAAGAAGCCGTCGCTTACGCGATTGCCGAAGCGTCGCCGGAGGAGATCGACCGGATTAATATTTTGAACGCATCCATGCTCGCCATGCGCCGCGCAATAGATGCCCTGCCCGTGCGCGCGGACTTTGCCTTGATCGACGGCAATTGCACGAGGGGCTTTACCCTTCCGACGGAGGCGATCATCGGCGGAGATGCGAAGAGCTGCTCCGTTGCGGCGGCATCGATCCTCGCCAAGGTCACGCGAGACAGGCTGTGCATAGAGCAGGACAAGCTTTATCCGCAGTACGGGATCGCAAAGCACAAGGGGTATCCGACGAAGGCACATATGGATGCGGTCCGCAAATTCGGCCCCAGTCCGATACACAGGCGTACATTTTTAAAATTTCTTGAAAAATGACCGCAATGAACATTCTCAAAATATTGACACCCAAGCGCAAACTCGGAAACACAGGCGAGGATATGGCATGCAAATATCTGAAAAGAAAGGGCTACAGGATCCTCGAGCGCAATTACGTGGCACTTAACAAAGAAATAGATATAATAGCAAGCATAAATGACATCACGGTGTTCGTCGAGGTGAAAACGCGCACCGCGGGAAGGATCAATCCGAACGAGCCGCGCCCCGCATCCGCCGTTACACCGCAGAAGCAGCGTGATATAATAAAAGCGGCGAGATGCTACATCGCCCGGAGCCGCCCGGAGGGGCGGATAAGATTCGACGTCATCGAGATTTTGGCGAGATCCGACGGAAATCGCACCGACGCCGAAAAAATACACCATATTGAATCCGCATTCAATTACAATTCATCATATGATAGGAGAAACACATGAAATTCGTAAGCACAAGAGGCTGTGCGGAAAAGGTCGAGTCCGCATACGCGATAAAAAAAGGTCTCGCGGACGACGGCGGACTTTTCATGCCGGAGAGTATACCGACGCTCGACGAACACGAGCTTTCGCTCATGGCAAAGCTCTCATACCCCGAAAGAGCCGCCACGGTGCTCTCGAAATTTCTGACGGACTACACATATGACGAGCTGCTCGAGGACGCAAGAGCGGCATACTCCGAGGATAAATTCGGCAAAAGTCCCGCGCCGGTCACAAAGATCGGAGACGGACACTATATGCTCGAATTATGGCACGGCCCAACATGCGCATTCAAGGATATGGCGCTTCAGCTGATGCCGAGGCTCTTCTCCCGCGCACTCAAAAAGTGCGGCGAGGAAAGGTGCGCAATGATACTTGTCGCGACCTCGGGAGACACCGGAAAGGCCGCGCTCGAGGGCTTCTGTAACGTTCCCGGCACGAAGATAAAGGTGTTCTACCCCGTCCACGGTGTGAGCAAGGTGCAAAAGCTTCAGATGCAGACGCAGGTCGGCACCAATGTTTCGGTCGATGCGATTGACGGCAATTTCGACGATGCGCAAAGCGGCGTCAAAAGAATATTCGCCGACGAGGA